>NZ_JAAKOE010000002.1:0-414567 GCF_049171255.1 Aeromonas sp. 603757 | reverse complement strand
GCCGTCGAATAGTCCGCCGGGAACACCAGCCCGAACGCCGGCGGCAATGCCCCCGCCACCACGTTCACTGTCAGGACGTTACCCACCAGGGTGCCACCCACTGCAGTGGTATTCGCAGGCAAATTGTTGAAGGTATACACCAGGCTGGTCCAGGTCTCTGACCCGTCGCCATCGCTGATACTCACCGTGTTGGTCAGCAGCACCTGTACCGTGCCATCCGTTTCGGTCGCACCCGCATTCAGCGCCTCGACGTTGAAGTCGAGGTCACCTTGTGGCGTCACTATCAGTGTCAAGGTCGAAGTAACAACATCAGAACTATCGGTGACCAGATAACTCACTGTAGGAACTGCACCAGAATAGTCAGGAGCGGGGGTAAAGGTGAAAGAGCCATCACTGTTGATGATCAGCGTACCAATGCCAGTAAGGGTCGATGTAACACCTGCGGGAACATCAATATTACTACCCCAGCTATAGCTGATGATGGATTGAGCCAAGGGACCATCCGGGTTGGAGCTGTTGGCCAAAAGATCACCACTGACAGGGTTATCTTCATCCATCGAAGATACTTCACTCTCATCCAACAAGAGATTAGTTAGTGGCTCCGGTTCTAACAGTGGTTCAGCCGCTTGCTCAGTGTTGATAATGGGTTCAGCCTGATAATTGGTATCAAAACCGGCCTCGGCAATGGTCGCATCACCGGTTCTATCAATGGTGACAAAGCCACCATTGCCGCTTGCTCCTGCTACCCCGCCAATACCACCGCCACCACCGGCAGCAGGTGCACCACCTGCTGCTGAAGCCTCAAAGTTTTGCGTCGGGTCAACGCCTTGCAAAATTGACTCTTGCAATGCAGCAATGTCAGAAGGAGCGCCCTCCGTGCTGGCACCACCTTGCGGTTGTCCCGGTTCTGCTAATTCGGAACCGGTGGGTACATTCTGCGCTGGTGTATCGTCATAGGGGGAAAGAACAAGCTTGGCATCCTCCGCTATGGTCAATTTGGCACCGGGCTGGAGTATTTCCCCCTTTTGCAGGGGGCGACTGCTGCCATCAGCCAGCACAATCTCCACATCCCCTTCGATAGCTGAGACAACCACGGACTTGTCGATGATTTGGGTGCGCATATCCATTGCTCCAACGTGACAGATCTTGATGTCTACACCGTAGAGGGAGATAACGTGCTTTTCCGTTGCAATAATCTATAGGTTTGACTGCCCTCAAACCGATATAGAGAATAAAATCGAAAGGTTATTTTTTCTTCATCAAAATCATAACGATAAAAATGGAACCAAATAGCACCCATATTAATTTGATAATAAAAAAATCAAAAAATATATTGTATTGATATAAAAAATGACCCCATTCGGGGCCATTTCTACAGTGCACATATCAATCAAGACAAGGGGAAAGCAGGATGCACAAATCCCTGATAACCATCGATATGCAACTTGGAAAGCAGTTCCACTTGATGTTGATCTTCGACGCGGGTTGCAATGGTGGTCACACCGGCATTGTGCGCAGCTCGGCACACTGCAGCCAAGAATGAGGTGTCAGCACCCGGCTCCATGACCTGACTGGTATAACCGTGATCCACCTTGACATAGGCAGGCGCTAACTCCTCCAGATAGCCCAGTGACTGGAAGTGACGGCCGTAGTGGTCAACCCCCCACTGGAAACCATGGACCTGCAATGCGCCTACCAAAGCGGCCACATGATCTTTGTGCTTCATAATGGCTGCCTCGGGTATCTCGAATAACAGCCGTTCTTTCAATTCGCCATGTTCGACCAGATAGTGCGTCAGCCAGGTCAAAAACTCATCCGAACAAAGCGAACCTGCCGTTATATTAATTGCCAGCACTAGATCCGCTTGTTTGTGCAGTAAGGGAACACATGCATCAAGTATTGCCTGATCAAAATCGCCCCCCAATTTGAACTGTTCGATGGCAGGCAAAAACTGACCGGCAAAATAGTCCGTGCCATCGCGAGAGATAGATGCAAACAACTCGGCATGCAACCTGGCCCCGTTATCAAATCGGCAAGCTGGCTGAGCCTTGAATCGCCAGAGGTGATGCGAAATAGCATCCTGAACCAAATCACGCCATGCCAAGCGCCCCATCAACCCCTGCTCGGCTCCCCCTTCCATGACAACAGCACCACGGCGTTCATTACGCGCCTTGCCGAGTGCATTATCCGCTTTAGTCAACAGGACTGAGAGATCATCATTACCATCACGGCCTGCAATACCAATGACGGAGAGAGGATTACCCTCCGCCATTGGGTTCACGACCAGATCAGCAATACGAGAATTGATAATTTCTGCCAACTCCTTAAGCTGACCCAAATCATCTGTCGGGCAGAGCAGAGCATATTCGGTCGCTGATATCCGCGCCACAGCTGCACCATCCCATCCCTTAAGCTGTTCGCGTAAGATTTGTGCTATAGATTTGACCATATTATCACGGGCAGCAAAACCTTCATCACGGTAGATATCATCGAGCATATCTACCGCAACCAACATGATGCCCCCTTGGCCAGATTCTGCAATCCAGGCATTAACCTGACCAACAAAATAGGCTCGATTACCCAAGCCAGAAACGGCATCCACATAAACTCGTTCACGCAGTTTCTCCGCCTCGTCGGCCTGCTCTTTGAATTGCACCGCCAACTTTCCGGATAAGATGTTGATCGCTTGTACAACCTGCTTCAATTCATAGGTCTTGGGCTCTGGAATGGTATGCCCAAAATGATGCAATTCAATCTCGACGGCCTGCTCACAAATCTGCTTGAGCGGTTTTAACAGGAAATTAAGTGCACGCATAAGCAAGATCGTGGTTACCAAAAATCCAATCACAAACCAGGTCGCCAGTTCGCTCATCCCTGCCCACAGTTCGTGATAGGCTTGTCCTGGGTGGCCCACCACCTTGAGCTTGCCAAGTTGCAGCCAGCCAGACGTCAGAATTGACTCATTGGATACTTCCGGAAACAAGCCAAGTTCAATAAACCAGTCAGGTACACCTTGAATACGGCTGCTGTTTTCTTCTTCAATCACATCTTTCGACGCAAGCAGGTCAAGACGAACCATACGGTAATAACCACCATCAAATATGGCCTTAATCACCGACTCAGCTCCCACCTTGTCGCCATTTTCAAGATAAGGGGTTAATGCCAGTCCCAGTGACGTAGCGGTGTTGATTACCGTTGTTTCCTGCTGTTGTGCCAGATAAGTTCGTGTCGAATTGAATTGCACCCAATAAGTAGCTGCAAACAATAG
Organism: Aeromonas sp. 603757; assembly: GCF_049171255.1. Lineage (NCBI taxonomy): Bacteria > Pseudomonadati > Pseudomonadota > Gammaproteobacteria > Aeromonadales > Aeromonadaceae > Aeromonas > Aeromonas sp. 603757. The sequence goes on along the minus strand of NZ_JAAKOE010000002.1, from coordinate 411,299 downwards.
TCCAAACAACAGCAACATGGTGGCCAATAACTGTCTATAAAGCGTCATAGGTTAATCATCCAAATTCACCACAGGCCTAGCCAATCGCCCCGATGTCATGCGATTGCGTAAATCATTCCATAATCCCAAGCGAGATGATTGGCCAGCCAGCTCCCCTTGGCCTCGCGCCTTCATCAACCACAAGTGACTACCGTTAAAACTATAGATAGGTACCAAATCTCGCCGTTGGGTAGCGGGTCGAATAGAGCCTATCAAATTATCCAAAATAACCGGAACCGAAGAGGGTGTCTCATAATATGCCACCACCATGTGGAACTGGTTGTAATCAAGGGCCTTGACATAAACCATCCGCATTTTTTCATCCGGGATCCCCAATTCCAGTAGTGTGGAATATTTGGCAATACTGAAATCTTCGCAATCTCCTCCGGCAGCTCCCAGAAACTCGAGCGGGGTTGCCCAGTAATCTTTCTTGCGCCACAACTTGATGTCATCAACAAAGCGCATTTGATTAAAAAAGTTGTTCACTCTTTCGAGCTTTTTCGTCTCGCTCAGTGCCTTTCCCTTCGTTTCCATCACCAGCATGCGCCAACTGGTTACACGCTTGCCAGCTCTGGCGCCATAGGTCTGCTCCGCCCGCTTGATCAAGTTGAGGTCTTCCTGTGGCAGAGGCTGGCTGGCACAGAGCAAAAGTGAGAAGGGTAACAGCAGGATCCATAAGGAGTGGCGCAGAGTACGTAGAGATCGGTATCTCCATTTATTGAGGAGATCATACCATCTGCCTCCGGTACCACGCTGGAGTGTCACGTCATATGCCTGCTGCATGATTGCTTCTGCACTCCTCAAAAACCGCGCAACCACCTGCTTTAGCCAAACATGGTGACTGCCAGCTGCAGTCACCATGTTGGCGTTCATCATTATCCCGGCGGGATCATTGGCAAACGGTTATTGCCTGGGCTGCCATTCAGCGGGTTGCTTGACGCTAAATGCGTTGAGCAGACTTCCAGTCGCATTGAGGATGCGATAGTCCGCCAGCAATGCATCATACTCAGCAGTGATATAACTGCGACGCGCTTCGAACAATTCGTTTTCGGTGTTCAATACGTCCAGCAAGGTTCGCTGACCCAAGCCAAACTGCTTCTTGTATGCCTGAACGGTATCGTAGCTTGCATCCACATGCTCTTTAAGGAAGGTTTTCTGTTTGGCCAGCGACTCTTTCGCATTCCATGCCAAACGGGTTCCCTCTTCTACCTGACGAAATGCATTCAGATGAATGTCTTTCGCCTGAGAGTACAGTGCCGAAGTTGCATTGCTCTCGGCTACGTCAGAACCACCTCGGAACAGGTTGTAACGCATCCGCACCATAGCTGTCAGATCGTCATTGCGACCTTTAACGGCATCAATATCCTCATTCCAGTTTTGGTCCACTTCAAAAGTGACGTTAGGGTAGAAACCGGATTTAGCACCTTCATGCTGATACTTGGCCGCTTCAATATCTTGCAGGGATGAGAGCAGGGTCGGGTGAACTTCTGTCGCCGTTTTCAGGGCAGTATCGAGACTAGCCGGGACCAACTCGGCATTAGGTACCGGTTGAACGAGATCTTTTGGTACCTCGTTAACCACCCGAATAAACTCGCTTTCCGCATCACGGTAGTTGTTTTCAGCGGCGGCTTGGTTGGCGTAGGCCCTGGCAACACGACCATCAATCTGGGTCTGATCAGCAGTAGAACCAAGCCCTGAATCAGTCCGTTTCTGAATGTCGCTACGGATCTGTTCGTGGGTTTCCAGGTTCTGTTTGGAGAGTTCCAGGATCTCCTGCTGGCGCAGCATATTGAGGTAGACCTCAGCCACTCGCAGCGCGGTATTCTCTGCTTCGGAGATCATCGCCAGACGCTGGGCGTTGGCTTCAGCTTCAGTTCGGGAGACGTTGTTGCTGACATCAAAGCCATCAAACAACATCTGCCGCAAACTGAGCCCAGCCTCTTTGCGAGTCATGGAGTCATCAATATTGCTGTTTGAACCAGCAGCCCGGGTAGAAGGGCTGTCAGTCTTTTCATAGCCTACGCCGCCACGCAGATCGATCGTTGGATAATAGCCACCCTTGGCGCCATCATGCTGATAGAGGCGTGCCTGGTAGAGATCAAACGCTTCCTTGATCTTGGGATGCGTAGCGAGTGTCTGTGCCACCGACTCTTCCAGAGTCTGGGCCTGACCCAAACTAGGGATCAGGGTGATGCCACTGACCAGCATGGCAACAATCGTTTTTTTCATGTTATCTCCAGTCATGTTTTGTTTTTAGATTGTTGGCTTATCGTTCTCTCAGTGCCGACTGCTTAGCCCGTAAAATCGGCTTAAGTAAATAGTCTAGGACACTTTTTTTACCAGTAATGATATCAGCACTGGCTAACATACCGGGGATGATGGGAAGTGCGTTAAGCTCATCGCCCAAGTAACTCTTCTCGGTACGCACCCGAACCAGATAAAAGGAGTTCCCCTCCTCATCCTGGATCGAGTCCGCACTTATCTGTTCAACCTTGCCATGCAATCCTCCATAGATTGTAAAGTCGTAGGCAGTGATCTTGACGATGGCATCCAGCCCCGGTCGCAGGAAGGCGATATCTTTCGGCGACACCTTGGCTTCAACCAACAAGGTGTCCTCCAGCGGCACTATCTCCATCAAATCCATGCCGGGCTGCACCACGCCGCCCAGGGTGTTGATCTTGAGTTTCTTGATGGTGCCCTTGAGCGGAGCAATCACGCTGGTCCGATCAACCCTATCTCGCAAGCCAACCTGCCCTTCTGACAACTGGCCAAGTCGCCCCTGCTTCTCATTCAGTTCCGTCTGGGAGTCAGCACGGAATTTCAGCGCTATGTCATTGCGCTTGGAAATAGTCTCACGCAACACCGAATTGAGTTTTGGTATCAGCAGACGGTTGCTCTCCAGCTCCCCCTGCATCTCGTTGACCTGCCGCTCCAGCTTAATTAGCTCCACTTGAGGCACTATACCCTCTTTTGCCAGTGGACGGCTAATATTGAGCTCTTGTCTGGCCAGATCCACACTGCGATTTACTGTGCGGATCTTGGCATTCAGTTCAATCAGTTCCTGCTCTTTCTGCTCGATCTGTTGACCAAGAATATAGAGCTGGTTCTTCAGGTTATTAAGGCGATCCCGTTGTACCGAGCGTTCACGGTTGGCATATTCGGGAAAGACGGTTTCATAGCCATCCGGGAACTGAATTGGCGCTTCTCCCACCACTACCTGTTCACGCCACCCCAGTGCGGGATCATTTTTAACCTCAACACTGGCCATTTCGGCCCGTAACCGTGCAATATCTCCTTTCAGAGTGACCAGCTCCTGCTCACGCTCTCGAAAATCGGAGCGGAAACGGGTGTCATCGATGCGCAGCAGCGGCTGTCCCTTCTCGACGATATCCCCCTCTTTGACGAAGATCTCTTTGACTATCCCCCCTTCCAGATTCTGGATCACCTGTAGTTGGCGGGATGGGATCACCTTGCCCTGACCCACGGTGACTTCATCCAGCTCGGCCCAGGCAGCCCAGACGATGGCACTCATGAAAAAGAGGAAACAGCACCATAACAGGATGCGGGCACCGGTTGGGGTAGTAAGCAACACAGCTGCCGCGCCGTCATCGACAAACTCCAGATGCTCGGGTGCCGGCAATACATCACCGGAAGGCGCATTTTTGCTGCGTTTTAACCAGTTCATGAGCCCCTTAACCATGGGACACCTCCTGCACGCGCACCTTGCCTTCCTTCAACTGCTGCAACACCACCTCTTTGGGACCATCTGCCACAATCTGTCCCTGCTCGATGACGATAACTCGCGAGGCCACATCCAGCATCGAGGTCTTGTGGGTGATGAGGATCAAGGTGGTTTCCGGGCCCAGTCTGGCGAGCTCCTGTTTGACCTGCATCTCGGACTGGTTGTCCATGTTGGAGGTAGGCTCATCCATCACCAGAATGGGGGGATCATTGAGCAGGGCGCGTGCCAGCAGGATCGACTGACGCTGGCCACCGGAAAGCTGACGGCCACCCTCACCTATCTGCCGATCCAATCCGTTGGGATCACGGTTGGTAAAATTGGTGACGCCCGCCCGCTTGGCAGCACGCAAGACTCTCACGTCATCCACCAGCGGATTACCCAGCATGATGTTGTCTCGCACCGAACCAAAAAAGAGAATGACATCTTGGGGAACACAACCGATATTGCGACGAATCACCGAGGGAGGCAACTGGTCTATTTCGAAACCATCGATCCGGACCGAACCGTCAGTCGGCCGATACAGCCCCATCAACAACTTCTCGAGGGTCGTTTTACCCGCCCCAATCCGGCCGATAATTGCCACCTTTTCACCCGGCTGAATACGCAAATTGATATGGTGCAGGGTGCTGGTTTCCATTCCTGGATATTTGAACGAAACATTTTCGAATTCAATTCGACCGGCAATCACCGGATGATGGATATATTGCTTGCCTTCCTCCTGCTCACCCGGGGTTTGCATGATTTTTTCCAGAATATCCAGTGCAGACTTGGCCTGGTTATAACGGGTCGACAACACTGAGAGTTGCACCATGGGCGCAATGGCACGGCTGGAGAGCATCACGGCAGCAATCATCCCCCCCATGGTGACTAAGCCTTCGGAGATCTGGTAAACACCGACAATCACCAGACCGACCGTCACCACCTGCTGGATATAACTGGCCAGTGACGACATGGAGTTGGTAATTCGCCGTGTTTGTACACCCCAGGTGGAAATATGGGAAACAGCCTGCTCCCAACGGTGCTGGAACAGACTCTCGGCGCCAAAGATTTTGACCGTTTCCAGCCCGGAAATACTTTCGATCAGGTTGGCATTTTTCTGAGAGGCCAGCCGGGAACCCTCTTCGATGGACTTTTTGAGCGGCTCTTGAATATAGAAGCTGTAGGCGATCAGGATCAGCATGGCGACGATGGGGACCACCACCATCACACCGGCAAACATCCAGATAATAAAAAGGAAGAAGACGGCAAAAGGCAGATCGATAAGAGTAGAAACCGTCGCGGAAGTGAAAAACTCCCGCACCGATTCAAATTCCTGCAGATGTTTGGCGAAAGCGCCGGTGGAAGCGGGACGAGACTCCATCCGCATGCCCATCACCTTGGCGAAAATCTTGGCGGACAGCAGCACATCAGACTTTTTGCCAGCGATATCGATAAAGTAACTGCGCAACTGCCGCATCACAAAATCGAAGGTAAAGACCACCATGGCCCCGACCGCCAGCACCCAGAGCGAATCAAATGCCAGATTGGGCACAATCTTGTCATAGACGTTCATGGTAAAGAGGGGGCTAGCGATGGCAAACAGGTTGATCAGAATGGAGGCGATCAGCACATCGCGATAGATTCCGCGAGATTCAAACAAAGTGCTCCAGAACCAGTGGCCATCACGGGTCTCCAGCACCTTGGGAGAGCGCTCGTCAAATTTGAACTGCTTCTTAACGTAAAAGAGACGCCCCAAATACTCATCACCCAGCTGGGCAGCAGTCAGCCATTGGGCGGCATCACCTGCCTGCGGGAAAATCACTTTCCCCTGGCTGCGATCTTCGTTCCACTCCAGCAAAATACAGGCGCCACCGTTACGCATCTGCAATACGCAGGGCAGCAGCAAGGGAGAGATCTGATCAAGCGGCTGGATCACTTCACGGGCAGATAGCCCGCCCCGCTCGGCAGCACGACAAAAGAGTGCTGTAGTCAGTCGTCCGGAGACCAGTGGCAACCCGGTCGTCAGGGCATCCTGGCTGTTGGGCACACCATAAAAGCGGGTCAAGAAGACCAGACACTCCAATAACTCATCGATACGACTTGTTTCTGCTTGCATAGCATCCCGTCACTGCATTAATAAGGTCGATACGAGAGGGGTATCACTCATATTTTCCTGCTATAGCGACTCTAAAAACGAGCCCCCTCCCACAGATGAGCCTGATCAGGGAATAAACCTATCCGGATACATCGTGACACTCACCACCAATTTTCCTTGCATGATGATTGGTAAAACCAGCCTGTGGGCATCATGCCGACGCCTCCCTCAGGTAAATGGAGGTGTTAATTGATAATGGCATTTATTGTGGCGCATCACTATATCAACCTGCAGGTACCAAAACTATAGTTTATGGTATGAACTTTTTATATAACCCTATGTTTTACGTGAAAATAATAATTACGAACTCAATTATAGGTCAGGAAGTATGAAGGGTCTTCCCAGTGCATGACCCTGAGGGCCACTCAAGGAGAGTGCTCGTGCAATGTCCGCCATCGCAGTCCAGCGATTCTCGCACCAGGCGGGAGCAAGCAGGGTTGGGCGGCGCGCCGATGCCGAAATCCGGTGATACACCACCTCGGGTGGTGTGTGCTGGATCATGGCGACAGCGGCTTCCACATACTGCTCCAGCGTCAATACCTCAAGCCGCCCCGCTTGCCACGCTTTGCCAAGAGTACTGCCCTCTACCACATGAAGCGGATGCAGCTTGATCCCCTCAACACCGGTCCCAACGATACGATGCAGGGTATCGAGGCTGTCCATCGACACCTCGCCCGGCAGGCCGACGATCAGATGAGCACATACCTTGATGCCGCGCTGATGGGCACGTCTTACCGCATCCTCATAGGCGGCATAACCGTGGCCGCGGTTGATCCGTTGCAGAGTCTTGTCGTTGGCGCTTTGCAGCCCGAGCTCCAGCCACACCTCGTAGCCCCGGGCCTGATAGCCCGCCAACAGATCCAGCACCGCATCCGGCACGCAATCGGGGCGAGTGCCCACACAGAGCCCCACCATATCGCTCACCGACAGCGCCTCTTCATACATCCGCTGCAGATATTCGACCTCGGCATAGGTGCTGGTATAGGCCTGAAAATAGGCAAGATAGCGCTTGGCACGGGTGACTTCGTCCCGGCGAGCCAGCAGTTGTTGCACCACTGAGAGTTGCTGAGCCGACTCGTCGGCAAAAGAGGAAACGTTGCAGAAGGTGCAGCCACCACGGCCCAGGGTGCCGTCACGGTTCGGGCAGGTGAAGGCCCCGTGGATGGAGAGTTTGTGGATCTTCTGACCATGACGCTGCTTGAGATCCTGACCGAATGTATTGACGAGTTCGTGTAACTGCATGACACCTCCGCTAAAGGAGCGCCATTGTACGAGCTTGCGCAAAACAGGGGCTGAGCTGGATCAAGCTAGCGGAGAGAGTAAAACATATAAATACCCGACCAATTTTGAATAAATATAGAGAAAAAGCGCAAAAAAAGGATTTTTACTGTTCTTTGACGATTCAAACAGTAAACATCCATATGAAAATGAGACCTGATAACCCACTGTTGAACAATGAAAAATTCAAAGAGACCCGACAGCACACAATTGCAAGCATGGGATATTGAAAATGTGATCCCTTCCGCTGTCAGCCACATCGGGTTGGTAAAATTACTACATTCGCCCATCGTCGCCGAGCACACCATTGAGCCCGTCAATGACGATATATTTAACCAACAAAATCAAACTATACAGAATAAAAACTACATAACTGCGAGCAAATCCCCCTAACCCGACATTTTGTTATGCGAATGTAACCATGAAGACAAACCTGACCTGCGATTGACCTCGCCAGAAAATCCCATTAGTTTGGAGATTCGCCACGTCAGGCAGACGGAACCACAAGAGCCAATCGCAATTTATGCAGTCAGGTGATGACTGTGCGATACAAGGCCGAGCAAGGGAGAAATGCAATGTCACTATATGATCCAAAGCTGGAGAGGGATAACTGTGGCTTCGGCCTATTGGCCCACATGGAAGGGGAAGCCAGCCACAAGCTTGTCCGTCTCGCGATGTCAGCATTGGCTCGCATGCAGCACCGCGGCGGGATCTCCGCCGATGGCAAGACCGGCGATGGTTGCGGTCTGCTGCTGCAAAAACCGGACAGCTTCTTCAGAGCTGTCGCCGAGGAGAAGGGATGGCACCTTGGCCGCAACTATGCGGTCGGCATGCTGTTTCTCAACCCTGACCCCGTATTGGCCCAGCAGACCCGCGACATCATCGACGAAGAGCTGGAAAAAGAGACCCTGAGTCTGGTCGGCTGGCGCAAGGTGCCCGTCGATACCAACGTACTGGGTACCATCGCCAAAGCCTCCCTGCCCAGCATTGAACAGGTCTTTGTCAACGCCCCGCCCGGCTGGGTCGACAAGGATCTCGAGCGCCGTCTCTATATCGTGCGTCGCCGCATCGAAAAGCGCGTCAACGACGACTACTTCTATGTGGTCAGCCTCTCCAACCTGGTCACCGTCTATAAAGGGCTGTGCATGCCGGTGGACTTGCCGCGCTTCTATCTGGATCTCGCCGACATCCGTATGCAGGCGGCCATCTGCGTCTTCCACCAACGTTTCTCCACCAACACCAGCCCGCGCTGGCCGCTGGCCCAGCCGTTCCGCTATCTGGCCCACAACGGCGAGATCAACACCATCGCCGGTAACCGCCAGTGGGCCAAAGCGCGCAGCTACAAATTTGCGACGCCGCTCATTCCCGATTTGCAGGAAGCGGCTCCCTTCGTCAACACCACCGGCTCTGACTCCTCCAGCCTCGACAACATGCTGGATCTCTTCCTCGCCGGTGGTATGGACCTGTTCCGCGCCATGCGCCTGTTGATCCCGCCTGCATGGCAAAAGCACCCGAACATGGATGACGACCTGCGCGCCTTCTACGACTTCAACTCCATGCACATGGAGCCGTGGGATGGCCCCGCTGGTATCGTCATGACCGATGGCCGCTACGCCACCTGCGCCCTTGACAGAAACGGCCTGCGTCCGGCCCGCTACGTCATCACCAAGGACAAGTTCATCACCCTCGCCTCCGAAGTTGGCACTTGGGACTACACCCCGGACGAAGTGCTGGAGAAGGGCCGGGTCGGCCCGGGCGAGCTGTTCGTGGTGGATACCAGCAACGGCAAGGTGTGGACCAGCTTCGAGATCGATGACGATCTCAAGACCCGCCACACCTACAAGCAGTGGATGGACAAACATTGCCGCCGACTGGTCCCCTTCGAGCAGATGGACGATAGCCAGACCGGTAGCCGCGAATTCTCCGACGACCAACTTAAAACCTATCAGAAGCTGTTTGGCTACTCCTTCGAGGAGCTGGACCAGATCATCCGGGTTCTCGGTGAAAATGGTCAGGAAGCGGTGGGCTCCATGGGGGATGACACCCCGATGGCGGTACTCTCTTCCAGCGCACGCACCCTTTATGACTACTTCCGCCAGATGTTTGCGCAGGTGACCAACCCGCCCATCGATCCGCTGCGGGAGAACCACGTGATGTCGCTCGCCACCTGTATCGGTCGCGAGCAGAACGTCTTCAACGAGACCTTCGGCCACGCCCACCGGGTGCTGTTCCAGTCACCGATCCTGCTCTACTCCGACTTCCACCAGCTGCTGGCTCTGGAAGGGGAGTACTACCGGCACAAGGTGATCAGCCTCAACTTCAAGCCCGAAGAGGGGCTGGAGGCCGCCATCCTGCGCATCTGCGAGGAGGCCAAGACTGCCGCCAGGAGCGGTACCGTGCTGCTGGTGCTGTCGGATCGCGACATCAGCATCGATACCCTGCCGATCCCGGCCGCCATGGCGGTGGGCGCGGTACAGCGCACCCTGGTGGACAACAACCTGCGCTGCGACGCCAACATTCTGGTGGAGACTGCAAGCTGCCGTGACCCGCACCACTTCTCGGTGCTGCTGGGCTTTGGCGCGACCGCCATCTACCCCTATCTCGCTTACGAAACCCTGGCCAAACAGGTTGAAGAGGGCGTGCTCACCATGTCCCTGCGCCAGGCGATGGTCAACTACCGCAACGGCATCAACAAGGGGCTCTACAAGGTGATGTCCAAGATGGGCATCAGCACGGTCGCCAGCTACCGCTGCTCCCAGCTGTTTGAAGCGGTGGGTCTGGCCAAAGCCGTGGTCGAGACCTGTTTCCGTGGCGTATCAAGCCGTATTCAGGGCGCCGACTTTGCCGACATCCAGCAGGATCAGCTCAAGCTCGCCCGTCAGGCCTGGCTGGCCCGCAAGCCTCTTGCCCACGGCGGCCTGCTCAAGTTCGTTCACGGCGGTGAGTACCACACCTACAACCCGGATGTGGTGCAGACCCTGCAAACCGCGGTGCGCTCCGGCAACTATGCCGATTACAAGGAGTACGCCCGCCTGGTGAACGAGCGCCCGGTCTCTACCCTGCGTGACCTGCTGGCCCTGAAGAAGGTCGACAATCCGGTCGCGCTGGATCAGGTTGAGCCGGCCGACAAGCTGTTCCCCCGCTTCGACTCCGCCGCCATGTCCATCGGCGCCCTCGGTCCTGAGGCCCACGAGGCACTGGCTGTCGCCATGAACCGCCTCGGCGGTCAGAGCAATTCCGGCGAAGGTGGCGAAGATCCCAAGCGCTTCGGTACCGAGAAGAACTCCCGCATCAAGCAGGTAGCTTCCGGCCGCTTTGGCGTCACCCCCCACTACCTGATGAACGCCGATGTGGTGCAGATCAAGGTGGCTCAGGGTGCCAAGCCCGGCGAAGGTGGCCAGCTGCCCGGTGACAAGGTCACCGCCCAGATCGCCCAGCTGCGTTATTCCGTGCCCGGCGTGACCCTGATCTCGCCGCCGCCGCACCACGACATCTACTCCATCGAGGATCTGGCCCAGCTCATCTTCGACATCAAGCAGATCAACCCAAGCTGTCTGGTGTCGGTGAAACTGGTCTCCGAGCCTGGCGTCGGCACCATCGCCTGCGGCGTGGCCAAGGCCTATGCCGACTTCATCACCATCTCCGGTTATGACGGTGGCACTGGCGCGAGCCCCCTCACCTCGGTCAAATATGCCGGCTCCCCGTGGGAGCTGGGCCTGGCCGAGACCCAGCAGGCGCTGGTCGCCAACGGTCTGCGCCACAAGGTGCGACTGCAGGTGGATGGCGGCCTCAAGACCGGCCTCGACATCATCAAGGCGGCCATCCTCGGCGCCGAGAGCTTCGGCTTTGGCACCGGCCCCATGGTGGCGCTCGGTTGCAAATACCTGCGTATTTGCCACCTGAACAACTGCGCCACCGGCGTTGCCACTCAGGATGAGAAGCTGCGTCGCGAGCACTTCACCGGCCTGCCGGAGATGGTGATGAACTACTTCAAGTTCATCGCCGAGGAGACCCGCGAGCTGATGGCCCAGCTCGGCGTCACCCAGCTGACCGACCTGATTGGCCGCACCGATCTGCTGGAAGCCCTGCCCGGCCTCACCGCTCGTCAGGCCAAGCTGGATCTCTCCGGCATTCTGGCCCGTCCGGTTGCTCCGGCAGGCTCCAGCCTGTTCAGCCAGCAGCACAACCCCACCTTCGACAAGGGGCCGCTCAACCTCAAGATGGTGGAAGATCTGCTGGAAGCGGTGGAAACCTCAAGCGGCGGCGAGTTCCGCTACGACATTCGCAACACCGACCGCTCGGTGGGTGCGCGCCTCTCGGGTGAGATAGTCAAACGTCACGGCAATCAGGGGATGGCGGCCGATCCGGTCAAGGTGCACTTCAACGGCACCGCAGGCCAGAGCTTCGGCGTCTGGAACGCAGGCGGCCTCGAGATGATCCTCACCGGTGACGCCAACGACTATGTGGGCAAGGGGATGACCGGCGGCAAGCTGGTGATCAAGCCCCATGTCGGCGTGGCGTTCAAATCCCATGAAGCGGCCATCATCGGCAACACCTGCCTCTACGGCGCCACCGGCGGCAAACTCTACGCCGCTGGCACTGCCGGCGAGCGTTTCGCGGTGCGCAACTCCGGCGCCCTGGCGGTGGTCGAGGGAATTGGCGACAACGGTTGTGAATACATGACCGGCGGCATCGTCACCGTACTGGGTCAGACCGGCGTCAACTTTGCGGCGGGCATGACCGGCGGCTTTGCCTACGTGCTCGACGAGTGCGGCAACTTCGCCAAGCGCACTAACCCCGAGCTGGTGGAACTGCTGGACGTGGCGGATCTCGCCATCCATCAGGAGCACCTGCGCGGCATCATCACGGCGCACCTCAATGAGACCGGCAGCTCGCGCGCCGAGGAGATCCTGGCCAACTTCGACTCCTATGTGCCCAAGTTCAGGCTGATCAAACCCAAGTCCAGCGACGTGAAATCGCTGCTGGGTCACACCAGCCGTTCCAGTGCAGAACTCAGAATCCAGGCGCAATAAGGAGGGAACCCTATGAGCCAGAACGTATTTCAGTTTATCGATGTCCAGCGGGTCGACCCGCCCAAGAAGCCGCTCAAGATCCGCAAAATCCAGTTTGTGGAGATCTACGAGTCCTTCAATCAGCCGCAGGTACAGATGCAGGCGGATCGCTGCCTCGAGTGCGGCAACCCCTATTGCGAGTGGAAGTGTCCGGTCCACAACTACATCCCCAACTGGCTGAAACTGGCCAAAGAGGGGCGCATTCTGGAGGCGGTGGAGCTCTCCCACCAGACCAACAGCCTGCCGGAAGTGTGCGGTCGGGTCTGCCCGCAGGATCGCCTCTGCGAGGGCTCCTGTACCCTCAACGATCGCTTCGGTGCGGTGACCATCGGCAATATCGAAAAGTACATCACCGACAAGGCGTTCGAGATGGGCTGGAAGCCCGACCTCTCGAACGTGGTCAAGACCGGCAAGCGGGTCGCCGTTATTGGCGCCGGCCCGGCGGGTCTTGCCTGTGCCGATGTGCTGGCACGCAACGGCGTCACCCCGGTGGTGTTTGACAAATATCCCGAAATTGGCGGCCTGCTCACCTTCGGTATCCCCTCCTTCAAGCTGGAAAAAGAGGTGATGCAGCGTCGCCGCGAGATCTTCCAGGGGATGGGTGTGGAGTTTCGTCTCGAGACCGAAGTGGGCAAGGACATCACCTTCGCCGATCTGCTCGGCGAGTTCGATGCGGTCTTCCTCGGGGTCGGTACCTACAAGTACATGAAGGGTGGCTTTGCCAACGAAGAGGCGCCGGGCGTCTATGACGCCCTGCCCTACCTCATCGCCAACGCCAACCGCTTGCTGGGGTTCGAGAAGGCACAAGCCGACTACATCGACTTCGCCGGCAAGCAGGTGGTGGTGCTGGGCGGTGGCGATACCGCCATGGACTGCGTGCGTACCGCCATCCGTCAGGGAGCCGCCAAGGTGATCTGCGCCTATCGCCGCGACGAGGAGAACATGCCGGGCTCCAAGCGGGAGGTGAAAAACGCCCGCGAGGAGGGGGTTGAGTTCATGTTCAACCTGCAACCGGTAGCGGTCGAGCTGGATGCCAGCGGTCGCACCGTCGGCATCAAAGTAGTGAGCACCGAGCTGGGTGAACCCGATGCCAATGGCCGCCGCAATCCGGTGGTCATCGAGGGCTCAGAGCAGGTGTTGGCCGCCGATGCAGTGGTGATGGCGTTTGGCTTCCAGCCCAACCCCCAGCCCTGGATGGCGGAGTTCGGCATCGAGCTCGACAACCGGGATCGCATCAAGGCCCGCGAGCAGGCGGAGTATGCCTTCCAGACCAGCAACCCCAAGGTGTTCGCCGGTGGCGACGCGGTACGCGGCTCCGATCTGGTGGTGACCGCCATCTACGAAGGGCGCAAAGCGGCCGAAGGGATCATGGACTATCTGGCGGTCTGATCCGACCGGCCAAGACCCTGATGCACTTTCACAATCAGCCCCGCCAATGCGGGGCTCTTCTTTTGAGGCTAGGAATTTAAGGCTCGGTGTTCTCGCTGGCGACTTATCACCTATCGCTCCCGTCCGGGGAGCGGCTAGATGCTCCAGCTCTCCGGCAACCGCTCGGTGAGGGTGGAGATGTACTCGAAGGTACGCGCCCGCTTGGGAGTGGTGAACATCTGGCGTGCACTGCCTGCTTCCACCACCTCACCCGCCTCCAGAAAGATCACCTGCTGCGCTATCTGGGCGGCCAGCCGCAGATCGTGGGTGGCGATTAGCATGGTGGTTCCCTCGCGGGCCAGCTGGCGCAGCACCGTCACCACCTCCTGGGCAAGCTCGGGATCCAGCGCCGAGGTGGGTTCATCACAGAGCAGTACCTTGGGCGATGGCGCCAGCGCCCTCGCAATGGCAACCCGCTGCTGCTGGCCACCGGAGAGGGTGGCAGGCACCGCCTCGGCCTTGTGCCTGAGCCCCACCTTGTCGAGCAGTTGCAAGCCGCGCACCTCCGCTTTCGCTCTTGGCCACTTCAACACGGTCACCAGCCCCTCAATCACGTTTTCCAGCACCGTCATGTGCGGGAACAGTTGGAAATTCTGGAATACCATGCCGGTCTGCTGGCGCAATGCCTGCACGCTCTGGCGAGGCAGATGGTGAGAAAAATCGAGTTCGCTCCCCCCCAACACCAAGTGCCCCGCATCCGGCCGCTCCAGCACATTGACACAGCGCAACAGGGTGCTCTTGCCACTGCCCGAGGGGCCAATCAGGGCGGTCACACTGCCCGCCACCATGGCAAGATCGATCCCCTTGAGCACCCGCTGCCCGCCAAACTGCTTCTCGATACCACGCAACCGGATCATAGGGCGACCTCCCGGGTCTCTTTGTGGGTCAACTTGCGCTCCAGCCGGTCTTGCAAGGTGGAGAGCACCGAGCTAAACAGCAGGTAGATGATGGCCGTCTCTATGTAAAGGATCAGCGGCTCATAGGTGACAGAGGCGAGCCGCTGGGCCGCCTGAAACAGCTCAGGCACGGTCACTGCCGCCGCCAACGAGGTGTCCTTCACCAGCGAAATAAAGGTGTTGGAAAGCGGTGGCACCGCAATGCGCGCCGCCTGCGGCAGGATCACCCGCCACATCACCTGGGGCCAGTTCATGCCAATCGAATAGGCCGCCTCCCACTGCCCTTTCGGGATCGCCGCCAGAGTGGCACGGATGATCTCAGAGCTGTAGGCGCCGATGTTGAGGGTGAACCCGATCACCGCGGCGGTGAAGGCATCCAGCACAATGCCAGCACTCGGCAAGCCATAGAAAATCAGAAAGAGCTGCACCAGCAGCGGCGTACCACGAATAAGCCAGACATAAAAACGAACCAGTGCCACCAATGGTGTCGGGCCATATAATCTGGCCAGCGCCACCAGCAAGCCGAGCAATATTCCCAAGACAAAGGTGATCAGGGTCAGTGGCACGGTAAAAATAAGCCCCGCTCTAAGCAGGGGCCAAAAAGAGTCGATCATTAACTGCAACCAGGCTGGCACGTTAATTACCTCGCTAGTTATTATTTTCCGGCAATATTATTGCGAGACATCAGTACCAAAATACTTAAGAGATATTTTCTGGTAGCTACCATCCTGTTTGGCAGTGCGCAGTGCCTGATTGATAGCGGCCAGCAATTCCGGCTGTCCCTTGGCGAGCAACACTGCCGATTGATCCCCCTTCGCCTCGGTCGCCGCCACCCTCAATTTGGCATCCGGTTTCTGTTTCTTGAAGTCGAGGAACGAGAGGCTGTCATTGATGGTGGCATCCACTCGCCCGGTCAGCACCAGCTGTAGTGACTGGTTGAAGCCCTCGGTGGCGACCACCTCGGCGCCCGAGGATTTCGCCAGCTGAGCAAAGTTGCTAGTCAGGGACTGGGATGATTTCTTACCCTTCAGATCCGCAAAGCTGTTGATGCTGTGATTATCGCTGTGCACCACGATCACCGCTTTGGAGGTGATGTAGGGATCTGAAAAATCATACTTTTTCAGCCGCTCCGGGGTGATGGCCACTTCGTTGAGCACCAGATCGTAGCGCTTGGCATCCACCCCGGCGATGAGACCATCCCACTTGCCTTCGACAAACTCCGGCTTCACCCCAAGGCCTTTTGCAATCAGCTCGCCAATCTCCACATCAAAGCCGACCAGCTTGCCGCTCTTGTCGTGATAGGTGAACGGAGGATAAGCCCCTTCGGTACCAATCTTGATCACGCCACTATGCTGAATCGCCGCAAGGGAGGATTGTGCCTCGGCAGAAGTCACCAAGGTCAACGGAAGGGATGCCAGTAAAAAGAGAGTGTGCCACTTGTTCATATTATTTACCTCGTTATATTTTTATTTCCCATGAGTCGCCAACGACAACCATATTAATGAAACCGTCTCTTGCATGGATGATGCAAATATCTAAAAACTCAGATGTATGCCTTGCAAATATCGAGCTGGCTTAGGCAAAACATATCGCGCCATATCCCATGTCCAAACCATGAAATATGGTGATATTTAGCGAAATAATGGATAACGAGGGTGGGATGGCTTGAACATGGCAAACACCGCCAGCCATCAGAGTGACCGGCGGCGCTCTTTTTAGACGAGTTCTGGCGTGCGGGTTAGCTTGCTCACCCAGGGACGGCGCCAGGCGGGGGCCTCATACTGTTCCGGCCAATATTCGGTCTGCTGCACAATGCGATCGCCCTCGACCCGATGAAAGGTGATGGCCCGGGCATGCACGACCCCATCGGTGATCTGCACTTCGCTCACCACCTCGTCTCCTTGTGCCAGCAGGCGGACTATGGTGAAACTCCACGGCCCGGCGGCCGGATAACGGCGATTGATCTCGACAAAGTTGCAGCGCCCGAGGATCCGCTCCCCCGATTGCGGCCAGTCACAGACAAACTCATCCCCCAGCCATCGCGCCGCTCTGGCAAAATCATTGCTCTGCATTGCCTGCCAGTAAGCTTCCACCACTGCCACCGGTTTCATCACTGCCACCTCCCTCTTCATGTTCAGGTTGCTCACACTCTCACCACCAGCCACTCCCCCTTGCCCACCGGCACCAGCGAGGTGACAAAACGGGGATCCTGCGCCACTTCAGCCATCCATTCCGCCAGCTCCTCCCGATGAGAGATGGCATTATCGACCACCAGCAAGCCGCGCGGGGGCAAGAGACGCTGCAACTGCGGCCACCACACCCGGTATTGCCGGCGATCGGAATCAAGAAAGATGAGCGGGAAGCCCGCCGATGGCAGGGTGGGCAACAGCGCTCCCGCCTCCCCGGCCAGCTGGGTGATCCGCCCGGCAAGACCGGCTTGTTCGAAATTGGCCTGCGCCAGTGCCCGCTTGCTCTCATCCCGTTCGATGGTCGTGACATGACCATCGAGCCGGGCCACCGCCTCGGCCAGCCAGAGGGTGGAGTAACCGTTGGAGGTGCCGATCTCGAGCACCGCCTGCGCCCCGCGGGTCTGCACCAAAACCGCCAGCAACTCGCCGGTATCGCGGGTAATGTTGAGCATCTTGTCGGCGCGATCCGTCTGCGCCAGGTCGTGCTGCTCGCCAAACTGCTCCAGCGCCTGCTTCAGACGCTCAAGGGGGGTATTGGCCCTCGCCGTCTGCAGTGGCAAACCGCGCTCGCACCCGGTCATCGCCCTCTCCTTTCATGACTATCAATAGCCACTATCCTTACGGCTGGCATTTTTGGAGTCAAATGGCGGCGACCAAAACCTTGCGCCGGTTAAAAAAACCGATAAAAAACTCTGGCCAATTGAGGCAGAATTTGCTGCGCCTATCTGTTACACTTCGCGCCCGCCATTTTCAGGCTGCGCTGATGCTTTATCAGGGTCGGCCACCAGTGGCAATCCGCGACCGTTCGCCCATGCCGGCTTGTCAAGCCGAACACAATCCAGTTGGATCACAGGAAACCGATATGAGATTTGAAGCATTCGATTTTGCCCCCGAGATTTTGCGCGCAGTCTCGGAGTGCGGTTATCAGGAGATGACCCCTGTGCAGCAACAGGCGATCCCGGCCATTCGCCGTGGCCGCGATGTGCTGGCCAGCGCCCAGACCGGTACCGGCAAGACCGCCGCCTTCGCCCTGCCCATCTTGCAGCGTCTGGTAGACAATCCGGCGCCGGTCCAGCCTTCCAACGCCCGGGTGCTGATCCTGACCCCGACCCGCGAGCTGGCGGCTCAGGTGGCGAGCAACATCAATGACTTCGCCAAGTATCTCGATGTCACCACCATCACCATCGTCGGCGGTGGCAAGCAGGACGTGCAGGCCAAGAAGCTCAAAGCGGGCGCTCACATCATTGTGGCCACCCCGGGCCGTCTACTGGAGCACCTCACCGCCTGCAACCTCAGCCTCTCCACCGTGGAGTGTCTGGTGATGGATGAAGCAGATCGCATCCTCGACATGGGCTTCAGTGCCGATGTGCAGAAGATCCTGCAAGCGGTCAACAAGACCCGTCAAAACCTGCTCTTCTCCGCCACCTTCTCCGACGCGGTGAAGAAGCTGGCCAACCTGATGCTGGACAGACCGCAGATCGTCAGCGTCAACAAGCAGAACTCCACCGCCGACACCGTCAGCCACACCGTCTATCCGGTCGAGCAGAAGCGCAAGCGCGAGCTGCTCTCCGAGCTGATTGGCAAGCAGAACTGGCAGCAGGTGCTGGTGTTCGCCAGTACCCGCGAGAGCTGTGATGTGCTGGTCGAGGAGCTGAACCTCGACGGCATCAAGTCCGCCGTTGTCCATGGCGAGAAGGCCCAGGGCAACCGTCGCCGCGCCCTGCGCGAATTCATGGAAGGCAAGGTACGGGTACTGGTCGCCACCGAGGTGGCAGCCCGTGGTCTGGACATTCCGGATCTGGAGTACGTGGTCAACTATGATCTGCCGTTCCTGGCGGAAGATTACGTGCACCGCATCGGCCGTACCGGTCGTGCCGGCAAGCGCGGCATGGCCATCTCCTTCGTCAGCCGTGAAGAGGAGCGTACCCTGCTGGAGATCGAGGCCCTGATCGGCCAGAAGATCCGCCGCATCATGGTACCGGGCTATGAGGTGAGCAGCCGTGACGAGCTGATCAAACAGCTGCAGGAGCGTCGCCGCTTCGGCAAGCGTCCGCAGCGTGAAGATAACGCCGTGGCCCAGGTGATGGCCGAAGCCAAGCTGCAGGGTCAGCGCCTCAAGCGTCTGGCCGCCGCCAAGAAGCCCCGCCAGCCGAAATAAGGCGGACAGTTGCTCTATTGAACCGCAAAGGCGCCACTGGCGCCTTTGCCATCTCTGTCATCGGTGTTGACCCCTGGTGGTCAACTCAAGGATTGCTTATGACCTCTCCGACCTACAATCAGGCCCTGCTCGAGATGGCCACCCAGAGCCTGGCCGAACTGGCCCGCACCGCCGAGCAAAAGGCGGGCAAGCGCACTCCGGCGCAAGAGAGCCACTTTCTCTGCACCTGGATGGCCGACTCCCTCAAGGAGAAGCGCTTCTCCCGTCTGGTGATGGAAGATTTGAAAGCTTGGGTGCAGCTTGGCCGCACGCTGGGTGCGGGCGCCGATCTCAAGGGATTGCTGGAGCGCATCGCCTTCCAATACCAGTGCGCCATGACCAATCCGCAGCAATTGGGAGCCAAGCTGGCGGCCCTGCTGGAGGATCTGACGGCGGCAGGCTGGCTGGTGCTGACCGAGAGCGAGGTGAACGCCAAGCTGCGCCTGCAATCGGGCGGTCAAGCGAGTCTGGTGGTAAGCCATAGCGAATATGAAGGCCATATCGAGGACGGTGAGCTTGTCAAACCCCTCACCCTCTATGTGCGCGGTGATGAGCAGGTGCTGGCCGAGGCGGCCTTCAAGCACGGCCTGCTGCTGAGCCAGGGCAACAAGAAGACCACCCTGGTCAAACACCACAAAGCCTACCGGCTGATGCCGAACAACGCCCAACCGGCGCTGGCACTGCTGAGCGAGGCTCGCCAGAGCGCCTGATCCCGCCAGTGTGCAGCAATAAAAACGGCAGACCCTCATTTAAAGCAGGGCCTGCCGTTTTTTATTGTTCGATGTTTGGTGATGAGGTTGGGTAGTCGTTTAGCGGATCTTGATGCCAATCTGGCCCGCGTCACACCACTCGAACATCACCTCCTCGCTCTTGCCGCAGCAACTGCCACCACAGACCCGACTCTCGCGCTTGATGACCCGCCCCTTGCGCATCCAGACGCCGAGCATGGCCTCCACCGCATCTTCCGAGGTGTGGAAGTGGCGAGCCAGATCACGCCGGCTCACCTTCTGCTGCGCGGCGAGGTAATCCCCCAGCTCGCGCAGGATCATAAGGTCACCACCTTGCGGGCGACGATGTCACCGTGACGGCGACCGGCCCACCAGAGCAGTACCAGAGAGAGGCCATAGCTGACGATCCAGAACAGGCTCTGCTCCGGATGAGCGGCGAAGGTGGCCACCTGATAGAAGAGGGTCGCGCACATAAAGGCCATATAGTTGCACCAGGCCGCGGTAAAGAGGGCCCACTGGCGACCGGTTTCCCGCACCAGGGCACCCATGGCGGCGGCGCAAGGCATGTAGAGCAGCACGAACAAGAGGTAGGCAAAGGCACCAGCCGCCCCATCGAAGTGGGTCTGCATGTTGCCGTAGGTGGAGACATCCACTTCCTGCGCCTCGGCGGCAGCTTTCTGGTCGTCGAGGTTGCCAACATCAAGCCCCATAGGGTCGCTCGGGTTGATCTCCGCCAGATTGGCTGCCACGGCATCGATCGCCTCATGGAAGCTGGCCACCAGCGAGAACTCGCTCGCCTCCTCTTCATCTGCGCCACCACCGGCGTAGAGGCTGTTGAGGGTACCGACCACCGCCTCTTTGGCGAAGATACCGGTGACGATACCGACCGTAGCCTGCCAGTTGTCATCGCGCACACCGATGGGGTGCAGCACCGGGGTCACCGCTTGGCTGATCTTGCTAAGGACCGAGCTCTCCTGCTCCTGATGGCCAAAGCTGCCATCGGTACCCAGGGAGTTAAGCACGCTCAGCACGGCAACCACCAGCACGATGGTTTTACCGGCGCCAAAGACGAAGGATTTGAGCTTCTGCCAGGTCTTGATGGCAACGTTGACCGGACGCGGCCACTCGTAATCCGGCATCTCCATCACCATGGAGTCGCTCTTGCCCGGCAGCAGGGTATTGCGCAGCAGCAGGCCAGTGAGCACCGCCACCAGAATACCGATGAGGTAGAGACCGAACACCAGGTTCTGGCCTGATTCAGGGAAGAAGGCCACCGCAAACAGGGCGTAAACCGGCAGACGGGCACCGCACGACATGAAGGGGGCCATGGCGGAGGTCATCAGCCGCTCCCGCTCGGAGTTGAGGGTACGGGTCGCCATCACCGAGGGGACGGTACAGCCAAAGCCCATCAGCATCGGCACGAACGCCTTGCCCGGCAGGCCGAGGCGGCGCATCAGGGCATCCACCACGAAGGCGGCGCGGGCCAGATAGCCGGAGCTCTCCAGTACCGCGAGGAACAGATAGAGGCAACCAATCACCGGAATAAAGGTGGCCACGGTCTGCAAACCAACCCCGAAGCCGTCAGCCAGAATGGCGCCCAACCATTCGGGGGCATTGATCAGCCCCAGCAGGTGGTGCACCCCATCGACAAACAGGGCGCCGCCCATGATGTCGAAGAAGTCGATAAAGGCGCTGCCCACCTTGATGGCGAACATGAACATCAGGTACATGACAAACAGGAAGAAGGGGATGCCAATCCAGCGATTGAGCAGCACCCGATCCAGCCACTCACTCTGGGCCTCGGTGAGCTTGCCCTTCTGCTGGCGAGCCTGTTGTACCCACTGGTGGATATGGCCGTAGCGGATATCTGCCAGTTGCAGGTCGATATCCTGCCCTTGATGAGCGCGAGCTACCACATTGGCGGCGGCCGCCTGCTGACCGGGCAGCAGGGTCTCCTGCATCACCGCATCCTCTTCCAGCAGGCGCAGGGCGCGGCCACGGGTAGTGAGGTGATGCGGGGCGAGCAGGGTCTCCAGCTCCGCCAGATCGGTTTCAAGCTCTTGGCCGTAATCGAGTTGCAAGGCTGCTTGCGGCTGACCGATAAACTGCCGGATCTGCTGCTTGAAGGCGGCAACCTGCTTGCTGTTGTGGGCAGAGAGGGCCACTACAGGGCAACCGAGGGATTTGCCGAGCTTGCTATCGTCGATGACGATGCGGCGCTTTTGCAGGATATCCAGCTTGTTGAGCACCACCACCATGGGCAGGCCCAGTTCGCGCAGTTGCAGCGTGAGGTAGAGGGAGCGCTCCAGATTGGCGGCGTCGATGACGTTGAGCAGCAGGTCGGGTTGTTGGCCCTGGGCAAAGCGGCTGGCGATCTGCTCGTCCAGACTGCCATCCTGACCCGCCAGGCTATAGATGCCGGGCAGATCCATCAGCTTGAAGTGATGCTCACCCGCGCTGAACTCACCCATCTTCTTGTCGACGGTGACGCCACTCCAGTTGCCTACCTGCTGGCGGGCGCCGGTCAGGGCGTTGAACAGGGAGGTCTTGCCGCTATTGGGGTTACCTACCGTTACCAGGGAATAATTCATACCAGCTCTACCTCTATTTTCTTCTGAACCCGCCGCGCGTGTGGCAAGCCGCTTTGCAGGTTCGACTTCTTGTCTCTGAACCGCTCCCGGTGACGTTTCTTGGCCGGAGCGGCAGCCGAGCAGGGGGTTATACCGGCTCGACTTCTATTTGCTGGGCCAGACTCTTTTGCATGGAGAGACAGATCCCCTGGCACTGGATCTGGAGCGGGTCCCCCAGGGGGGCGGAGCGCAGATAGATGACTTCAGTCTGGGGCAACAGGCCCATCACCATCAGTTTGCGGCGCAGCGGCCGGGCGAGCTGATTCATATTCTTGATGCGAGCACTCTGTCCCGGTGACAACTGCGTGAGTACCATGACTGACTCCTGAAGTTAAACAATAATAATTCGCTTTTACTTGGGGCATTATAAGCTGTGTCTTCAACTTTTATTTGAGTAAAATCAAACTCCGCTTAGCTAACCCATAAAGTATTGCCATGAGTCACGACAACAACAGCCGCCTCGTTTACAGCACAGATGGCGGCATGATCAAGGAGCAGAGCGCTCCCCAATCCGCCTCCCCCTTCCCCACCGACGGCACAGTGCGCATTCGCCGCGAGACCAAGGGGCGCAAGGGTGCAGGGGTGATCACCATTCATGGCATACCCGCCGATCAGCAAAAATCCCTGGCCACCCTGCTCAAGAAAAAGTGCGGCACCGGAGGCGGTATCAAGGAGGGAGTGATCGAGATCCAGGGGGATAAACGGGACCTGATCAAAACCGAGCTGGAGAAAGCCGGTTTCAGCGTCAAGCTGGTGGGTGGCTGATCCCCTTGTCACTCATGCGGTTTTTCCCTAGAATGCCCGCTCCCATCGAGGGGGAGTAGTCTCGCACGCCGGTGCCATCCATTGCATGAATACCGGTTTGCGACCCTGATCAACATACTTGGTGCCAAATCACCATGGTCAGGGTGATCCATGCAAGTCATGGATTTGACAAGACCTTTGACGGGCCAGTGCCAATACCGGGGACGGATGGCGCAGGCTTGTCTTTGGTTTATAACAATTCCGTCCCCCGGTCATTTTTATGGAAGCCTTGTTAACCTCAACCCTCAGCGTCGCTATTGCCGAAATCGGCGATAAAACCCAGCTGTTGGCGTTGCTGCTCATCTGCCGTTTTCGCAAGCCCTGGCCCATCATCGCCGGCATGCTGGCGGCTACCTTGCTCAACCATGCGGGCGCTGCCTGGATTGGCGAGTTCATCAGCCGCTGGCTCGATCCCAAGATAATGACCTGGCTGGTCGCCATCGCCTTTATCGCCATGGCTATCTGGATTTTGGTGCCAGACAAGATGGATGACGAGGAGAGCCCGCTGGATAAATACGGCCCCTTTATGGCCACCTTCGTGCTCTTCTTTATTGCCGAGATTGGCGACAAGACCCAGATCGCCACCGTGCTGCTGGCCGCCAAATATGACTCGCTGGTGCAGGTCATTACCGGGACCACCCTCGGCATGATGCTGGCCAACGTGCCTGTGGTGCTGATCGGCAAGCTGGGGGCGGACAAGCTGCCGCTCAAGGGGATCCGCATCGCCTGCGCCATTCTCTTCGTCGGCCTTGGGGTGAGCACTCTGATCTTTGCCTGATGGCCCGTATCCGATGACCAAGCCCTCCCCTGTGGAGGGCTTTTTTGTTTACTGGTGTCTATTGCGTAACCCGCTGTCGCAACCACCAGCCGCAGAGCCAAGGGGCAGTGCACGGTTGCGGGTGCCTCATGCCATAATGGGGCAAACCTCGCGGAGTCCCCCCATGCACAACGTATCAAGAGAGACGCTTCTCGAATGGGTCAAACAGGGACGGCTGGCGCCAGAGAAGCTGGCGGACGCCCTGACCCTCGCCGATCTTCCCCCCCATCCGGCGCGCTGGCAGTGGCTTTTTGACCGGCTGTTGCTCTGGCTCGGTGCCCTCTGCATCGGGGCTGGCCTCATCTTCTTTGTCGCCTTCAACTGGCAAGAGCTGGGCCGGGTCTCCCGCCTTGCGCTGCTGGAGGCGCCGCTGCTCGCCATGCTGCTTCTGCTGTGGCGCAAACCGCTGGGGGATACCCCCCGTCAAGCGCTGCTGCTGGCTATCGCCCTCAATATCGGCGCCCTGCTGGCGCTGGTGGGTCAAACCTACCAGACCGGCGCCGATCCCTGGCAGCTGTTCGCCACCTGGGCGCTGATGCTGGTGCCGCTGGCGGTATTTGGCCAAAGCCCCCTGCTCTGGACCTTAAGCTGGCTGCTCGGCCAGCTGGCGCTGGTGCTCTACTGGCGGCTCGGTTTGTTCACCTTCTTCTTTACCTTCGATGAAGAGGGATTGGGCTGGTGCCTTACCCTGCTCAACGCTGCCCTCTGGGCTCTGCTTCTGCTGGCACCTGCCCGCTGGCGCCTGATGCCAAGCTGGCTGGCGGGTCTGGCCGCGGGTCTGGGGGCCACCCTGCTCACCCTGCTGGCGCTGTTTGATGCCGCCTCCCCGCTGGTGTGGCCGCTCTGGCTTGGCTGGCTGGCCGCGGCCTATGCCCTTTGGCATCACAGATTTATCGCCGGACTCGCCATGGGGTGCCTCAGCCTGATTGCCGTCATCCTCGCGGCGCTGGGCAAGTGGATGGAGCCCGACATCAACGGCTTCTTGCTGCTGAGCCTGATTGCCATCGGCCTTTCTGTCACCGCCGCCCGCTGGCTGCAACAACAACGGAGGTCTCATGAGTGATCTGACCCTTTGGCAAGCACTGCAACAGGCCAATCTGGTGGAGGGGGATCAGCCCCGTGATACCCAGCCCCACTGGTCGAGCCGCTTTCTGCTCGGGCTGGTGGGCTGGATTGCCGCCCTCTTCCTGCTCTTTTTCCTGTTTCTCACCTTCGAGCAGCTGACCCGCGAAGCCAATAGCGCCCTGCTGCTGGGGGCCGTGCTGCTTGCGGGGGCCTACGCCCTCAATCGCAGCCAAAGCGGCGATCTCTGGGATCAGTTCGTGCTGGCCCTCACCCTGGCGGCCGATGCCTGGCTGCTCTATGGCCTGCTCGATCAGCTGGACCTTCATCACGCCCTGCTCTGGTTTGGGTTGTGCCTGCTATCCCTTGCCATCGCCGTGCTGTTCGATCACTGGCTGGTGCGGCTGTTTCACAGCGTGGCGGCGGCCCTGCTGCTCACCCTTGGTCTCGCCTGCCTCGGGCTGCAACTGCTGGCGCTGCCGCTGGTGATGGCGGCCATCACCTTCTGCTGGCTGCGGGCAGATAGGGATCCAGAGCGTCACCAGCTCTACCACTCCATCACGTTGGGGCTCGCCCTCTCCCTGCTGGTGCTGGGCCGTCTGCACCACCCATTGTGGGATGGCGGCAGCAGCGTGCTGGACGAACTGGGGCTGTCCCGCCTGCCGCTCTGGCTCAATCCGCTGATCTGCGCCGCCCTGCTGCTGGCGGTGATGGTGAAGCTGAGGCTCCCCCTGCTGTTTGGCCTGCCACTGGTGCTGATCAGCGCCATCATCCCCGGCATGGGGGCGGGCGCACTGGTACTGATCCTCGGATTTTATGCCGGCAGTCTGGGGCTGATGACCCTCTCGGCCCTGCTGCTGCTCGGCTATGGCTCGCTCTATTACTACGATCTGGGGCTCACCCTGATGACCAAATCCTGGCTGTTGCTGGGCTCCGGCATCCTGCTGCTGGGGGCCCGCCAGCTGCTCACCACCTTCGCGGCAAGGAGCGACTCATGAAACCTGTCACCCGACAACTCGCCCTGTTGCTGAGCGGCCTCGCCATTCTGGCGGGCATCAATGCCACCGTCTGGCGCTATGAGCACGCCATGAGCAGCGGCGAAGTGGTGCTGCTGCGGCTCGCTCCGGTCGATCCCCGCTCCCTGATGCAGGGGGATTACATGCGGCTCAACTATGAAATTGCCCGCGAGCTGACCAGCCGCGACACCCGTACGGCTCAAAACAAGGGCAGCGATACCCTGGTGATCCGCCTCGATGCCCATCAGGTGGCCACTCTGGTGGCCGATGGCAAACCGGATCGGCTCACCAGCGATGAGCGGCTATTGCAGGTGCACCAGAGCGAGCGGCAGTGGCAGATTGGCCCCGATGCCTACTTCTTTGAAGAGGGCACGGGAGAGCAGTACGAGGCAGCCCGCTACGGCGAGTTCCGGCTGCAAGCGGATGGCAAGACCCTGCTGGTGGGGCTGCGGGATGAGGCCTACCAGCCCATCGGGCAGATCCGCGCCCGCTGGTAACGGCAGTGAGTGGCTATTTACTCTGTTCATGGTCACACTCAAGGGAAGGTTGATCGCTAAGGATGTTCCCAATGAGGATATGGCTGATCTGTCATCTGTTGCTGCTCTGCTGGGCCTCGACGGCCCGGGCTGATCTGGGCAAGCTCGAGTACCTCACCGAAGAGTACCCCCCCTACAACTACAGCGATCCGCAAGGCCAGCCCACCGGCCTTGCGGTCGATCTGCTGCAGATGATCTGGCAACACAGCGGAGTGACACCCCAGCCGGTGCGCATCCTGCCCTGGGCGCGAGGTTATTACTTGCTAACCCAGAAGCCCAACGTGGTGCTCTTCTCCACCGCCCGCACCCAGGCGCGGGAGGATCTCTTCAAGTGGGTCTGCCCCATCGGCTACTCGGAGTACATACTGCTGGGCCGCAAAGCGCAGAACATCACCCTGACCGCCTTCGAACAGATGAGCCAATACAAGATCAGCGCGGTGCGCTCGGATGCCGCCGAGCAACTGCTGCTCAACAACGGCATGGATGACAACAACATCATCCCGGCCAACCGCCTGTCGCAGGGATTGAAGATGCTGCTCTCCGGCCGCGCCGACCTGCTCGCCACCAGCAAGCTGGCGGGATATGACGCCATCCGCGAACTGAAGCTCAATAGCGACGACTTCAATGTGGCCATGGTGCTGAGCGCCGAGCAGCTCTGCTACGCCTTCAGCCGTCAGGTGCCCGACAGCGAGATCACCCTCTTTCAGCAGGGCCTGACCCGCGCCCTCGCCTCGGAAGAGTTTCGCAAATTGCAGGCCAAATACCTGCCGGTGCGCTGACTCTCGGCTGCGGCTGGGATGGTCCCTCAGTCGCACTATGGTTGCCCTCAAGGAGCTGGCTATTGCGAACTCGAGCCGTCACACTGTTTGGCATTGTCGATATAGTGAAGGATCTCTTCCATGCGGAAATGGCATCTCTCCCACATCCTACTCCTTCTGTGGGCCAGCTTTGCCCGTGCAGATCTGGACAAGCTCGAATACTGCACCGAAATCTCCCCGCCTTTTAACTTCAGTGACGCAGAGGGTCAGCCCACCGGCCTTGCCGTCGAACTGCTGCAGATGATCTGGCAATATAGTGACCTTTCCCCCCAACCAATACGCATTCTGCCGTGGGCCCGCGGCTACAAAGAACTAAGCAGCAAGCACAATGTGGTGCTGTTTGCCACCGCACGGACACCCGAACGGGAAGCGCTTTTCAAGTGGGCCTGCCCCATCGACAACTCGGACTTTGTGCTTCTTGGCCGCGCAGCTGACAAGCTGACCCTTGTCTCTGCCGAACAAATGAAACAATACAAGATTGCGGTGGTGCGCTCGACCGTATCGAGTCAGCTGTTGCAGGAGCGGGGTCTGGATGAAAGCAACCTTGTCGAGGCAAACCGTCTCAGCCAGGCGGCCAAAATGCTCGCCTCGGGCCGTACCCATCTCTTTGCTACCAACAAGCTGGTCGGCTATCAAACCCTCAAGGACCTCAACATGGATCTGAATGACTTCAATGTGGCCTTTGTGCTCGACAGCAAGCCACTCTGCTATGCCTTTAGCCGTCAGGTGCCAGACAGGGATATAAGCCGCTTTCAACAAGCTCTGGATCGTGCCCGGGCCTCCCCTCAATTTTCGCAACTGCAAGCCAAATACCTGCCACTGCGCCAGTCTCTCTGACCCTCGCAACACAGCACAACATGCCGGCGGCCTCCTGCACTTTTTGCCAAACTGCAAACCCGCCTTGGCGAAATCATCCGGCTTGGTCACAATTGAGCATAGGTATTCCCTTGAGCAGGATAGAGAAATGAAACCATGGATCGGGTTGGCCACACTGCTTGTTACCTCCTTTGCCAACGCCAGCCCCGAGCTGGCCAAGCTTCACTACATTACCGAAGAGTACAAACCCTACAACTACGCCGATGCAAGTGGCGCCCCCACCGGCCTCGCGGTCGAACTGCTGCAACTGGTATGGAAAAAGACCAATACCCCAGCGCAGCCCATCACCATCATGCCTTGGGCGCGCGGTTACTACCTGCTGACCCAAAAGCCCAATGCGGTACTCTTCTCCACCGCCCGCACCCAGGCGCGGGATCCTCTGTTCAAATGGGCCTGTCCCATTGGTTACGCCGAAATCGTGCTGGTAGGGTTGGCCGAGCGCAATATCACCATCACCAAGCTCGATGATGCCAAAGCATTCAATATCGGGGCGGTACGGGCTGATGTGGGAGAACAGTTGCTACTCAACAACGGCTTTGACGAGACCAAGCTGATGGCAGCCAATCGGCTGGCACAAGCGCTGAAGATGCTCACCTCAGGTCGGATCGATCTGGTCTCCACCAACAAAACCACCATGGAACAGCTGATCGTGGAGCAAAAACTCGACCCCGCCCGCTTCAAGGAGCAGTGGGTACTTAGCTCGGAGCAGTTCTGCTTCGCCTTCAGCCATCCGGTAAGCGACGAACTGGTCAAAGAGTTCCAGACCGGCTTGACCCAGGTGCTGGCGAGTAGTGAATACCCGCTGCTGCACAGCAAATACTTCCCTGCCCCCGCCGCCAAATAGCGGCGCAGCGAAAAGCGCCAACAACAAGGGGCCCGCTGCGGGCCCCTTCGCTTTTTACCATTTGCTCTCACCTGGCCACGTACCAGCACAGCAGCAGCCACCTTGTGAAGGGCGATAAGCTGTTCGATATCGAGCCCCACGACGGCGCCATTCACACCCGCCACTTGTCGCCCACCATCACCCGATCGGCCCGTTCGGCGCCACACAAGATCAGCGGCCTAACGTCGCAGTGCCGCCATGCAACCCAGCTGCTGGGAAGATCTGAAATATAGAAAATCAATTAGATAGCAACATGCCTCGCGGCATCCAGGCATCAATTGCTATCCGCATTCGGGTGTCTGTGCCGGGCATGAAAAAGGGGAGCCAGGCTCCCCTTGTGGCACTTGCGGCGTTAGAACTTGTAGAGCCAGGAGATAGCGGTGAAGTAACCGTTATAGTTCTGGTTAACATGACCCATGCTGTACTCCTCACCGGTGTAGAGGTAGTCCACATCGTGGTAGAACTCGTAGCGCATATCCCAGCGCAGTGACTGCTTCTCGTCGAGCTGATAGAGGGCATAGCCTTCCAGACGGTGTTGCTTGCTGGTCAGGTCGGGGTAGTCATAACCCTTGCTGGCATCTGTCTGGCCACGGCCATAGGAGAAGCTGTAATCCACCCCCAGTTCCAGCGCCAAATCAAACGCCTTCTTCTGGCTTAGACCCACTCCCAGAGTAGTGATTTGGTCACGAACCCGGGTCGAATAGGGATCCCAGTCCGGGGCACCGGTGTAAGCATGGTTCTGGCTTGAGGTGATCCACTGTACATTGCTGAATAGATGGCCACTGAGATTCTCATCAAACTGCTGGTTAAGGGTCAGATCGATACCATAGTCCTCCCCTTCACTGAGTCCGATGTCAGGCTCCGGATAGTTTGCCCGTGCCCACCACCCTTCCAGCGAGGAGCTTAACTGCTCGCTGAAGGCATACTGCAGATCGCCACGCAGCTCGAACCTGTCACGATTGGCCAGATAGAACTGACGCAAGGTCGGGCTGACATTGGTATTGTTATTCTTCCACTCAGAGCCATCCCGGGTGCTCCAGGAGAGTTTCCCCCCCAGTTGCAGATCACCCACCGGGCGATAGCGACTCTTGAGGAACAATGTCTGCTCATCCGTCTTGCGACGATCCGCGTACTCCCGTTCATCGGCACGATACTGGTAACCCCCGGTTACCTTGACCGATCGACTAAGGCGGTAATCCGCTTCCAGATTGGCTTTACTGTGAGAACGATCCCCCGGCTGCCGTTGTTTGCCAATAACAACCTGCTTGTCCGAGTTGTCCTGCCGATCCCGGTATTCGCCCCCGGCCCGCAGAGTCAAATCCCGGCCAAAACGCCCCACCCATTTGGCATTGGTCTGGATGGTATCGATCTCACCGTGGAAATCGCTCTGGGTGATCGGCACCTGCCGGAAGGCGGCTAGATTGCCATCCGACGTTGTTCGGCTGCTGAGAATGCGACCGCTCAGACTCTGCCGGTTCCAGTTGTACTGGCCGGATAAACTGACCTGATGGAAGCTGTTGTCGGGTTCGTAAGCCCGCTCATTGGCATAGGGGTCGCTGGCCGAACCGAAATAGAATGCGGTCTCCTCGTTGCGATAGAGTGAGCCGTTGTAGGCCAGATCAACCAGCCAGCCTTCACCCAGGTAGCTGATGCCACTCTTGACCAGGGTGGTACTGCTGCCATCGACCAGCTTGGGTACAAAGCCCGGCATGCTGCCTATCCCCGGGATGCTGGACTGATAAGTGGCCAGCGTTGCCTCTTTTTTCTCATAAGAGAAATCGGCATAAGGGCGCCATGGGCTCTTGGGGGTATAGGCAAGCCCCATAGTCAGCTTCTTGCGGACCACCTCCTTGTCAAATTCGGCCAGCGCACCAGCCGCCATAGGCACATCGTCAGAGCGATAGACACTCTTGCCATGGCTGTTCCAGTAAAAGGGGGTTTCGGAGTAGCCAATTTTGGCGCGCGCGCCATCATAGAACCCTTGCTCCAGTGACATGCTGAAACGGCGCATTCCAAGATCCCTGGCCTCGAGTGCGCCATAACGGGATCCCTCTCCCCGATACTGCAGGTCAGCGTTAAAGATCCCCTGCATGCCGGTATCGTTGGCGGCGGGCACCCAGTTGCGAAAACGGGTCGCGCCATCATCGTTGATGTAGCCTGTCCCCAGCCCCACCTCACCAAACCAGCCACTCTCGCTTTCACAGGATGCGCAGCGCCAGCGCGCGGTTTTGGCCTCCCTGGCCGATTGCAGAGAGTAATCCTCGACAGCCAGCGGCTCCTCGGTGGCATGGGCCGAGAAGATGGTCAGCAAGGAGAGCCAAAGTGTTGAATGTTTCATGACTTCTCTCCTCAACGTCGCAGGGACTGCCCATTCGGATGGTTGGTCCCGTGGATCTGGTTATGACAGTTCAGGCAACTGCCGCCGCGCACCTTGAGATCCCCCTCGGGGATGGACACGTTGGCATGGGGGGCGCTGTGACACTCCTGACACAACTGGGGCACGCGCTTGTTGAGCAGCGCCTGATTGATGGAACCGTGGGGGCTGTGGCATAGAGAGCAATCCTCGGTCACCGGTTCGTGCTCCCACAGGAAGGGGCCCCGCTTCTCGGCATGGCACTCGTAACAGCTCTCGTTGACGGTTGGCTGTTTCAGGCTGGCCTCATTTTGTGACTGATGCGGGTTGTGGCAGCTGGAGCAGGGCATTTCGCCATTCAGGATGGGATGACTGGTGCGCTTGTGCAGATCCGATTTCTCTGCGGCATGGCAGCTGGTGCAGGTCTCGACCTGTTTCTTGCTGTCCATCACCGGATCCTTGGCCTGGTGCAATGTGTGGCAGCTGGTACAGGAGAGATCCTCGACCGCATGAACACTGGCATGCCAGCCCATCCGGTTGGTATCGGTATGACAGGAGAGACAGACACTGTTCTGCTTCTCGACCGGCACAGGTGAATCGGGACCAAAGGTGATCATCGGCTCCCGTTTCTCTCCTTTGCGAGGATTGCGCGTGTGGTTGCCTGCCGGACCATGACAAGCTTCACACTGCCGGTCGGCCATGGGGCCATTCTGGTTGCCCAGATTGCCGTGCACACTGTGGAATATGCCGGTCGCGGGTTTGCGTGAATCTGAATCGTGGCACTTGAGGCAGGTATCAGCTCCCTTCGGGGAGTATTTTCCCTGGTCAAATTTCTTGTCCAGAGCCGATTCAATCTGGAGTCGCGGATCTGCATCGCCAGCGGGTTGCGCGGCATCGCTCTTGGCCCAGGCTGACAGGCAGCTCAGGGCCAGCATGCCAGCCAATAACCACTGCGTGATGGTCTTTTTCATCTTGTTTCCTTCAACGGCGAAGGGCCAGGGGTTACCCCCTGACCGCAGGATTTCATCAACGGAAGTCGTAGACCTTGTGAACCTTGTCGACACCCTGCTCCTGCCCGACGGCATGGCAAGAGGCACACTGTTCAACACCGGTTGCGGCTTCGATCGTCTCTGTACCAAAGACGGCGCCGTTATTCTTCATGTGGGTAGCCCACTCATCCCCTGCCACCGGGCTATCCGGCTTGACCAACCCCAGCGGTGATTTGAGGTGGCAGCTGGAGCAGACCACCAGCACCGGGCTGAAGTATTTGGGCTGTTTGTTGTCAGCCGTGGTGGCGACCAGAGAGGGGCGCGCGTTCTGCTGGTTGGGCAGGTTGTATTGCCCCTGGGTATGACAGGACTCGCAGTTGCTGATATCGCCCGGGAAGGTAGCACTTCCCCCATGTTTGGCGCCCAGCGCGTGGAAGGAGTGGACGTGATATTTCAGGTCCCCCGGCACCCCCGCATAGAACGAGGTACGGGTCGCGTTGTGGCAACTGGTGCACTGGCTCATATCCTTGGCCGCATGATTGCTCATGTGGACTGCCAGATCCTTGTGACAACTGTTGCAGGAAGCGAGATCCGCACCGGCCTTGAGCAGATAGCTGCTGTCGATGCCCCCTTCGGCACGGAAGTAGGCGTTGACCGGATTGATGGCGATCAGGGAGAGTGCGCTGGCAGTGCTGCTGCAAGGCAGCAGATCCCCTGCGGCAAACGCCCCGTTGCGATCGGCTTTACGCGCCACACAGACTCTCAGATCGGCGATGGTCGCGGCCAGGGTGCCGTTGACCTCGTTGCCTGTCTCTTTGCTGCACAGGAAGCGACCTGTGCCCTGGCTGACACACTTGCTGAACTCGATCTTGTTGCCAGTGGCGAAAGTCTGCGGGTTGGTGGTGGCCAGCTCGAATCCCTGGCCCTGATCCCAATTGACCAGAATGGCCGGATTGCCATCTTTGACATATTTCAGCACGTCATTAACGCTCTCGGCCGGCGTACCGTCGACGGTGACGGTCAGTTCGATCTCGATATTGGGAGCGGCATAGCGAACGTCATCGAACGTGAACTGCAGCTTGTCGCGTCCAATCGCCTCGTTGGCCATGTAACCCAGGTGGACCATGTAGGGGGACTTGCTGCTGGCCGGATCAGCGCCATGGCACTGGGTGCAGACTGCGCCACTGTTTATCTTGCCAGTGATGTGAGCATCAAAACCTGTGGAGCTGGTTGAATCGGCATGACAGGCACCACACGCTTTTTCCTGGGCATGTTGCCAGTTACCGGCATTGAGGGTGGCTGGCGTGGCGTCCTTGTGACAGGTATCGCAGTTGCGCGAGTCTTGCGGGAAGTGGCTGACCGTCTTGGTATCCGTACTATCCAGATTGCCATGGTACTTGTGCACTATGGTCGTCAGAGAGCGGCGGGTAGCAATGGCCGGATTGCTCTCGTTGTGACAGGTGACACAGAGTTTGGGGTCAGCGCGATCCGCGTGTTTGATCGCTTGCTTCATGTGACAACTGTTACAACTGCTCTGATCCACGATATCCCGGGTCAAAGCGGCGCGCGTCCCAGCCGGCACCCAGTCCAGCACATAGTTGGTGACGGGGACATTGTTACTGCCACCAAAAAAGATACCCACACGATGAGTCGCCGTTTCATCCCAACTAATCACGCCATTGTTGCTCTGTGA
The DNA here is from genome assembly GCF_049171255.1 of Aeromonas sp. 603757. Lineage (NCBI taxonomy): Bacteria > Pseudomonadati > Pseudomonadota > Gammaproteobacteria > Aeromonadales > Aeromonadaceae > Aeromonas > Aeromonas sp. 603757. The sequence continues at coordinate 377,119 of NZ_JAAKOE010000002.1, read as the reverse complement.
ATCAGCAGGATAGGGATCCGGCACTGTGGTGGGGTTAATAGCAAAGGTGTAGCGATATTGCCCATTGCCCAGTGACTCCAGCTTGCCGCTGTTTTCACTGGTGGCTTTGCCGGAACGGTAGATAAAACTCTTCCAGATGGCCGGGTCTTCACGTGTGGCATCGCGGCCGGGGATCACCTTGTTGAGGGTGAATGAGGGGATCGTAGCGCCCAGGTCGTAACCCGAGCCCTGTTTGTCCGTCACGTTGAACTGTACCGAGAGCTGACCATCCGGGGTGAGAACCGGTGTCGACGCCGAGATAATCAGAGATCCAGGGGTTCCTGGAGGAGGGGTGGGTGGCTCACTCTTGTCACTGCCATCCCCCCCGCCACCACAGGCCGAGAGGGTGAGCACCATTGCAGCTGCCACCAGCGCTTTCCAGTATTTCATCTTGTTTATCCTTTTTTATCGGATTTTTTATTTCATGTATGAGCTGTCTCAGAAAAGTCCCAAAAACATGCAACATTGAAGCCTTTTGAGCCCCACCTTGGTCAAAAACCATTTCCCCCCGAATTATAAGGTTTATGTGGCTCTCGACGTTGACAGAAGTCTCAAAAGCGGGACTAAGCCCACTTTTTCGAATAAAAAAACGGTATAAGCTGTCTTTTGCGATTTTTATGTCAAGAGGAGTGCAAAATGAAGCGAAGCATGAAATGGGAAGTGGTGGGGTTATCTCTGTTGATTGGTTCAATTGGGCCAGCCTTTGCCGGGGTCGACGAGATGGCCAAAACATGTAACGCATGTCACGGTAATCAGGGGATCAGCTCACATACAGATATTCCGACAATCGCCGGAATAGCAGAATCTAATCTTGCGGAGCAGATGCGAAGCTACCTAGATGGCCGCCCTGCTAAGACCGTTAATCATGTCACCGGTGACACCAGCAAACAGGGAAACATGACCGACATTGTTAAGGGTCTTAGCGACGATCAGATCGACGAATTGGCAGCTTACTATGCCGAACTGCCCTACCAGCCGATGAAGCAGCCGTTCGATGCCGCACTGGCCAAAGCAGGACAAAAACTGCATGAAGAGTCTGGTTGCAAGAAGTGTCACTCCGAAGGTGGCTCCGTTGCCGACGATGAAGCCTCCATCCTCTCCGGTCAGCCAAAAGGTTACATACTGATGGCCCTGCAAGAGTTCAAGGCCGGCAAGCGCAGCAATGACGAGAAGATGAATAACGCCATCATTGCCATGAGTGATGCCGATCTCCAGGCGTTGGCCGAGTACTACGCCAGCCAGCAATAACCAAAGCGGTCAGGTTTATCCATTGATCAAGCCCCCACTCTGTCGTGGGTGGGGGACTCTTGCCCGTTTCTGGCATTTTGGGAGGTATTTGTCGCTCTTTTTCTTGTCAGGGGGTGGATAACGCCGCTGAACCTCTTTGATCCGGAGTCCAGTATGAAAAAAATAATGCAGTGGGCCTTGCTTGCCACGATCTGTCTGGGTGCAAGCGAGTTTGCCCTCGCAGCGACCGCCGTCGAACCAGCGTCTGCTGCCGTCAGCACTGTGGCCGATAGCAGTGCCGCCGATGCACTGGCCGCACGCCAGGCCAAAGCCGCGAAGAAAGCCGCAGCCGAGAAAAAAGCGGCCGCCCGTTTCGCCAAGTGTGACAAGTGCCACGACGGAAACGAGGGGATGCATGGCAAGCATGCCAGCGTCACCAACCCCAATACCAATGAAGCGGTGACCTGTACCAACTGTCACGGCAACCCGTCAGCCCAGCACCGCAAACAGCGTGGCGGCATTGTCGACGTGATGCGCTTTGGCGACGATGCCTTCCCGCTCAGCCAGCAAAACGGCGTCTGCATGAGCTGCCATGAGCCCGATGATCTGCGCAAGGCGCTGTGGGCTCACGACGTGCATGCGACTCGCGTGACCTGCACCAGCTGCCATCAGTTGCACCCGGCCAAAGAGCCCATGGTCGGCATCCCCGAGAAGGCCCGCATCAAGCTGTGCGTCGACTGCCACAGCAAGCAGCATGAGGCCAGGCAGCAAGCCGCGGCCAAGGAGGGCACATGAGCACGACCCGTCGCGAGTTTATGGTGGGGATGAGTGCCAGCGCCTTGATCCTGATGACGGGGTCGCCCCGCGCCCTGGCCAACAGCATGACCATCGGGGGGGTGCGCTACGGCATGATCCACGATGAGACAGCCTGCATCGGTTGTACCGCCTGCATGGATGCCTGCCGGGAAGTCAATCAGGTGCCACAAGGGGTAGCCCGCCTGCAGATCCTGCGCTCCGGCCCTGTGGGTGAATATCCGGATCAGGAGTACCGGTTTTTCCGCAAGTCCTGCCAGCACTGTGATAACGCCCCCTGTGTGCATGTCTGCCCGACGGGTGCATCCCATATCCGGGCCGAGGATGGCATCGTCGACATTAACCCCGATCTCTGTGTCGGCTGCCGCTACTGTCTGGCGGCCTGCCCTTATCAGGTACGCTTTATCAACCCGGTCACCCGCATTGCCGACAAGTGCGACTTTTGCCGCAAAACCAATCTGGCCAACGGCAAGCAACCCGCCTGTGTCGAAGCCTGCCCTACCAAGGCGCTGGTGTTCGGCAATCTGGATGATCCTCACAGCCCGATCGCCAGACGGCTGGTTCATGAAACCACCTATCGCTACAAACAGTTCCTCGGTACCTCGCCCAAGATGTATCGGGTACCAAAAGGGGAGATAAAATCATGAGTCCACATAACCCGCATCATGGCGGTATCCCTCTGCAGATGGTGAGTAGCGAAACGGGAGGTGTGTACCATGTGGCATAACGCATTTCACTTCGACTCACTGGTCTGGGATGGTCCCATCGCCATCTACCTCTTTCTGCTGGGGATCTCCGCCGGTTCAGTCACCCTCTCGGTGCTGTTGCGCCAGCGCGGGGCCGGCAGCGAGAACGGCATCATCAGGGCGACCGCCATTCTGGCCCCGCTCAGCGTGATACTGGGGCTGCTGATCCTCATCTTCCACCTGGCTCGTCCCTGGACCTTCTGGAAGCTGATGTTCCACTATCAGTTCGATTCCGTGATGTCGATGGGGGTCATGCTGTTTCAGGTCTATATGACGGTGTTGTTTGCCTGGCTGGCGGTGGTCTTCAGAGCCGAGATCGAGGGGTTGCGGCGACACCTGCTGGCGGACAGGTTCGCCTTCATCGATACCCTGATAGGCAAGTTGGCACAGCTTGAGCGACTGCTTACTCCCCTGTTGTTGTTGCTGGCCGTACTGCTGGGGGCCTATACCGGCTTCCTGCTCTCGGCGCTCAAGACCTACCCCATGCTCAACAACCCGATCCTGCCGGCGCTGTTTCTGGTATCCGGTATCAGCTCGGGGGTAGCCTCCACCATCTTGCTGGCGGTGACTCTGTTCAAGGAGAGCAGCCATAGCAAGGGGGTGAGCTTTGTGCACCGCTTCGAGCGTCCCATGGTGGCTATCGAGATCTTCTTGCTGGTCTGCTTCTTCACCGGCCTCTACTTCGGTGGCGGCCAGCGGGAGGCAGCGATGTGGGCGGCCATAGGCGGCGGCTTCTGGTCGCAGGTCTTCTGGTTTGGCGTGATTGGCATAGGCATCCTGCTTCCCCAACTGTTGGGGCTGTTCAGCTCGCCAGCTCGCCAGCACCAGCACTCCCACCTGGTGCTGGTCTGCAGCCTGAGCCTGGTGGGGATCTTGCTGCTGCGCTACTTCATCCTCTATGCCGGTCAGATGACGGTGCTGTAACATGGCTGCGTGGATGGGCCAGAGATGTGTTTAGTCCTTACACAGGCTTACACATTTTCGGCTCGTTCTTCTCCACGCAGACTCCCCAACCTTCTCGGCATCCACCATGGGGCCAAAGGCCGGATAAACAACAAGCGCCCAGCCGGGCGCTTGTTGTGGTTATCGTGATGACCGGATTCAGGGTGTTGGGCAAGCGCTTGGCGAGCCACTGTTGCGGGGCCAGAGGGTGGATCCGTCGCTTTCAGAGAGCGGCAGGAATGTGACGCCTTCGCTCATGTTGGCTGGGGGAAGGTCATCCTCCAGCACATACATCCCCATCGGCAGGCTGCCATAACGCTGGTTGGCCTGCACCTGAGCGACCGCGAGGCTTGAGTAACGCAGGCCGAGCAGATCGAAATGATTGCGCCAGTCCCAACCGGTGAGCCGACTGAGTGCAACCAGCATAAAGTCATTGCCCGGTATGTCGCGCACCCGTTTGCCGCCATAGACCGCATGCCCCGAGTAGGGGAACAGGCTAAAGCCGAGCCTATCCTTGCTGGCATTCCACTGCACTTCACTGTCGGCTGCCGCGCCGAAGATCCGTGAATGCTGATAGAGCAGGGTGAAGAGAGTGAAGCCATCGTTCAGCCGGGTGCCATCAGTCAGGAGCATACGGTGGGCGCGTAATGCCATCTGGATATAAAACGCCATGCGATAGCCGTTGTGGACGGCGTAGGCATTGCTCTTCCAGGGGGCTTCGTAGCGACTCTCGCCGGTATCGAGCACCTTGCAGTTGGCCCCGAGCACGACGCGGTTGCCACTCCTGTCCCGTACCTGCGCCGCATCAGACATGAACACATAGAAGAGATCCTTGTGATTCATGTGTCCATCCTTGATGGGCGCCGTGTTGCCATCTCTCAGATAATGGGCGCGCCACTTCACCACATAAGGGAAGATGTTGTTGGAGTTTTCCCCCGCCCGGCTGCCGTAGCCACTCCAGTTGTCGGCATCGTCTGCCGCAGCGTACTGCACGTTCAACCGGTTGGTCTGTAGGTTGTGGCCCAGTTCGTGATTGTCGAGCCAGCCGGTCGGGCTGATGCTGCCGGAAGAGTCCCACGGGTTGCCACTGCAACCGCTGCCGCAATGGGCATTCTGGTCATAGTTGGCATGCTGGATGATGGTGCGGGTATGGAGCGATTCATCGAGACACCCCTCCCCCAACAGTGCCACGCAGGCGTTTTTAACATCCGCAGGCAGCGACTCATCGAGCCCCTTGCCCTGAATTTTCAGGCCCGCCAGGGTGTAGACACCATTGATGTGATCCCGGGCGATGCTGTCGAGCAGGGCATTGGTGTCGGGGATGACGCCACCCACCGCCTTGGTGAAGCGATCCCGGCGCAGATGCTGTTCGGCGCCATCGGCCCGCAGATCGATATGGGGCAGCTCGGTTTGTTCCAGCCGCTCGTTGAACTCTCGTATCTGCTGCTCATCACTGAAATCCATGATGGCCGGATGACGGGTGACGCCCGTGGCGCTCACCTGGACGGCCAGCGATGCAGCCGCCCCTTCCAGATAGAGGTAGATAGGGCCGCCATAGGGCGAGGTGAAGGTGACACTGCCCCCCTTGGCCAAGATCAGCCGCCCGGTGGCCAGCTCCAGCGGGGCTCGATAGATCTTCTGCTCATAGGCGCGATTGGTATTGGGCCTGTGGTAGTTGAGTCGGACGGTAGCGGACACATCGGCGTTATCGGTGCGTCTCAGGGTGATGGTTTGTCCCGGCAGGGCATACCAGCCGGTGGTGGTCCACTGCCCGCTGTAGGGAACCGCAATGCGCCGACTGTCGGTGAGCGTTGCGGGATAGGCGTAGTGAGCCGCTTGTCTCTTCACCACCTTGTTGCGATCGGTGACGTACTCCCCCAGATCGGGCTGGGCCGGGGTACGGGTGCGGGCATAGCTCACCAGCCAGTCGGCAAACATCGCCTGCTGCCAGGATTGATGCTCATCCCAGGCAATCGGGTAGTCGATGGCGGCACGGTATTTGTCGGCCAGCAGCAGGGTGGCGGGCAACAGTGTCACGCCGTCACGGGCAAAGGGACTGATCCCGGCCTTGTCGAGGGTGATGGCCCCATTTCTCAGCCAGTCGGCACCCAGCTTGAACTGCTGGTTGAAGCTCTCCGAGCCACCGCAATTGATAAAGTTGCCGCCGCAGCTATCGAGCCACTGGGTAGTGAAGTTGCGATCCAGAAGGTTGCCAAGCAGGGTATCGACCGCCATCAGCTGGGCGTCGGGTGCCATGATGGTGTTCACTGCCAGATCGCTGGCTCTGAGTTTTGACCAGTAGTTGCCCCAGGTAACCAGCCCCATATCGAGATAGAGGGGGCTTAGCAGCGGGCTGGCATCGCGCCGATAGTTGGAGAGCAGCAGCGGGATCCCGGCCGCTTTGGCCTTGGCAATCCCCTGTGCGATCCCCTGATACCCCAGCCCCTGGCGGTCGATATCGCTGATCACGATAAGCTCCGGCGCCATGGTATCGATGCAGTCACTCAACGCCTGATAATCGCAGGTATTGGCCGGGTTGATGCTGTGCTTGTCGGGATAGATCGCCTTGAGCCAGTCCCGCACGCCTTCGTTATGGGGAAAATACCAGCTATCGGTGCGGCTTGGCATCTGGGCGGTGAGGATGCGCAGGCCATCGCTATCCTTGCCCCGGGTCAGCCAACCAATCAGCCCCTTGAGCAGCGCCTCGCTCTGCGCTGTGCGGTCAACGGAAAACAGGTTCGCCCCCATGGCTGCCTGACGGTAATCGGCTTGCTCTGAGACCATCACCAGCCCCCGGATCTCGCTCTCCCCCTTGCCATTGATGTTGGAGGGGAGCAGGGTCACCGTGCTCTCCGGTTGGAAGCTGGAAAAGGTGATGGAGTCGTGGCTCGGGTTCCAGCTGATCTGTGCCATTCCGTGATAGAGGCTGCGAACCAGCTCAGTGCGGTGCGTCTCACTGTCGGCAATCGCCGCACGGGCATGGGCGATCAGGGATTGCTCGCTGGCAAGGGTATGATCTTCCCGGGCAATCGCATTGGCGGCATCGCTGATAAAGCGAGCCGAGATCTGACAATCGGCGCGCATGGGTGCTGTGGTATAGGTGTTGCCCGTCAGTGTGCCCTCACATCCTGCGATCTGCGCCAGCACGAAGCCACTCTCGGGCTGCACGGTGAAACGGCCCTGTTCACCGGCGTTCAGACGCAGGGCGTCGGGGCTGAGTGCGCCCCCCTGAGAAGCTTGGGTGGTGGCGTTGAAATAGACGGCGGCACTCTCCTGCGTGAAGCTGGCCGAGATCTGGCAATCGCTGCTCATGGGGCCAGTGGTATAGGTGAGGCCGTCCAGGGTGCCATCACATCCGCTTATCCCGGTCAGGAGGTAACCGCTGTCAGCCTGTACCGAGAAGCGCCCCTGTTCACCCGCCGCCAACCGCAGGCTGGTGGGGTTCAACTGTCCGCCCGCGCTGCTCTGGCTGGATGCCTCGAAATAGTTGGGGGTGACAGGGGGGCGGATAGGGGTCTCTTCCTGTTCGCCATCACCGCCGCCACAGCCTGTGATCAACAGCGCCAGTAAGGGAGTGAGAACCGTCTTTTTCATTGTCTGATACGTTCCTTGTGTTACGACGGGTAGGGGAGTCGGTAGTCTAATGAGCTGCCTTGCTTATTTCAACGCTGATTGAATGGTCATTTTGCTTTATTTTCAGCATCTTGGATGTTTTTTTGGCCGGCTTTTGCCGTATTTGGTGTTGCTGGTGCAGCAGAACCGATAGGGATGGGGCGAGCCCCCCATCAGCACAGGCCATACCAGCCTGAGCTCACCGTAATGAGTCGCTTCACCGGGTTAACAGGGGATGCTGGGCCGCAGGTTTTGCCTGCAACCCTCGCAGGGGGGATGTCAGACGGATGGGTGAGCGGCGGGGCCGATCGTTGCCAGCGCCCGCATTTCCAGCCGCTGCTCGCCGGGGCGGCAGATCAGCACCGAGCCTTGCTCGAACCAGTCTCCCAGCACGATGCGGCGGGCATGCTGGCCGTCCAGGGTGAAGTCGTGGATGGCGGGTCTGTGGGTGTGGCCGTGGATCATCATCCGGCAGTCGTGGGCGCGCAGGGTGTCGTCCACCGCCGCGGGCGTCACATCCATGATGATCTGGCTCTTGTGGGCATTCTCCATCTGGCTTTGGCCGCGCATCTTGCTGGCGATGGCCTGACGGCGGGCAAGCGGCAGTCGCAAAAAGAGCCAGCGCAGCCATTTGAGCTGGGTGATACGACGAAACTTCTGATACCCCAGATCCAGGGTGCAGAGCAGATCGCCGTGGCTCAGCACCACCCGCTCCCCATAGAGGTCGATCACACAGGGGTCCCCCAGCAGGGTCATCCCCGCGCGCTTGGCAAACTGCTGGCCCAGCAGAAAGTCACGGTTGCCGTGGATAAAGTAGATGGGCACGTTCTGCTGGCTCAGGGCCAAAAAGGCATCGGCCATCTGTTGATGGAGCGGATTGGGGTCATCATCGCCAATCCAGAATTCGAAGAGATCCCCCAGCACATAGAGGGCATCGGCGCCGGGGGCGTCGTGCTCGAGAAAGCGCACCAGTGCCGCGGTCATATCGGGCCGCTGGGCAGAGAGGTGAATGTCACTGATAAAGAGGGTGCTCATGATGTGGGGATCGGGCTCTCGGTCGAAACAGGGCAAACAGGGGTGGCAGAGATAGTAGACACAACAGGGGACGGATCGTGTGCTGCGGGCGCCATCGCGCTAGTTGAGGTATGGATATCGTCACGGGATGGCGGCTGCCATGCCAGCTCGGCCAGATTGCATCCCTCCAGCGTCAGCAGCGCTTCATAAGGATCGCCCTCCAGCCCCAGCAACCGGCACATGGCCGCCTCCCCTTTTAGTCCCTCTTCAAGGCGCAGACGTAGCACGTCACGGTAGAAGGCATCACCAAAACGCTCTAGCAGGGCCGCCATCAAGGTGAGGTGGCGCCAGCCGTTCTGCATCTCGATGGGAGCTGGGGTGACATAGAGCTCCAGTAGCCAGCAGGCATCGCTCTTGTAGCAATCGCTATCGATACTCTTCTGCTCGAGGCAGGAAAAGGTGCGCTCCAGCAGCCAGACATTGTCGCCTTTGTCGCTCGCCTGCCAGCCTTGCTCTGCAAAAGTAGCGGCAAACTCGGCGGGATCTGGATGCTGGCAGAGGATATCGAGATCGCTGCCCGGCCGATCCAGGCCGATGGCGAGCGTGCTCACCAGTGCCATATCGGCGCACTGCGCGGCCAGCTCATCCCACACACCGGCGGTGAGCAGGGCATGGGCCGAGCGCTGGCGCGGGTTGCCGTGGGCCAGATAGTCGAGGCGGCGCCAGTTTGGGCTGGCAGTGGAGGAGGCAGATGGAAAAACTGCGGCCGGGGCCGCAGTTTTGTCAGTGCCGAGTCGGCAGAGATCAGTCAGCAAGGGTCACCTTGGTGATCACCACGTCTTCTACCGGCACGTCCTGGTGGATGCGGCCGTAGTTACCGGTCTTGACGCCCTTGATCTTGTTGACCACGTCCATACCGGCAGTCACTTCACCGAATACGCAGTAGCCGAAACCCTGGGTGGTAGCGGATTTGAAGTCGAGGAAGTCGTTGTTGTTCACGTTGATGAAGAACTGGGCGCTGGCAGAGTGCGGCTCCATGGTGCGGGCCATGGCGATGGTGCCGATCTTGTTGGAGAGACCGTTGGCCGCTTCGTTCTTGATGGGAGCGCGAGTGTCTTTCTCTTCAAAGCCCGGGGCATAGCCGCCGCCCTGGATCATGAAGCCGTCGATGACGCGGTGGAAAATGGTGTTGTCGTAGTGACCGTCACGGCAGTATTGCAGGAAGTTGGCCACGGTTTCCGGGGCTTTTTCAGCGTTCAGGGTGAGGGTGATGTCGCCGTGATTGGTGTGCAGAGTGACCATGATATGTCCTTTCATTTGATGCGGGCGACCAAGTGCCCGCAGGTGTATGGCATAAAGTGGTGGCAATTCTAGCCCATCAGGGGCTGGCGGCATAGTCTCTCTGGCGCCGTAACCGTGCTGGCAGGCGGGATTGGCCACGTTTTCTGCCTCGTTTTCTGCCCCTGAACGGGGTATTATGACCAACCATTTTACTCACAGGCAGTGGTTAGAAGATGCTGAAGATATACAACACACTCACTCGTCAAAAAGAAGAATTCAAACCTATCCACCCGGGCAAGGTGGGCATGTATGTGTGTGGTGTAACCATCTACGATCACTGTCATATCGGCCACGGCCGCACCTTCGTCGCCTTTGATGTGGTCGCTCGCTACCTGCGTTACGCCGGTTACGACCTTACCTACGTGCGCAACATCACCGACGTGGATGACAAGATCATCAAGCGTGCCGCTGAAACCCGCGTCACCTGCGACGAGCTGACCGAGCGTCTGATTGGCGACATGCACGCCGACTTCGACGCCCTCGGCATGGTGCGCCCGGATATCGAACCGCGTGCCACCCAGCACATCGAAGAGATCATCGAGCTGGTGCAATCCCTGCTGGATAAAGAGCACGCCTATGTGGCCGATAACGGCGACGTTATGTTTATCGTCGAATCCTACGCCGACTACGGCAAGCTCTCCGGTCAGGATCTGGAGCAACTGCAAGCCGGTGCCCGCGTTGACGTGGTCGATGCCAAGCGCAACCCGCTCGACTTCGTGCTGTGGAAGATGTCCAAACCGGGCGAGCCGACCTGGGAAAGCCCCTGGGGCCCGGGCCGTCCTGGCTGGCACATCGAGTGCTCCGCCATGAACTCCAAGCACCTTGGCAACCACTTCGACATCCACGGCGGCGGCTCCGATCTGCAGTTCCCGCACCACGAGAACGAGATCGCCCAGTCCTGCTGCGCCCACGGTGGCGACTACGTCAACACCTGGATGCACAGCGGCATGGTGATGGTGGATAAAGAGAAGATGTCCAAATCCCTTGGCAACTTCTTCACCATTCGCGACGTCTTGGCTCACTACGACGCCGAAACCGTCCGTTACTTCCTGATGTCTGGCCACTACCGCAGCCAGCTCAACTACTCGGAAGATAACCTGAAGCAAGCCCGCGCCGCGCTGGAGCGGATGTACACCGCCCTGCGCGATCTGCCGGTCGCCGCTGCTGCCGGTGGTGACGAGCAGGTAGCGCGCTTCAAGGAGGCGATGGACGACGACTTCAACACCCCGGAAGCCTACTCCGCCCTGTTCGATCTGGTGCGCGAGATCAACCGCCAGAAGGGTGAAGACATGGCCGTTGCCGCTGCGCTGGGCGCCCGTCTGCGCGAGCTGGGCGCCGTGCTCGGCATCCTGCAGCAAGACCCCGAGGCTTTCTTGAAGGGTGACGAAGCGGACGAAGAGGTTGCCGAGATCGAGCGCCTGATCGCCGAGCGCAATCAGGCCCGTGCCGACAAGAACTGGGCCGCGGCCGATGCCGCCCGCAACCGTCTCACCGAGATGGGCATCGTGCTGGAAGACAGCGCCGGCAAGACCAGCTGGCGCCGTGCCTAAGGGCCGCCGGTTGACGATCTGACGCAGAGCGCAGCCCTTGGGCTGCGCTCTTTTTTTCAGGGCCCGGCGCTTTGTTCAAGGCGCGGCCCATGCAAGTGAACATAAGGAAGATGGCACCATGAAGATATCCAGCTGGCCCGTGCTGGCACTGGCCCTCTCTGCGGCGGCCCTGATCGCCCCGGCCCATGCGGGCACCACCACCAGCGGCAAACTCGATCCAGCCGCCAGTGCCCGCGCCAAGGCCAAGGTGGCCCAGTTTCTCGACTGGGAGCGCCAAGTCAAACCGAGCGGCCTCTATCAGAGCGATCTCGGCGGCACGCTGCCCACTATCGTCTCCCCCGAGCTGCTCTGCCTGCTCAATGCCGCCTCCAAGGCGCGCGAAATAGCCACTCGCGAGGCCCCCGACGAGAAGCCCCCCTTTGTCGAGGGCAACCCCTTCCTGCCCAACGCCTGGGATAACCTGCTGGGCTCGGAGATCCTCTCCTCGCGCGCCATCGCCGGCAGCCGGGATCGCAGCGAGGTCAAGGTGCGTTTCACCTTTGGCGAGCCGGGCACCCCGCTTGACGCCCCCAGCGGCACCTACCGTTTTGTCAGCACCTATCTGGTACTGGACGGGCCGCAAGGCGCCCGCATCACCGATATCGACGCTGGCGGCAGCTGCGACTTCTGCCAATCCGGCAGCCTGCGCGCCGCCCTCTATGAGACGCTCACCGCCTATCCCGCCGCAGGGGGAGAGCAGTGCAAGGGGTTGGGGAAATAGGGTTTTGGTTGGAATAGAAGCGTGTTTGGGGAATGTAAATAAAAACCGCAGCTCAAGGCTGCGGTTTTTTTGGGGGTGAAAATACCATTCTCGATGGTGTTTCGCCGCTGCAAGCGCTGCTTGGCAAGTGATTTTTTGAAGCCAAACAGAATTAGCCAACGGTAAATATTTTGTTGGTTCCGTTCTAATCTTTAGTGCCTATCACACGTAGGTACTGAATAGATAAATGTGAAATCTATGATTGAGGGGGTAAATAATTAAAACTCAACAGGTGTGTTTGAAAAAATATCTTTGAGCTGTTCAGCTTGTATCTCTCTGAGAATTTCATCACATTTTTCTTCATGTTTAGTTTTAGAGTTTCTAGGTATGAAATTTACGTTATGTTGTTTTAAAGTCTTAAAGACAGCATTTTCCTCTATTTCTTGGTAGGGTGCATCAATTATTCCCTTGTAATACATTTGATATAGTAATAGCCAATAGTTATCTTTAGTGTATATATCTGACGATACTATTTCGTTTGTAAAGTCAATAATTTTATTGTTGTGTTCATTTTGCTCTAACAATAGAGATAATGCGGCACAGTCTTGGCTTTTTATAATTTTATCTGCAGTTGATTCATCGCATGTTAAATTATGTTTCAACATTATGTGCAATGGCCAGCACATACCATCTGACCGTCTTGAAAGTGCATTGATATCGATTATCTTATTCAGTTGCTCTAGTATCTGTTCAGCAGGATAATTTGTTAGGTCAATGATTCTATCAATTAAGGGTACTAAAACGGGGTAGTGCCAAGATAAATTTATAACAGAATCCAGTAAGTTGATTGCAGCATAATCATCAATGTGATTAAGAATGATGCTTATGGCATATTTCAACACGCTACCATCAGGCGTTGTTTTATTTAAACGAATCGCTTGATTTATGAATGTCAACGTTTCTGATGTTGTTAATTTATTTTCACCGTCATGTTCATTGGCCAATCTGCTAGGGAGGAATGAAATTAATGTTAATATCCACTCATCTTCTGTTGGCGCTGGTAATGTCTCAATCCATGTTTTCTTTAAGTTTAGGGTGAGTTTGTAGATAGATAAGTAATTTTCTAGATCCAAGATGAAGTCATTAGCATGTTCATTTGTATCACAATAGCATGTGTAGTCATCGATATACCTTATGAAGTGATATCCTTTTCGATTTAGCGCTTCATCTACGGATTGTAAAATAACCTCTACCAAGATACTGGATGTGGCAGGGCCAATTGGTATACCTTGTGTTTCATTTCTTTTGGTTCTTCTTTGATGAAAATCTAAATCTTCAGGCCAAGATTTTTTCTCGTTTTCTTTGAGTCGTCTTTTAGATTCTTCAACACCAACAATGGCCCATGGAATTGCATGTGTGTATATACTGTGAAAACAATTGCTAATATCTGCATGTACTCTAAAACGCTTTGTAAACTCAGCGCATAGGGCTCGTCTAATTTTTTCTGATGGATCGTCGTAATTCATGACAAGTAGGCGCTTTTCATTGTGATGAAAAGTTGGTTTTATTTGGCTGCAATGGTTTTTTGTTATTTTTCTTATTTCATCCCAGTTCTCGTGAATACAGCTTGCAAGATGTGAGTAAGCTTTTGGATGAATAATTCCAAGTAATCTAGGAATGTTATTGAATCTTGTTGAGCGATACTCTGTAAGACTATACCCTAAAGTTTTTCTTACTTTTGCTGCTTGTAATTTAACGAGGGATGTCAGGACTTCTGGAGTAAACTGTCTCGAGTCAAATGATGGAGGTAGTTCACTTAACCCTAATCGTTGATTCGGGAAGTAATTGTATCTAGAAAGAGCTTCAATAAGTAATCTTTTTTCTTCTTGGCCACCTTCAATAAACATATTGAATTTCCTGTATAAATAAGGGACGTAGGTTCGATTAGCGAAGCGTAATCGGACGTTCGAGAAATAAGGTGTTATTACGGTAAAATACTCACTATCGGGCCTTCAATATAAAACCACTGTTCGATAAGCGTGGGTACCGTTCGTTGTTGTACTCACCATGATTTTTTTCACCTATGCAACCATGTCGATGGCGCTTGTTGCATAGGTGCGACAATCTGCTCTCGCCATGGGATGGGCGAGGGGGTGGCTGTGAGACAACAACCCGCCCGATCTTTGCCCCGAATAGGTTGGGGGGTGTTACAGCGGTGCAATGCGCTGCGCTTGTTGCACCCTACGCCTGTTAACTGGCCTCGGCACTGCGGGTTGGCTGTTGCCCCCTGTTGTTCGCCGGGGTGAGCCCGTTTGGCCATTACCGTAGGGTGCAATGAACGAAGTGAATTGCACCTCTATTCGACGCGGGTTTGCTTGCAGCGTCAGGCTTTGTGGATTGCGCCATGGGCTTCACCTGCAAGGGGTGCGGTTAGCACGGACGATTACGCTTCGCTAATCGACCCTACCGACCCTGCTGGCGAAGTCATGCCAACGGGGTTGGCGACCCCTCACCCTAACCCTCTCCCGCAGGGGAGAGGGGACGGTTACCTTGGCGCAGGGGCGGGAGACCGGCTGGTCTCCGTTAAGGACGCTACCGCCCCTGACTGTCGCTGCCACATTGCGCCGTTGACCTTGGTTTGGGAAAAGGGGCCAACAGGCGCCGCCAAATATCTTACGGATTCATTGAGCGCTTAACTATGGCGACCATCACGCAACTATCAGAAACCAGAGGTTTTTTTGCGCTGGCACAAGCTTTTGTTAATCACTGGTTGATTAATTGCGGGGTAAACCTTGTGTGGATGGTCGCCTTGGGTAATCCGTCGCTATCACCTTGATTCAAAACGGCGATCACAGACTTTTTGCGCCGTATGTCTAGACTGGGTTGGCCGCGGTCGCTGACCGCCGCCTCTGGATCAGCAGACAGGGTATAACTGAGCTGGCTCACCCCTATGTGTCACTGATGGAGGAGTCGGCCATGTCCGCTACCCGTATCTGGATTAAAAACCCCCTTGCCACCTTTACCCCCGAAACGGTCGATGGCCGCGGCGGGCTGGTGATTGAAAACGGTCTGATAAGCGAGGTGCTGGCGGCAGGCCAACAGCCTGCCCGACCGTGCGAACAGCTGTTCGATGCTCGCGACCATGTGGTGCTGCCGGGCCTTATCAATACCCACCACCACTTCTACCAGACCCTGACCCGCGCCTGGGGGCCGGTGGTCAATCAGCCGCTCTTCCCTTGGCTCAAGACTCTCTATCCGGTCTGGGCCAGATTGACGCCCGACGCTCTGGCGCTGGCGAGCAAGGTGGCGATGGCGGAGCTGCTGCTCTCGGGTTGCACCACGGCGGCCGATCACCACTACCTCTTCCCGCGCGGGATGGAGGAGTCCATCGATATTCAGGTGGCGGCGGTGCGTGAGCTGGGGATGCGCGCCATGCTGACCCGTGGCTCCATGAGCCTTGGCGAAGATGAGGGGGGCTTGCCGCCGCGCCACACGGTGCAGGGGCAGCAGCAGATCCTCGATGACAGTCTGCGGCTGGTGCGCCAGTATCACGAGCGCGGCGCCGGGGCGCAGATCCAGATTGCGCTGGCCCCTTGCTCCCCCTTCTCGGTGACCGAGGAGATCATGGTGGAAAGCGCCAGACTCGCGGCCGAGCTCGATGTGCGGCTGCACACCCATCTGGCGGAGACGCTGGATGAGGAGGCGTTCTGCCTTGCACGCTTTGGCCTGCGCACCGTCGATTATCTCGAAAAGGTGGGCTGGCTTGGCGATCGCACTTGGCTGGCCCACGGCATCCACTTCAATCCGGACGAGATTGCGCGGCTGGGGGCGGCGGGCACCGGGGTGTGCCACTGTCCGGTCTCCAATATGCGGCTCGCCTCCGGCATCTGCCCGACCCTGGATCTGGAGGCGGCCGGTGCGCCGGTGGGGCTAGGGGTGGATGGCTCGGCCTCTAACGATGCCTCGAACCTGATGCAGGAGGCCCGTCAGGCGCTCTATCTGCAGCGGCTGCGCTACGGCGCCGAGCGCATCACTCCGCGCAAGGTGCTGGAGTGGGCGACCGTAGGCTCGGCCCGGCTGCTCGGGCGCGGCGATCTCGGTGAGCTGCTGCCCGGCAAGCAGGCAGATCTGGCGCTGTTCAAGCTCGACGACCTGCGCTTTAGCGGCAGTCACGATCCCATCGCGGCCCTCATCTTGTGCGGCGCCGAGCGGGCCGATCGGGTGATGGTGGGTGGCAAGTGGCGGGTGGTGGATGGCGCCATCGAGGGGCTGGATATCGAGCAGCTTATCGCCCGTCACAAGGTGGCCGCCGCGGCGCTGGTGCATGGCTAGCCGACTCTGGTGCCACTCCCTGGCTGTATGGAGTTGGTATTCACCTGACAGTTGTCCACAAAAGGGAGTGGTCATATGGCTTCAAACCGGATAACAAAACAGTGCCCCCTACTGTGTTATCTGGAGTCACCGTAGACCTGCAACGAGAAAAACTCAGCCTGCCAGAGCTCGCCAAAGAGCTCAATGACGAGTAACTTCGCCTGTTCGAGCGTCTCAGCCCAGAGTTTCGAGAACGTCAGATTGAGGTCCACTACACCGGAGAACTGGTGGCTGTCGACACCTTCTTCGTCGGCGCGATCCAAGGGGTTGGCAGGTGTATCTGCAAACCGTGCTGGACTGCTACAGCCGCCACGCCTGGGGACGGCTCTACACCAGCAAGCTGCCGGTGACCTCGGTCTATGTGCTCAATGAAACGGTACAGTCGTTTTTCGAGGCCCACGAGGCACGGGTCTATACCATCCTGTCGGATAACGGGCGCGAGTTCTGTGGGCGCCCAGACCATCATCCCTACGAGCTGTTCCTGCAACTGGAGGGGATTGAGCACCGGACAACCAAGGTACGCAGGCCGCAGAGCAACGGCTTTATCGAACGGCTGCATCGCACACTGCTGGATGAACACTTCCGTATCAAGGGGAGGACGACCTGGTATGAGTCGGTAGAGCAGATGCAGACAGACCTGGGTAGCTACCTGGCGCACTACAACACCCAGCGGCCGCATCAGGGCAGGATGATGGAGGGACTGACGCCCTACAGCATGTTCAAGAAGGGTCTGAAATTGCTACCGAAGGAAGTGCGCTCTAAAGTAGCGTAAACAAGACACCGGCTTGAGGCCGGTGTCAGGTGATAACTAGATCTGTACAGCAGCTTAATAGACTTAATTTAAATGACTAACGGCCACTTCATTATTAACTCTACAGTCATTTTTTTTGATAATAAAGTAGCCAGCCAATTTTTTACCAACTCGTTGGGATGGCTTTTCCACTAGCTTATGTAAAACCCAAGATAAAAATATGCACCCACCAGTCACAATCAACAGTGAAACCCAAGCTTTCATGCCAAGATCGAGTAAGATTCTAAGCGCTACATAGCCAGCGACACCATGTATCACATAAAGTGGGTAGCTTATATCTGCCAGGAAATCGAAGAACTTGTTTGACCTGAAAAAATCCTGATACGTAAATGCAAAAATGAAGGTCAGCAATGCAAATGCATAGCTCCATGCTACCGTTATTCCGGCAGCTGCGGGGCCAATATACCATTGCAAACAGAAAAGGCAAAAAATCACTCCAATTAAAAGATATGCTTTGTCTCTTTCAATACGACCACGTTGGACATAGTGAAACACCACCCCAATGAACATATATATAATATATTGCGACACTGTCATAAAGGTCATTGCCAATTGCCACAACCTTGCATCCGTATTACCCCAACCGGGAATATACTTATTAATAACAATCGATGCTATGAAGATAAATATCGGGGCTAAAAAAACCATGGTTGATTGCTTTCGAAATAGCACAATCAATAACGCACAGACAAAATAAAACTTCATTTCTATCTCTAGCGTCCACACTATTCCATCAATACCTCTTGACCATAAGACATCTCTAATACCAGGTATGTAATGAATCAATACCTCTTGAGTAGTGAATGGCCACTCCCTTGAAAAATAATGTGAGCTAATTAAAATGGCAACCAACGTAATACTAAAACCTACAATATATGTTGGCACAATTCGCAGCATTCGATTGATAGTAAAACCAAACCAACTTGTTTTTTGCAAAGAAAATGGAATTACGAAGCCACTAATGATAAAAAATAATGCTACACCATATGCCCCCCAATTAAATAATGAAAATGCGTTTAATAATGAAACATAAATAGGAATTGCATGCGTTTCAAAGGGAAGCATTGGCGCATTTGTTAACACCTCTACAGCTGCACGGCTTGACCAAAAAACGCCATAGTAATGTGAAATAACTACAGCTAATGCAGCAAAGCCTCTTAGAGTGTTTGCGAAATCAATCCTATTGCTTTTCTGGTTTTGCATATGGTTGACGTAGATAGTGAAAGATTGACAAATTGTAACATGAACTCAAGCACAGTCTGTAGTGGTCAACTAAATCCGGACTCTTGATTAGGCGGATCCTCGGCTTTTGCTGGCGTGACCCCGTAATTGTGTTGATGTGGATGCCGCCAGTTGTAGTAATCGGCGTTGTTGCCCAAATCCCCCAGCAAGTCATGACTTCCCCAGCCCCTGGTGACCGCAACACTCGGGGTTTTCTGACAGGTAGACCCAGGGTATTGAGTTTGTTTATGGCGCTTACATACGCCATGACTTCTCCCACTTGGCCGTTTAGTTACGCAGACTGATTTTCCCCGCCAACAACTGCTTGAACCGATACATCACCGTCTCGGCCAGCGAGCGACGGTGATACCCCGATATCTTCTTCCAGTCCGCTAGCCCTTCCTTGCGCATCACAACACAGCATCATTTCTCGGGTGTCCCTTTTCCATAACGCCGTGCTTTCGCTAGTCAGGATACAGGCTGTCGCCCCCTGTGCGCTAGATAAGCTGATGGCTGGCTTTACTGTCGTCGGCGCCATCCGCATAAACATGTCCCAGCGAGACTTCCGCCGCCACGATATCGTGGCTCACCGGATCTACCGCCAGATGCAACTTGCGCCACACTCGCCGTTTTTCGGCGCAGTGTTTGCTGACCTTTCACTCACCTTCACCAAACACCTTCAGCCCGGTTGAGTCGATAACCAAGTCGGTAACGCGTCCCCTTGGGGGGAGCGATAAGCCACTTTCACCATACGGGCTCGCTTGCAGACACAGCTATAGTCCGGTGCGCACAACGCCAGATTCCTCAACTCGAGCAGGGAGTCGAGTAGTCCCCGAGTGGCCCGCGGGGTGAAGTTGAAAATTCCCTTGAGCATCAGGAAGGTACAGATGGTCTGGTTGGTGTAGAACTGGCTGCGGCCTTGCCGTCCGTGATAGTCGTGGTGAAACCAGTTGCTCATGGCCTCGGCATCAACCCAGAAGGTGGGTGAACCACGGTGAATCAAAGACTTGTTGTATTTAGGCCAGTTGGTGATGGGGTGCAGCGAAATGCCCATGATGCAAACTTGAAGAGGATGGTGATGAGCAGATCACCGAGTCCTCAGCTAGTTCCATTCAAGCTGCATCGATTTGGGCAACAACGCCTAGCAATCCATCAGGTAATAGCTGATATCCAGCTTCGCTTCCCGCAGGTTCAGGTATCCCGTTGCTGGGAGCCACTGTGACTTCAAGCTTCTGAACAGCAACTCCATCGGGACGTTATCCCAGCAGTTACCACCATGATTCATGCTCCAGGCCATGCGATAGCGCCACTGTCGTTGCCGAAATGCCCGACTGCCCTATTGGCTGCCCTGGTCGGAGTGAAACAGCACACCCTGATTGACAAGCCCGCTGCTGATAGGGCATCTCCAGAGCTTTGATGGCCAGATCTACATCAGGCTTACCAGAGATCGTCCAGCCCACAACTCGCTGGGTATGCAGGTCGAGCATCACAGCCAGATAATGCCAACTAGCCCCTGCCCAAACCTAGGTGATATAGCCACACCTGATTGAGTTGCTGGACATCAAATTTGCGGGCCAGCAGATCGGGAATATCCGGTCGTGCAGACCGGGCACCTTATAACGGTGTGCGCCCGGCTGTTTGGATGCCAACCCGGATTCCTTCATCAGGTTACGGACTTTGAATCGGCCAATCTGATACCCCAGCGTTCGCATCATCGACATCAAGGCGCGACTGCCTGCGGAATCCCGGCTCTCTTTGAACAAACGGCGCAACTAACGGCACTGTTGCATGCACTCACGGTTAATTACTCTCCTACGAACCAGATAATCATAAAAACAGAACGAGGGAGCATCGCAAGCGCAGCAGACCAAAGTGATGAGGGCTTTCCTCCAAGTCCTGTCAGGGATATCTAACGGGCTAAATGATCTGAGAGTAGTAACCAAAGCGAAAACAGGGACCGTAGAGCAGGACGGAGCCTCTCAGACCACCAGTCAGAGAACATTAGGCACCACGCAGCGCTTTCATGGCCATGAATACCCGGTTGGAGAATGGAATAACTTACCGGGTAAGGAGTGGTGGAAGTAAGCGGCCATACCCTGCCCCACGAGGTAAATCCCTCGGCTATATACAGACCCCTATAAAAGCCTGCCTTCAGCAGGCTTTGTTGTTATGAAGCAGTGGACTCGACACAATCGCTGTCGCCATTTTGGCGCCATTTAGGAAAAAGAAAAAGGCCACTATTTCTAGTGGCCTTTCGTAACTCTTTGATTTTAATGGTGCCCGAGGCCGGAATCGAACCGGCACGACGCGAACGTCGAGGGATTATAAATCAAGGAGCTTCGTTTGCATCTCATTGCATGAAATAGCAAGTAGATGGAGCGAGTAACACCGCAAGTTCGCAACAAATCGCACTCCGTCATAGAACATCGCATACCGCTTATCACAGAATTCGCAAAGATACGCCGCCGTGTTGGTCTTGCCCCCGATCTGATAATCTCTGAGCCTTCGCATTTGCAATCGTTTCAGTCGGAGTCCCCCATGGCAGCCTATTCCCCTCCCTTCACCCTGACCCACGCCATGTTGAGCCGGGTGGCGGAGATCGCAGAATTGGTGGGGCAATGGCGCTCGACGCAGAGCTCGCAAGTCCCCATGCTGCGCCGGGAAAACCGGATCCGCACCATCCAGGCATCCCTAGCTATCGAGCACAACACCCTGAGCCTGGATCAAGTCACGGCAGTGATCGACGGCAAACCTGTACTGGGATTGCCCCGTGAGATCCAGGAGGTGCGCAATGCGTTTGCCGCATATGAAGCAATGTCGGCTTGGGCCCCTACCTCTTCTGCGGATTTGCTCAGGGCCCATGGACGTTTGATGCACGGGTTATGCGATGACGCAGGGCAATGGCGTAGCAGTGGGGTCGGCATCTATCGAGGTGAGCAATTAGTGCATATGGCTCCCCCCGCGACTCAGGTTCCGTGTCTGATGGAACAACTGATGCAATGGTTGGCAGAAACAGAGGCCCATCCCTTGATCGCCTCTTGTGCCTTGCACTACGAGTTGGAGTTTATCCACCCCTTTTCAGATGGAAATGGTCGTATGGGACACTTGTGGCAAACGGTGATCTTGAGCCGTTGGCAACCAGTGATGGCCTTCCTGCCGGTGGAAGCGATCATCAAAGAGCGCCAAGAGCACGACTACCACCAATTAAGTCAGGCCGACAGGCTGAGTGACTGCACCGATTTTATTCTGTTTCTGCTAGAGGCGCTGCGAGATGCGTTGGCCGAAGCGATTACCGCACAGCCGACATCTCAGCCCACCCCGCCAGAAAAAGTGAAGGTAGAAACGCCGGTAGAAATGAAGGTAGAAATGCGGGCAAAAACACCGGATGCAGTGTTGGCGATCTTAGCGAGCGAGCATGCCCTGACCCTGACACAAGTAGCCGAGCGAATAGGCAAATCGACCAGCACGGTGGAGCGAGCAGCTGCTGCATTGGTTAAAGCGGGGCGATTGCGCTTTGTTGGTCCGCGCAAGGGTGGGCATTGGGAAGTGTTGTCATAGGACTGCTTGCTAAGGCCACCGAGTGAGTTGCTACAGCCGCCCAGCTTCCGGGTCGCATCAGTAAACATATAACCAGCCAAGTAAACCCAAGCGCAACGAACCCCATTTGCGCACAAAGGAGGCGCAGTAACTCTCTGTTTTATCTCACTAACACCACAAGGTGTAAGATCTCCATTGGGGATAATCAGATACTGTGATACTTACCCCACATCCCAATGGATAGACTCCTATAGGTCAGCTAACCTGACCTCACCACATTCCCCAAAAGACGCATGAAATGGAACTCTCGTCGCTCGCGGTATCTGTTCTGGCAACTTCTGGCTTGTTCTTGGGCCCGATATTCTTATCAGTTGGGATCATCTTGCTAATAAGAAAGAGGCTTCGCTCACATAGGGTCAGCCCGTTGACCGCCGACCTGCTCAGGCCAGCGGGTCACACCCTGCAACAGCAAATCCAAGACCTACAGATAGACCTCTTTTCCCAAATGCTATTCACGCCATTGACCATGATGATGATCGGGTTCTACCTCTTGTTACAGAGCTACATCGATAAGAAGGCTATGAGCACGACTGTGATGCTGATTTCCGGGGTAGTCATGCTGGGTCTCTTTATCTATGGCACAACCAAAACTTACAAAATGGCCAACAAGGTTCAACACCTCAAGCTGGGTTACTCCTGTGAACTGGCAGTGGGTCAGGAGCTGGACCAAATCGTTAGGCCCCAACAGCACCCCTATCGGGTTTACCACGATATCCCGTTTGATGGCTTCAATATCGACCATTTGATCATCTGCCCTAACGGGGTCTTTGTCATCGAGACTAAGGGTCGCTCCAAACCCATCAACAATGGAGAAAAACAGTTCAAGGTTCGGGTCGAAAATGATGCGCTTCACTTCCCAAACCATGTTGAAAAAGCGCCGCTCGAACAGGTCCGCCGTAACGTCACCACTGTGCGTAACTGGCTCAACAGTGCAACTGGGACCGAAGTCCCGGTAGGTGGCGTTCTGGTTCTACCTGGCTGGTTTGTAGATTTACGCCAGAAGATCACCTTCCCCTACATCGTCAGTGCCGCTGCACTCCCCAAGCAACTCCCCCAATTTAGGGCAGGCTCACTAGAACTGGCTCAGATTCAGGCCATAGCGCACCAAGTAGAGCAAAAAGTACGGGACGTTGCCAAGGCTGGCTAAGAGACCTTCATTGCCGACTGATACGCCATCAGTCAGCAAACTTATCCCTCCCCCCCTTGAATGCCCCTCAGTTTGAAGCTCTTGGGGTATAGAGAAATACAGGGGGATTCGCAGCGATGAATTTGAAGCCACCCATTGCGGGTAAAAAGCCAGCGGCGCTATTGTACTAATTCTTTTTTTGCACAAGGAGTGTGCTCGATGTCTATCTCGCCCATGGATCTCGCAACTTATTACGGTGTCGATGACATTCCTGCTGCCCTATCGATAGGCGATAACCTCCATAGTTTGCTCGTAGCCATATTCAGGAATGAACCTCTGAATCCGCCCCGCTGTGACATTCTAGCCAACTATGACCTTAACGCCTTGAGAGGCTTTATCAACGGCGATATGACTCTCCCTGAGTTCAGACGCCAATCTGCGGTAGAACAGGAGCAGCGCCGTTCTAAATCTCTTTACTATAAGGGCCGAAAGATTGTGCATCGCTACCAACCTTCAATCACGAAGCCATTGGCTGCTCAGCCAGACGACAAAGCTAATATAGAGAAGACCAGACAAAATCCCACTTGGGATTACCTGCAGAAATTTCGGATCAAAAATGGTCTGGCCGATGGCCAGAATTCTGTGTCCCTCCCCCCGCATGAACTGGCCAGACAATTCTGGGTGGATGATATCACCAGTGCGATCACGGGCGGTGCCAGGTTGCACAGCCTCCTTGTCGCTGCTGGACAAGGCGCGACGATATCAGCAGCTAACAGACAATTTCTCTTGAACAGGGGGTTGAATGCCTTGCTGCGCTTCTTGACCGGTGAACTATCCCAAGAGCAGTTCGACCAAAAAGGAAAAGCGGAACAGGAGCAACGAAACGAGCTGGCGCAACAGAAACAACGCGAGATCGCCGCTCAGAAGGCCGCAGATGAAGAACGTTATAAAGCCGAGCAGAAAGCCCGAAGTGTGCGACTTGAGGCTGAGCGGATTCAACGTGAGAGTGACCCCAAGTACATCGCACGGATGAAGAACCAAGCACTCAGGGAGAAGTATGGTGTCACTGGATATGTCGAATCACATCACCTCAAACAGCTCATGGCAATCCTTCTCAAGCTGGATGCAGGTACGCGGCTACTGGAGACTGAAACCATCTGGCTCAAGAGCAATGGCCGTGAGTACGAGACAAAGGAGATTCTGCATAGCTACAACCGACTCGAAGCTGATCACTGGCTAGCAGAGTACCGCAACAGCAAGAACCCATGGAGTGCAGTCAATGCCAGCGGACACTTGCGTAAATGCGCAGCATCGAATGAGGCGATTGCGCTGCTGAGTGCCATCCCAGGCAAGAGGCAGGTTCAGCCCAAGCTGAAATCCGCCATTCTCACCACGCATGGTGGCGCGATGCGTGACCATGGCGAACATGCTGCCGCATTCAACATGGGTGCTGAAGCTCACCGTCTTCAACCCAACAACTTTCGCCCCTGCACACTACTTGGTGCAGTCTGTATCGAGCTTGGCAACATTAGTGAGGGACATGAGTGGTATTGCAAGGCGGAAGCCAGAGGCGCTGGCCGTGACAGCATTATGTCGGATGTCAGGTCGCTTCTTACCCGGATGACAGCCGATAAACGTGAAGCAGTTATCGCAGAGCTGTTACGCATTCATCCCGAACAGTATCGATGGCTAACGAAGTGGCGTCAGGCCAAGGCATAATTGACATTATTGCTAGCAAACTGAAAGTGAATCGCTACCCGTTACTGAGAATGGACTGGATGTGTTTAGAACACTGGTAGCGATTCACCCTTTTTATTAAGCCAGCTTCGCCATTGTCGAGAAGATGCCTTCAGTGGTCGAATCGATTTCGCTTTGCAGCAACTCATCAATCCGGCGCGATTGGATTTCGCGATTCACACCAAACAAATCCATCTTATCCAGCAGGTGCATGACCAAAGAAGTGACGACAGCAGTCAACATGGATGAAGCAATGATCGCAAGCCACTCTGGCATGCCAGAACTGCTTAGCCATGATTCAATGGCAAGAGAGGCAAAGATGGATAGTGAGCCCGCGAACAGTTTCAGCAGGGCATCGCCTTTCTGGGTCGACGTAGTTTTCTCATCCCGCAAGATAGGAATAGCGCTCATCAATATCTTGAACCCTTCCTTCACCAGTCGCATGACTTGCTTGAAGACACCAACAAAGCAATTAAGAATGCCTTCCATTAGCATCGAAAGGAAGTTCTTAAAAAAGCCCAGCGCGGTATCTTTGAGCAACGGAAGTGCATGAGACCACAGGTGGTCTTTCATTCTCCCCAAGCGGATCTTAAGGGCTTCCGAAAAGCTGTCGGCCCCAACCCCCTCCTCGATACCATTCTTGATACAATCGCTCAGCTCATAGTAGATGGGCTTTATCGCGAATATGATCACGTTGCCTAGCGCATAGTGACTGGATGCATTGGCCGCATCCTTCCCTAGCGTGATCTGCACTTCGTTGTCGAAGAGAACGTTTTTGGCTACGGTCACATTGGTTTTGGTATCAATAGCTTGTTGTGCCTTATCCATCGCCTCGATCTGGTTTTGCCGGGTTTTCCTATCTTCATCGCTAAGTTTGTGCTTTTTGTTTTTGAACTGGGCATACCCTTGGTCTAATTCAGCCTGCAACTCATCCCGCGTTTTGTCGAACTTGCCGATATTAGAGCCGGCGTTGTTTTGCTTGCTGGTGACGGCATAGTTTTCATCAATGTTGATGATGGTTTTGATGTCGTCCAGATGTAGCGCCTTATTGCTCTTTAGCGAGTTGCAAATCTCAGCACAAGAAACGATGTGATCCGTTTCAGCATAACGATCACTTCTTCCCTCACTATTGGCCTGAGCTTTTGTCAGGAAAATGTCCTTTCCGTCGTACTCATCTTTGGCACGATAATCGCCATTAAAATGAGCCTCCTTCTTGGCTTTCATCTTTTTACCATCACGCATCAAGAGTTCTTCATCTTTGCGCGTCATGGATCCGCCATTGAAGCTCGAATGACTACCGAACTCCGCAATGTTGTCCCGCTCATTCAGGTTTTCGGTATAGCTATCTACCATTGGGCTACTGTTTGCAGCATTCGCATAGGTAAACACCTTGCACTCCTGATACAGGCGGGAGGCAGTTAGCCCCTGCTTGGTGCCCATCTTGAAAGCCCGCATAACACCGTCGAACAAGCTGAGGAAGACAGGCTCCAATATTTTTTCGATGGCACTGCCTGTGTTCAGGCTATCCAGAAGAGCCTGAGCCTCTCTTTGAGTAGCTATGGCATCCGTGTCTTCAAGCTGGTTACTGAAGGCTTTTGCCGAATCAGCACCTTCAATGAAAGCCTGATCAACCGGGGTGTCTAAAAACTCCACCATCGTTGAAGGCGATGCAAGCGCTCTTGGGGTTTGTACATCTCTGGCTTGACGCATCTTTTCCAGACGGTCTAAATGTTGATTTTTAGTTGTCATATCGCGCCGACTCCCATTACGCTGCTGCCAGCTTGTTCCAGATCTCAACAAACTCAACATCAGCTTTAGTCGGGTTTTCTTCAATACTCGCCATGATGTCAACGATTTCGGTGAACATTCGCTTGTGATGCGGCTTATCAAAGCCCTTTTCTCTGATGAGCGACCAGACCGTTCTCAAGTTTGGCGGGGTGAGTGTCATTTCCCTGACTTGATCTTGGACGTGTTTGGATCGCGTTTGCACCTTGCCAATGCCGAACACCAAGTCTTCCAAAGCTTCGACCTTGTAGACTGGCAATGACCCATTAGCGCGGGCACAGCTAATGCCGACTGCATAGGCGCAAATGATGAGATCATCACGCTTGCTCGCTTCTTCAGTCATCGCCTTGATGCTTTGATGTAACTGAGCAAGTTTGGCAGCATATAGAGCTTTCCCTTTTTCCTCCCCCTTTTTATAGCCATCGGCATGACCTTCTTTTTTGCCAGATTCTTTGCCTGCAAAATACGTCATTAAGATTGCCGCAACCCCCCCGACTCCTACCGCTATTCTTCCAAAGCTCATTGGCCGCTCCCTCTTGTTGCCATTATTATGAATGGTGAATAGTCTGCCATAACAATATAGCTAGCTGTAATTCCCACACTGCGAGGCGTTGATGCGATAAACCTACTGGATTTGACATTACATGAGTAGGTAGCGGGATCACAATCACAGGAATTCTGACGTATTCTTCACACCAAGCGAAGTGGGTGTGTGCTCCTATTCTATCCAACCCTCTTTCGGTATCTCCCTCAGTGGCAAGATACCGGTATCGCAGTTAAGTAGCTCAATAGCATCAACTCAGGCCATCTCTGGACAAGCAGCAACAACCTCACCGAACGGGCCTTCCTGGCCCGCTCAACCGCTTCTCGCCGGTTGATAACAAAAACCCTCACCTGATGACAAAAGCCCATCGCCGATGATGGGTTTTGTGAAAAACTGCCTGCAATCCAATTCGTCACGCCGTGTCGCGGCCTGTTTGGATAATCCGCGACACGGTTACTCCCCTTCTGTGATGGTATGCACGAACACGACAAGATTGCTCAGCGCCTCGGTATGCTCCTCACCCGCCTGTACAGTGGTGAGAAGCTGCACCTGAGTGATCTGGCCACCGAGTACAACGTCACCGTGCGCACCCTGCAGCGGGATTTCAATCAACGCCTCAGCTATCTACCGATAGAGCACCGCAGCCAGCAATACTGGCTGGATCCTGGGTTCCTCAATCACAAGAACGACGGAAAGCTGCGCAAGCTGGCCGAGCAATTGGGCATCACCGACTTGTTCCCTCGTGCCAGTGAACATCGTCTGGGTCAGCTGCTGGACAGGGGCAATCCATGTCTCTTTGCTATCAAGGGATTCGATGCCCAGTCCACCGACTCACTGAGCCACCAGTTACCGGTATTAGAGCAGGCACTGACCCAGCATCTGCAATGCTGGCTCATCACCAAAGACCAGCGCAAGCAACTGTTTAGCCCCTATCAGCTCGTCAACTACAAGGGCACCTGGCACTTGGTCGGCGCCAGCGAGGGGCGGTTGCAAGCCTATCCGCTGAGCCACATCGCACTGGTTGAGCTATCGCAACAGACCTTCACCCGTGACGCGTACATTCAACGACAGATCGATACCGACCCGACGCTCTGGCGCTCCGGCATGATCGAGGTGCTCCTCAAGGCCAGTGCCGCCATCGCCATCAACTTTCAGCATCGCCCGTTGTTGCCCGAGCAGGAGATTGTCAAAACCCTGGATGACGGTGCGCTGTTATTGAGCAGTCGCGTACTCGATGCCAATCAGATTCTGCCTGTCATCAAATCCTGGATGCCGGGGCTCACCGTGATCTCGCCCGGATTTATCCATGAGCAGATCGTCCGCGATTTGCGCCATTTATTGACCCTGATGAGTCAGGCTCCGCCCTGACCTATTTGTGACAAAGATCCCAGTTTATACATCTGGCGACAGCGCCTGACATGCCGCGACAACACCTGTCGCCGCTGTTTCACATTGTCGTCAACCATCCCGCAGTCGATATCCAAGGAGTCATGCATGAACACCATCAGCCTGCAAAAAGTGTCCGACAACACTCTTTGCTCCACCAGTCCCTATGAGCCACTCTTCGAGCATGTCGCCGCCCATTTGCAAGCTCAGGGTGGCACATTAAAAACCATTGAGCGTACACAAGGCAGGATCGAAGCCGCCTGGAAATATGGCTTTAACCCTTTCGGTATGCGTATCACCGTGAATTTCACCTCTCAAGGCAATGAGACCATACAGCTCACCCTCAATGGCTCGTTTGTCGATGCCATCGATACCTTCGGCGCTGCAAAGAAGAAAGCCAGGGCAATCACGGATGAACTGCTGAAGCCTATCGATATCGCAGCATGGCCGATTAAAGAGGGGGCAACAGCCTCCCCGCCCCCCTCTGCCGCAACCACTCCCCCGCTGGCACCGCTAAACGGCGCAAACACCGTTGCGCACCATGGCAAGCGCAAGGGGCTCACCGCTGTGCTCGCATTCTTGGGCGGCAGCATTGGTCTGCATAAGTTCTACACCGGGAATTGGGGCTGGGGGCTTATCTACTTAGTGCTCTGCACCACCGGCCTTCCCCTGATCTTGTCCGTGATCGAGTTCATCCGTGTTTTGTGCCTGACACAGGAGGAGTTTGACCGTCGCTATAACTACCGCCCCATATCCGCGTTTTCATGGGTGTGGTGAGGAGCGCCTTGTATGAACATAAAAACTGCAGTCGGTTTAATGATGCTCTGCTCGACAGGCGCTTATGCTGGCGTACTCAGCATGCTGGATGTGGCAGCCCTCAAGGAAAGCGAGCTGGAGATGTGCCCGGACATCTCCGTCGAGAAGATGGTCAACAGCTTTTTCGAAGACCCCGAGTGGACCGGCGGGAAAGCGGCGGATGGTCGGAAGTTGGTGAATGTCAGCGGCACCATCACCTATGCCAGTCAGCCCGCACGGGCCATGGTGCAGGTCTGGATGCAAGACGATGGTTTTTCTGTGGAGGCGCTGGAGATTAACGGGCGACCACAGCCAGAGGGAATGCTGGATCTGCTGCTAGAGAAAATGTGCCAAAGCGCCAGAGGCGCCGACCATACCGGCGATCCACAGCAACAAGCCGTGGCGCTGCCGTTCACGGGAACCCGCTATTTCAACTTCGGGGGTGAAAATGGGATTCAACAATCCATCACTATCGCCCCCAATGGACGTGTCACATTGAGATCCCATGGTGCGACCTCTGTCTCTGTCGATTATCAGGGCACGTATGAAAACCCACTGCTGACCCCGGCGGGTAACTACCGCGTTCATGCCGACAAGATATATGTCACCGACGAAGGCGGAGACTTCCCCGACTCATCAGAGTGCGAGGTCATCGTGTGCGAGACAGAACTGTCTGCACCTTGATGTGCTGAGGCCGAAACACTGCGAAAAGCGGACGGTACTCATAGCCTGGAATGTGGCACGGACGGCGTAAACTGGGGGTCCTGTCAGTGATCCGGCACCATAGAGCAGAAAACGCAGAGGTCAGGGCCGGTCGGCACTGGCCTCTTTTTCACACAGCTTAGCTATAACTGAACATTCCTGACTAATGGCCGAGCCGCATCCCCCTCCCCTGATTTAGGGTCAATCGCCCAAATGAAAATCCATCATCCTGCGCAACACGCTTGAAATGCGCATTGCCGATTGTACGTAACCATCTGATTTATTGACGAAGAAGTTATGGGTGTAACAGCGCTATTGGGGATACACTGAATCGCCCCTGTGCTCTAGACACATCCCATTGACAGACTGGATAGTATGCTCCTTTGGCTGCAGTCCAACTAAGTAAGGAAAACGGCTCGGGAGCTTATCCCCTTTGTCTCAGATTAGCCTAGACCTCATTTGAGCCCCACCCTGGGGCAACCGCAGGCCATTCCCACAGTTTTTGTTCAAATTGAACAATGTCAACTAAATTTTATTATTATAATAAAATTTGATATGCTCATGAAAAATGGAATGCATTATCAATCGTCTTGACAGGAAAGCAACAACTGATGGCAACAATTAATGATATTTGCAGAATCACTGGATTTTCCAAGGCAACCGTATCACGCGCCATTAATGAAACAGGTCCGGTTAAAGAGTCAACCCGAAAATTGATTCATGCTGCCATGCAACAACTCAACTTTCGTCCTAATTTGGTAGCACAGGCGTTAGCAAATAAGAGTGGCAATAGTATTGGTTTGGTTGTATCAGATTTTGACGGTGCACACTTTGGGCATTTATTAAAGAATGCAGCCTTGGTTGCAGACCAAACAAATAAGCAGCTGATTGTGACCGATGGCCATAATGAACCAGAACGAGAAAAGCAGGCTATTTATTCACTGGTAGATCGTCGCTGCAGCGTGTTGATTGTATATACCCGGCATATGACTGAAATTGATATGTTGTCCATTCAGCAGGAAATTGGGCTACCAATCATCTTTATCGGACGCTCACTACCTTCCCATTGTGGTTATTCGATTTACTTTGATAATGAACACGCCACCAAACAAGCAGTGAGTCACCTGCTCTCCCTAGGCCACACTAGGATTGCCTATTTTGGCCCACCAGCGATCACGCCAACAGGCATTGCTCGTATGGACACATATCGGAAAATGTTATTGGAATGGGGTATTGAGTATCAAGAACACTGGTACCAATGCAGCAGCTTTAACATCGCGGAGGGTTATCGTGCGGCAAAGCAATATCTCACAAAAGGGGGTGGATGTAGTGCCCTCTTTGCCGCGAGTGACTCGATTGCATTCGGGGCGATGCAGGCATTTCGCGAGGCAGGGCTATTGCTACCTAACGACATGTCCATCGCCAGTATCGACGATGAAGAGATCTCGGCCTATCTATCGCCACCGTTGACCACTTATCGGTTCCCGCTCACTGAGATGGTTCATCATGCCATGGCGATAGCACTCAAGTTGATGGATGGGCAAGAAGTACCTTTCGAGTCTAAAGTGTTTCGGGGGGAATTAAAGATCAGGTCATCCGGGATGACTTGCATCACTTCATCGTGATTCGAATCATACAACATAAAGACCCCATTGGGTCTTTATGTGTACCTCCAACGTCTAAAAACCTCACATGAGTCCGCTCAATCCCTCGCTTATCTATGGCCGCAGTAGACCAGAGTCTTTCGGCGCTAAAGCCAATAATACTAGGCCCTCAGGCGAACTTTTGCCTAGCTTCTGACACGTTCTACGAATGCAGTGAACTGTTATTTCTTGTGAGTTGCAGCACAAAAATGGAACCGGTTTCTGTAACCGGTTCCATTTTTCTTTATAGTCATCATCAAGGTGATTAAACACCACATTCTAACTTAAGTATGTTGAGGACTATGTAATGAATAAAAAAATCTATCTGTTTTGTGCCGCTGGCATGTCTACATCTTTACTAGTCAATAAAATGCGTGAGCAAGCCGCCAAACATTCTGTGCCGGTTGATATTGAAGCTTTTCCTGAATCTCAATCCAATGAAAAAGGTATTGAAGCTGACGTTATTCTACTGGGCCCTCAGGTCGGTTATATGTGTCAAGATATCTCAGCGCGTTTCCCTCATAAGCCAGTCGCTGTGATTGATACTGGTATGTATGGCCGAGTAGATGGCCTAAGCGTATTGAAAGTTGCTATAGCTGAAATTAAAAAAGCAGCCAAGCCTGCCTAAGCTATAGTACTTAGACTTAAACAAAGCTATACCAAATTATTTTATCAATGAACCTGCCAGATATAATTAGGCGGGGTTCATTGGTGCGCGCCACCGTTTTTATTAAGGTGACAAGGTTAACTTTCATAAACTGACTTGGCTATTGGTTAACAAATTTATTTATATTTAAATGATCAGGGGCATCTATGAATTTCGACGATCTAAACCTAGACGATATAAAAGAAGACGGTTCAGAGGTTCAGCAAATGGATCTTGAAGAGCAGGTAATGGGCATCATTATCAATTCTGGTGAAGCTCGTAGCTGTTCTTACAAAGCCTTGGCATTTGCCAAGCAAGGGGATTTTGCTCAGGCCGATGCCAAAATGGAAGAGGCTCGTCACGCAGCGAATGCCGCCCATTTGGTACAGACACAGTTGATTGAAGCTGATATGGGAGAGGGTAAGACCCCGATGACACTGATCATGGTCCATGCCCAAGATCACCTGATGACATCCATGTTGGCCCGTGAGTTGGTCAAAGAGTTGATCGATCTTCACAAGAAAATTTCCAATTAAGCGGAGCATTATCAATGAAGTTTGCACATGACTTTCTGATGGGCGCAGCCAGCGCATCTTACCAAGTAGAAGGAGCCTGGAATGAAGATGGCAAAGGCATGACTAACTGGGATGAATTTTCCAAGATCCCGGGGAAAACCTTCGAAGGCACCAATGGTGATATCGCGGTTGACCACTATCATCGCTATAAAGAAGATGTTGCCTTGATGGCTGAGATGGGTCTGGAGTCCTATCGCTTCTCCATTTCATGGGCTCGTATTTTCCCAAATGGTGATGGCGAGATTAATCCAAAAGGGATTGAGTTTTACAACAACTTAATCGACGAGTGTCTGAAATATGGCATTGTGCCCTTTATCACACTTTATCACTGGGATCTGCCACTGCCCCTAGAAAAAGAGGGGGGATGGTTAAGCCAGCGTACCGTCAATGCATTTGTTAACTATGCAAGAGTGTGCTTCGAAGCCTTTGGTGATCGTGTAAAACACTTCATCACCATCAATGAGACGATTGTATTTTGCTCTCTAGGTTATATGGCTGGCGCTCACCCACCAGGAATCAAGAATGATCCGAAGAAGTATTTCCAGGCTGTTCACAATGTTTTTTATGCGCATGCCAAGGCGGTACTGCTATATAAATCCATGAATCTATATGGTGAAATTGGTATCAGTAACGTATTTAGTCCAGCTTTTGGCGTTGATGATAGTGAAGATAGCCAAAAAGCGGCATTTCATGCTAATGCGTATGCGACCCATCTCTACTTCGACCCGATTTTGAAGGGTGAGTATCCAGCTTATGTCATGGACGCACTGAAAGTCAGCGGCTTCCATCCAGAGCAGACAGCAGAAGAGTTAGAAACCATCAAGTTGGCCGCTAGTTTAAATGACTTTATGGGGCTCAATTATTATCAGCCGAGTCGGGTTGAATTGATCAAAGGTTCTCTGGAGCAGCGTGAAGCTACCCGTGAAAACTCAACTGGGGCACCGGGAAATCCAAGTTTCGATGGTTTCTTCCGCACCGTGAAGATGGATGATAAACGTTATACCAAATGGGATTGGGAGATTTCGCCAGAGGGATTTGTAGCAGGTTTGAACCTGCTCAAAGAGCGTTATGGTCAAGTCAAGATTTATATTACTGAGAATGGTCTTGGTGATGAAGATCCGATTGTGGAAGATGAAATTTGTGATGTCCCACGCATCAAATATATCAGCGAGCATTTAACTGCGCTGAAACAAGCAATCAGTGATGGTGTGAACGTCAAAGGATACTTTGCTTGGTCTGTTATTGACCTGTTGAGCTGGCTCAATGGCTATAAAAAACAGTATGGCTTTATTTATGTTGATCACAAAAATAACTATCAGCGAAAGAAAAAAATGTCTTTCCACTGGTTCAGTTCGGTGATTAAAAATCGTGGGGAAGATCTATAATGAGTAATTTTAACCAAAAAATACAAGCCGTGATGCCCTATGTCATGGGGTTTGTTAACTCCAAGCCGGTCAAAGCAATCAAGGATGGCTTTCTTTACACCATGCCGTTGACCATTATTGGTTCGGTATTCCTATTACTGGCGTTTATTCCTGTCCCTGGGTATGGCGAATTGATGGCCAGTATCTTTGGTGACAATTGGCAGGGGCCATTGTGGCAAGTAGTAGGTGCCACTTTTGATATTCTGGCACTCATCGGTGTGTTCGGTATCGCTTATAGCTGGGTTCAAAATGAAGGCTATCAGGGGGTTAGTGCAGGCATTTTTGCAATCGTAGCCATGCTGATCCTCAACGATAACTTCATTCTGGCTGCGGATGGTGCCACCTTGGGTGGGGTGATTCCTAAAGCCTATATGGGCGGTAAGGGAATGATCGTGGCCATCTTTGTCGGCATCGCTGTAGGTTGGATTTATAGCTGGTGCATGAAGAAGAACCTGACCATCAAGATGCCGGATGGCGTGCCGCAGGGGGTAGCTAATGCGTTTACCGCCCTGATCCCGGGGGCCTTGATCATCCTGACAGCCTGCTTCACCTGGATTTTCTTTAAGTTCGCGTTCGACAAGACAGTGGTGGTGGTGTTGTACGATCTGCTGCAGATACCATTGCAAGGTTTGTCTGACTCTCTGGGGGGTGTCATCGTTGTTGCCCTGCTGATTTCTTTGCTGTGGTGGTGTGGTGTGCATGGATCCGCCATTGTAATGGGGATCATGGGGCCGATCGTGACGGCGAACGCGCTGCAAAACCAAGAATTGCTCATCAAAGGAGAGCAGTTGATTGCCGGGGAAAACGCCAAGATTGTTACTAACCAGTTCATCGACCAATATGTAACGTTTGGTGGTGCAGGCCTGACCCTTGGTTTGGTTGTATGTATGTTGATGTTTGCAAAGTCCACGCAATATAAAGATTTGGGTAAAATAGCGATCATGCCAGGGTTGTTCAATATTAACGAGCCGGTGATCTTTGCTTTTCCCATCGTATTTAACCCACTGATGATGATCCCGTTCTTGTGTGCACCGATTATTTCTGTACTGATGGTTTATTTTTCCATCTCTGCAGGCCTGGTCGAGCCGTTCACTGCGATTACCGTTCCTTGGACCACTCCGATGATCATCAGTGGATTTATTGTGGGTGGCTGGAAGGCAGCGCTACTGCAAGTATCAGTATTCTTGATGACTATCTTCGTGTACTACCCATTTATGAAAGCGCAGGACAATATCGCTTGCAAAAATGAAAGTGAGTCAAAAGAGACGTTTGAAGAAGATGATGCCTTGTCACTGCAACTGTGACGATATGATGGCAGGGTGTTGATATTGAAAAGCGCCCTGCTATAAACAGAAGTAGATAATAAGTTAACAAACATCCCAACCAGTACAGATATTGATATTTTAACTGTTAATGTGTTGGGTGTGTTTCATACAGTTCTATTTAGCTCATTTCATGGATTGGGTGGCAATACTTTACCTGTTGGTTTTTCATTCTCAGAAATATTCTGTAAATTAACATGGAGTTATAATGAAAAAATTTAGCTTACTATATACCGCCGCAGCTGTGGCTGCGGTAATGAGTTCCGCGTCTGTTTTTGCGAATAGCAATGATGATATTGAAGCGCTGAAGCTTCGCCTTCAGGAGTTGGAAACCAAGGTCAACACAGAAACTAAATATAAAGATGACCAGCAGCCAGCAACATTGACCAGTGAGACAAAAGTACCGGATGGAATTGTATTTTCTGGTTATGCTCGTTACGGCGCACATTATCAAAACTCAGATAAAGAGCGTGTGAGTAGCTTTGGTAGCTTGAGTGGTAATGCTACTGGTCGCTTGGGTAATGAAGGTAATGGTGGCGAGTTTCAGCTTGCCAAAGTCTTTAAAAACGACAGTGGTGCCATCTGGGATTTAGTCTTGATGCTGGATCATTGGTCTGAAGGTTCCTGGGCCGACGACGGTGGTGTCAACGTCAAGAAAATGTACGCCGGTGTGGCTAATGTTTTTGAGTCGCAACCAGACCTGTATCTGTGGGCTGGCCGAGATTTTCATCAGAGACCTCAGACCGATCTGAATGACTATTTCTGGATGACTCATGATAGCCAAGGTGCCGGTTTCAAAAATTTGACCTTAGGTGGGATAAAATTTGATTTTGCCGGTGTCGGCCAAGTTAATAATGACATGGTAGAAGACAACGGTCGTTATGCGCTGACCAGTAAAGTTCATGGCATCAAGTTGGGTGACGTGGATCTTAGCCTTTATGCAAACTACGGTACTACTTCCGAGAAATTAACTGAAGATGACAAAAAAGAGCTGGCAAACTCTGCTTATCAGTTAGCAAGTGAAGCGGTATGGGCAGGCCAAAAGTTTGTTATTCGTTATTCACACAATGCGCTAAACAGTGTGTTTGATTTGGCTGACAATCAAGATGCCTTGCTGTTGAGCCTAGATGGTGCTATCCCCTTGACCGAGCGGGCAAAAATTCAATATTTGACCTCTTATCAAAAACTTGATTTAGACAAGAGTGACGAGAGCCGCAAGAACTACAGCTTTATCCTGCGCCCGACTTACCAGTGGAACGATGTACATTCTACCTGGTTAGAGGGTGGTTATAGTATCGTCGATTATGATGATATCGATGCAACTAACACCTCTTGGAAAACTACTCTATCACAAAATATCGCTATCGGTGGTGAAACCTGGTCTCGCCCGATGTTACGCTTCTACGCCACCGTCGGGAATGCAGATAATGAATATACCGGTCGTGATGACAAGGGTGGGTTGACAACATCTGATGATGACACAGTGACCTTCGGCGCCATGTTTGAAGCATGGTGGTAAAGAGAAGCTAGTGTTTCATGACGGCCTTATGGCCGTCATGCTTTTCGAGTTACAGGTGTTTACCCCTTGAACCCACAATAGTTGTCTGGGCGGCGTAAATAGTAGATATGCCATTTATGCCATACAGCCGTTACAATAAAGCCTATTTAGGTTCCATCAATAATTTCATGATGATTTTATCAAAAATATATTCATTCTCATTTAGATGGAAAAATGTAAGCGGCATCTTCATTTAAAATATGCTGCAAGATCAGCGTGAAGGATTAACGGTATTTTTTATGAATAAAAAACTCAAAGTAGTCACCATTGGTGGTGGTAGTAGCTATACTCCTGAGCTGGTTGAGGGATTCATTAAAAGGTATGCAGAACTCCCTATTGGTGAGCTCTGGTTGGTCGATATTCCTGACGGTGAAAAAAAACAGAATATAATATTTGAGCTGTGCCAACGAATGATTGCCAAGTCAGGCTTGCCGATTACCCTTCATAAGACACTCAATCGCCGTGAGGCCTTGACTGGTGCCGATTTTGTTACCACTCAGTTACGGGTCGGTCTGCTCAAAGCTCGAGAAAAAGATGAGCGCATTCCATTAAGCCATGGTTTGCTTGGCCAGGAAACAAACGGTGCTGGTGGTTTATTTAAGGGGCTAAGAACCATTCCGATCATTTTTGATATTATCAAGGATGTTGAAGAAATTTGTCCAGATGCATGGATTATTAACTTTACTAATCCGGCGGGGATGGTCACTGAAGCTGTCGCGCGTCATACCAATTTCAAAAAATTCATTGGGGTATGCAATGTCCCCATTGGCATGAAAATGTTTGTGCAAAAATCGCTACAGTTAACAGATGCTGATGAATTATCTCTTGAGCTGTTCGGTTTGAATCACTTCGTTTTTATAAAGGATGCTTTCGTTAATGGCGAATCTCGTTTTAATGAGCTATTTGAATATGTAATCGATGGCGCACAAA
Source organism: Aeromonas sp. 603757 (assembly GCF_049171255.1). Taxonomy (NCBI): domain Bacteria; kingdom Pseudomonadati; phylum Pseudomonadota; class Gammaproteobacteria; order Aeromonadales; family Aeromonadaceae; genus Aeromonas; species Aeromonas sp. 603757. The sequence continues at coordinate 338,923 of NZ_JAAKOE010000002.1, read as the reverse complement.
AGGAATCCGCTTCAGTAAAAAACATATTTAGCATTCCCTTTGAGGCTGATTTTTTGCGCGGCTTACGGTTATTACCTTGTCCCTATCATCGTTATTACTTTAAAGAAAAAGAAATGCTAAGTATTGAGATGGGCGAGTATTACAAAGGGGAAACTAGGGCACAGGTAGTACAACGGGTAGAAAAAGACTTGTTCAAGCTGTATCAGGACCCGAATCTTAATTATAAGCCAAAAGAACTTGAAATGCGTGGTGGCGCATATTATTCAGATGCTGCCTGTGAAGTCATCAGCGCCATTTATAATGACAGTCACAGCGAGCACTATGTGATTGTCCCCCATCATGGTCAGATAAAAAACATCCCTGCTGAATGGACAGTCGAGATGACCTGTCGGATCGGTCGTGATGGTGCTAAACCTGATCCACGCTTTAGTAAGTTTGACGAAAAAGTGCTAGGTTTAATCCATGGCATTAAAGCGTTTGAAATTGCCGCAGCCAATGCAGCAGTGAGTGGTAGCCTCAATGATTTGCTGGTTGCCATGAATATCAATCCGCTGGTACATTCTGATGATGATGCAAGAAAGGTGGCAACCGAGTTGCTATTGGCACATAAAAAACATTTGCCACAATTTGCTGAGACTATTTCTGAACTGGAATAAGACTGTCAATCTCACTTAGCATTAACTGGTTGCTGCGAGAACGGCAACCAGTTGTTAATTTTATAGGGGACGTCCATGTCTAATTATATATCTTTTGATATTGGCGGCACCGCCGTTAAATATGGTGTAATAGATGATACTGGAGTTATTTATGAAAAGGGTTCATTCTCGACCCCTGATAATTTTCATGGGTTACTAGATGCAATGAAGATGGTCTTATCGACCTATCAACATCAATATTCACCAGTTGCTATTGCTCTAAGTATTCCTGGAGCAGTTAATGAAGTCTCTGGTTTTATTGGTGGTATTACAGCACTGAGATATATCCATGGATTTAATATTAAGGCTAAGTTCTCAGAGGTCTTTGGTTTGCCCGTTGGAATGGCCAATGATGCTAACTGTGCCGTGTTATCGGAAGGTTGGATTGGTGCAGCGAAGGACGTTAAATCATATGCCTGTGTTGTGATTGGCACCGGCGTTGGTGGTGGCGTGGTGATCAATGATCATTTAGTGAGTGGCGCGACTCAGCATGGTGGTGAGTTTGGCTACTGGATTATGGATCCATTTAGTCGAACCAACTGGAGTGATCTTGGCTCAACACGAATATTATTGCGCAAAGCGGCATGGGCGCTGGGAGTTGATACTATTGATGGCGAGGATTTTTTTGCCTTAGTAGCAAATGGGAATCCATTGATGATTTCTTTACTTGATGAGTTTTGTTTTATCAATGCATTGGGCATTTATAACATCAAGCATGCAATTGATCCGGATCTCATCTTGATCGGTGGTGGAATTAGCAGCCAGCCTAAAGTGATTGATGGCATTAATAATCAATTAAAAATATTATTGAGTCGTGGTGGTAACATGGAATTTGAGGTTGTTGCATGCCAGCATAGAAATGATGCCAATCTAATTGGTGCAGTTTATAATATGCTACTCAAAGATTAGTTTTTACAACCAAATTTTGAATTAACTATATTTTAGTGCCAATTATTTAGTAGCTGAAAATTTCATTAGATTGAGTTTTTTGGGCATATGTAAAGGTAAATCTTCACAATGGTAGGGGCATTATTTGTTGAAACAACAGCGGCCTCTATCAGAAGCAGATAACTTATGCGGATGGTACTCATAGCCAGGAATGTGGCACGGACGGCGTAAACTGGGGAGTCTGTCAGTAGCCCGGCACCATAGAGCAGAAAACACAGAGGCCAGGGCTAGTCAGCACAGGCCTCTTTTCGCACAGCTTAGTTAAAACTGAACAATCCTGACTAATGCCGAGACGCATCCTCTGATTTGGCTTCAATCGCCCACATGAAGAACCATAATCCTGCGCAACACGCGTGAAATGCGCATTGCAGCCTACACGTAACCACATGATTTATCGACGAAGAAGTAATAGGTGTAACAGCGCCATTGAGGATACACTGAATCGCCCATGTGCTCTAGAAACACCCCATACATCATGGTCACGGGTCTAGAAATCTACCGGGCTCAGCTGATCATGGTCATGTAGTGGTAAACGTTATATGAATATGGAGAAGATGTGGAAACGTTAGCCCGGAGATTAGCCGCGATTGATGAGTTGGAAACTTGGAAGCTACATTGTCATGGGTATAGTGCTCAAGATAAACAGTCGGCTTTTGAGTGTGCCCAACCTCTCTGGGTGAAGCGCAAGGTCTCAGAGGGTACTCTATATCTACATCCGGATGTTATTGCTGAACTTAGAGGGCAACATTGGGTCCCAAATGACCTGCAGAAACGCATGATATGGGCAAGCGTGTTAGCCTCCGCTGAAGGAACCACCAGCAGGGAGCGTTTTAAAACAATCAAAACATGCATACTAAAAAAGTATGGTCGTGATTGGTGGGAAGATGTTTACCGCCGTCAAAAGCACGCATTTGCGGCCAAAGAGCGTATCCGTAAGCAATCTGCATCCAATGGGCCTGTTGTTAATATGCTCATAGCAAATACACTCTTGTTCGGTGAAGCTGCCAGAGATCAAGTTAAGGCTGCGTTGAGTATGATACCTAAGGACTAAAAGCATTAGCCCCCTACATTCCGATCCCTTGAAACACTCACCCAGAGATGTCTGAGACAGCTTGCCACGTGACAAATATCACAATTAATGAGTTTGACCTCTGGTATGATAACGTGATATTCAATTCAACCTACAAGACATGGTTCCGTAATTGGTTTCTGTGATAAAAAGACGTTAATTAAATGAGTCATATATCGCCTCGGGAATTACCATGGCAACATGAAAATAAAACTCCGCTTCCCCTCATGTTTTTGATTACTTATAAATACCAATATTCATTATGATTTCAGGGTACCTTATGCAGCACAAACACCTAATTGATGATAATGACTCAGATATAGCATACATTCTTGAAACACATCCAGACCTTACGCCAGACATCTTATTTGAAGAAATCGATGGCAAGTTCACTCTTAGAAAACAGTCTATAAAAAATTATGTCTATAGTGAATTTTCACGAATGAATGAACTTTTTAATTTAGAATTGCTGAGTAAGTACATTTATTATCTTCATGCCGAATGCGTCAAAAAATCGAAAGTACAGGGTAAAGTTTATGATGCTCTAGTAGCATTTGGATGGAGTTTCATTGGGGAGGAAGACATTACCGAAAATCTATCTGGTGAAGTAAGACAACTGTATTCTGCATTGCAGATTGAATTTGAGAAATGTGGCTCAATTTATAGTGAGACAACCGATGACTCATCATTTTACGGTGAAGATAATGCAATAAAAGAATATGCAACGAAACTTTCCGATTCGATGATAGCTTTCTTGGATAAAGTGGACATCCCCTCAAATATAAACATAAAAAACAATACTAAAAAACGGAATATTATCAAGGCACACTTTGCGAGAGCCTGGCTCGTTGAGCCGGCCATTAAGATGCTAAAGAAAATCGATAAGGATACATCAGATCCCTATTTGATAGACTTAGTTGGCTTTATGTGCATGGCTTTTGGCACTGCAGCATTTTTTGTTTTGTCGAAAACAGACGAAACATTGTCTGACCGTAGGTCGAAGATAAAATCTCCAGACGAATACTCCATTACAAACCAAAGGAAATCAGAATTTCAAGGAACCACAATAACTGACCTTGCAGTACGGAAGCTCGCAAGAAACCTATACATCAAGTTAGTCATATATTATTTAGAAAGAAATTGGGTTCACGTCTCCGCACTATACAGTACACCAGAGAAACCCTTTGCATACACTATAGAAAACCTATTGCTTGTTTTGATAAGTATTTGTGATGATGTTTTTATTTGTGATGGTGCCACGCCAATCGACCTCTCTTCTAGACCGAAACTCGACGAGCTTGAAACCCGGCATGAAAATATAGTGATGCGGCACTTACTTAATAAGATTATCGGAAAAGATGGACCGCTCCTGCCTGAGCCGACAAATAATGAGAATGCTATTTAACAAAAATGGCATTTCCTGAATGCATGTGATGTCAATGATGTAACCATCCTCGATGGCCTAGCATCCTCCTTTTTCTGAAGGAGGATCTATGTCCATTACTACTCTGAAACTGACAAAACGAGCTCTTGAGACCTTACCACCGCCAGCCAATGGCAAGCAGCAGGTATATCGTGATGCTGACGTAAGGCAGCTATACGTGTACCGGTACGCTCTATCTACGTCTTTCGTCTTCGACACAACTCATCGTTACAAACGGGTCTTCGAGACCATTGGTACCTATCCGCAGATCTCCATACAAGAGGCCAGGGACGAGGTGCATGCGAGGCTCCATAAACTTGCCCGCAATACGTATCCCCTGGGACAAAACAAAACCCTCCAAGAGATCTTTGAAACCGCCTATCTCGACGATATGCAGCTGCATAAGCGCAATACGCAGTCAGAGCTGTCCAAGGTCAGAAAACACATCCTGCCGGAGTTTGGAAGCCGTCGTCTAAAAACACTGGATCGCCAAACCGTTTTGGCCTTCCAAAGGCGACTTGCTGAACACCTCAAGCCCGCCACTGTGAACAAGATCTTGTCTGCCCTGTCGAGGATGCTGACCTTGGCCGTGGAGCACGGATACCTCTCTGTCTCACCGATGAATGGGTTACGGCAACTCAAGGAAAATAATGAACGCAAGCGGATCCTGAGCCTTGATGAACGCTCACGTTTTATCGATGCATGTTATGCCCAAAACTCGGAAGCAAGTCGGTCGTTTTTACTGTCTCTCTACACAGGGATGCGAATTGGGGAGGTGTGCTCCATAGAACAAGCCCACTTGCACCTCGATGAGGCTTACCTGATCCTGCCTACGACCAAGAATGGATTACCTCACCAAGTGGCCCTGACGTCTCATGCCATCAGGCTCATCGAAACACAGCAACTACTGGTCAACAAACAGAGGTTCCTTTTCCCCTCCTCCCAATCGTCTTCAGGGTACATGAGCTACCCACGGCATGCCTTTCAGCGGATTTGTGCTACAGCAGGGATCAGTGACCTTTGCATTCATGACCTCCGCCGAACCTTTGCCACGGAACTGATGCTACAGACGGGTGACATTGCCATGGTTGCACAGGCCCTGAACCACTCATCACTACAGATGGCGATGCGATATCAGCAACGCACCACGACCCATTTACTCCCTCATATCAATGCCACTCAACAGCAATGGCTCTCTGAAGACATACCACTGCCCGCAGCGTGTTCCAGTTGAGTTGCGCGGAACATCATTAAGACCCATTCGTAACCAAGATACACAAAATTCCGCAATGCATGTGTTGTCAATGCTTTGGGGGGTCAACTTCTGAATACTGCAATCCAGTCGAACGAACAGCACAAACGAGAGGTAGCGATGGACGATGTACATATGTTGACACGAAGTGAACTAGCTCAACGGTGGCGTGTAAGCAAAAGTTTTGTGGACAAGCAGATGGTCATCGCCCCTGAGACGTTACCCCCGTTCGTCACCATCGGTCGGCAGACCCGCTTCCCCATCCAGGAAGTCATCCGCTGGGAAAGTGAACGACTTTCTCGGCTTACTAACTGATAAGAAGGTAAACATTATGGCAATGCAAAGCACTACCCAAGCTCAAACCAACAAAACTTCTTCGTTCGTGCGTTGTGGCACCAACTTGTTAAAACTCAGCGCCCTCACACGGAGCCTGATACTGCCGTCACAGGGTGACGATGACACCTATTACCTCAGTCTCTGGCAACGTAATAACCCACAGCAGGCGGTGGCTGTTATGAAGTTCGATACGGAAGAAGAGGCGCTGACGGAGATGACCCAATTGTGTAAACAAGTTCAGCGCCAAACCAAAAGCAACCTGCTCGTGCTCGCCAACGGCTTCGTCGACATTGAATGGGTTGATCGTGTGGTTTCCATCGATAAGAACGAGGCGTTGCTCATCGGCCTGTTCAATGAATCTCCGCAGGTACAACCCCATTGGCTTGTGTTCAAGACCGAAGAAGAACGCAGCGCTTGCTTAGACACCATCACAGCCCGGCTGATCTAAGACATCCAGCCAAGCAACTGTAACAGAAGGGCCAGAGGGCCCTTTTTCAATTTCTAAGGCCAGACAAAATGAACAACTCGGCTATCCCCCTCGGTCTGTACGACATGGATTATGACCACGTCATGCGTGAAGGCAAAGTAATCACCAAGCCTGCCGATACCAGCACGCCCTCATCTACTGATGAGGCAATCGACCCGTTTGCTACGGCGACATCGCCGTTGGAGGCTGCTCTCGCTTCTATCTGGGAGCCCCCCTTACTCAACAACGGCAAACTGGTTAGCGCAGACGGGTCCTCGATTGCTGACGACACGCAAATCCCCGACTACCTGTTGTCAGCACAGGAGAATTCTACCAACAAGGCGCTGCGGTTACGCACCCAGCATTATCTCAAGCCTGGAGAGACAGTGGTTCCCGCAAAAGGGGCTAGACTTCATATCGGCATAGACAGCGAATACGTTTACAATCCCGCGACAAAGCGTAACGACATTCTCTCCTACCAGTTCTTTGCTATGACAGAGAAAGGAGAACATTCAGATATCATTTACCCCGCATCCAATCGGATATCTGATCGCCTGTGTTTCGATAAATTCCTCGGCCACATCGTAGTGGTATGTAAGGAAAAAGGGATACTCACGGAGTGGCCCAAGCACGTCTTTGTGTATGCTCATTTCCTAAGAGCAGACCTTGCCTCATTTGGCGACTTCTGGCGGTTCAAAACCCAGCTTAATGGCATTCGCCGAACAGTGGCGTCCATAAACAATGCCTATGGCATCGATCTTGAGAACATCTTGCACCGTCAAGCCAAACCAGCCCCGTTGATTTTGCGAGACAAGCAGCGTAAAGCACATCGAACCTTTGTTAACTTTGTCGATACTATGCTGCACACCCCTGGTGGTGCTGGTCTTGCCGCCGTTGGTGAACTCATTGGCTTACCAAAGTTGTCCCTCCCTGCAGGTCACTCCATTGATCGCATGGATGAGCTACTCGCTGGCAACAAGGCAGCCTTTGAAGCTTATGCCCTGCGCGATGCCGAAATTGCAGTCAAATATGGCCTACAACTCCATGCATTCGCTAAGACACTGGAGCTTTCATCCCTGCCAAAGACGATTGGCAGCTGTGCCACATCGGTGTTCCTGAAACATCTGCGCGAAACAGGTCAAGACCGGGACCTGCTATTTGGAACCCATGAGGTGGTGCAAACTGGATGGAGTAAAAATGCATCCAGACCTGTGACCAAGAAGGCTCGGGAAATGGCACCTGAAGCAAAGCTATTCGAGGGTTTTGCCATCGATTGCTACCACGGTGGACGGAATGAATGCTTTTGGGATGGCCCGACCCCACTATCGCTCTTCAACGATTTTGACCTCAGCGGAGCCTATACCACAGGGCTCGTTGACCTTTTTCCCCTTGATTATGAGCGAGGGCGAATGACCACCAACACAGCCGACTTCTGTGGCCATGTCTTTGGTCTTGCTCGCGTTAAATATAGATTTCCAGACGGGACACGTTACCCCAGCCTACCGGTGCGTACTGAAATTGGTCTGTTGTTTCCCCTCACTGGTGAATCTTTCTGTACCGCACCAGAGATCGAGGTCGCACTCCGTATGGGTTGCCAGATTGAGATATATCAGGGTGTCATCATCCCTTGGGCAGATACGCCACTGCGCCTGTTTGAGCCTTTTGTCTCGCAGGTTCGGGAAAAACGCCAATCGTATGTGAAGAAATCCTTCGAAGAGCTGCTTTGGAAAGAAATCGGTAACTCTCTCTATGGCAAGCTGGCACAAGGTTTGAGGGGCAAGTCAGCCTTCGATACATCCAGTGGATTGAGCAAACCCATTGAGCGCTCCGCCATCACCAACGCATTCTTTGCCGCGCATACGACCGGCCTGATCCGTGCCGTACTCGGAGAAGTCTTGGCCTCCATCCCCGCTCACCGAACAGTGGTGAGCGTCACGACGGATGGCTTCCTCACCGATGCAACCTATGACGAACTTGTGCTGACTGGCCCGATATGCCGCCGCTTTCAGGAACTGGGCGAACGACTGGATGGCCCTGGCTTTCGGATGCTGGAGCAAAAACACCAGGTTAAACAGGTCATCGCGATGAAGACTCGTGGTCAACTTACTCCCGAAGGCGTTGAGGGTCAGCCTCAGATCCTGGCCAAGGCTGGGGTTAAGCCCCCCTGCTCTAAGGACCAGCATCAGGCGTACATGCTTGACCTTTATCTGAATCGTACCCCCGGCCAAAAAGTCGAGAGTGACCATTTAATATCTACGGCTGAAATGTGGATCAATGAACGCGATCTCGTCTCCGTGAGCAGGTCAAAGACCCTGAATCTTGAGTTCGACTTCAAGCGGCAACCCATGCTGCCATCAATGCAGCACGTGCTGGGCACCGAGCATATTTGTTTTGATACACGCCCCTGGCCGACGGTAGCTGCCGCTATGGAGCAACGTGTGGTATTCGATAACTGGCGGCGGACGAACTGCCTGAAGACTCTCGATGACTGGGAGAACTGGGAGGATTACTTCGTCTGCAAGACGTCGATAAAAGGATTGCCAATGCGTATGACGGATGAGGGTTCGCTCGGCATCCTCAAGCGGGTTTTTCTGCGTGCTTATACCCAGTCCGCCTTCGGCATGACGAAAACGATGGGGTACGATGAGTTGGCCGAATGGCTGATGGTCAATGGCTGCCCAACCAGCGTGGATGACTGTAAGTCAGCCAAACGCGCCAAGCTGGTCGGGCAGTGTGTGCCAGTAACGACGCGCACCGTCCGCCTGATGAGGGCGATCTTGCAAGAGTGCCCAGGGATAGAGCTGGGGGCGCTGTTCAAGCCCGAGGACATGCCACAGCTCCAAAGCAGGTTGAATAACCCCAAGACCGAGATAGCGCAAATCACGCAGGATGCGCCGAGTCATGACGTGATAACCGACTGATTGATATAGCAATATCTGGTTAGTGTAATAAGGCGATTGGGGAAGCAACATAATGGTTGCTTCCCCTTCTCTTTTTAACTGGCTCTGTGATGATGACATGCGCTCCAGAAGACGAACCACCTGAGCCGCTTTAGACGACCGATAGCCTATCAGTGTGACCCGTGGGCATGAATGGCAGCAACGCAGGGTAAAACGGCGAGATGGATGGTTAAAACCGCTTCTCGAGGCAATCGCCTAACGCCCTGCTATGGGACTACCCCAGACTCAACTACAACGACCATAATCACTTCGACTCATTAGGCATTGGAAATGCCATGCGTTAACAGCCCACTGTGTGTTGAACGCCACTGCACTATTCACAATTTAAACCGTAACACATTGTTTTTCATTGAAATATTTTATTTTGCATAAAACTTTCATGCAAGTATACTTTGGACTATTGATTGTAAGGCTTGGAGAACTACCAATGGCAGATCCGTTTAACCCATCAGATACAAGTAACCCAACAAATACAGGCTACCAAGTTAATGTTGAAAACCATCAACAACAAGAAATTAAAGTAAGTAGAACGACTCAAGCTCTTGCTCGTGAAACTGTTGATATCTTAACACAGACAAAAGAATCACTAATTCGTGATATGTCTTCGCAAGTGATACCAACAGACCAAATACCCAGTTATTTTGTAAAATTAAACGATGTTCAGGGACAAATTGAGCAGCTAGCCAAACAACTTCACGAAAATGTGAGTGAAGAACTAACTGAACGAGATATAAAACACTTAGCTAAGAAAGCTAAAGAAATTGGTCAAGAAAGAGCTGGAAAGCTTTTTGGTATGAAACAACCGGAAGTATCAAGAACTCTTAGCGGGAAATAAAATTAATATGGTACAGTTTAAAACTTTCTAAGCCATAACGCCGTGCTCTACAGTAAATCTTAAGCACGGCGGAAATGTTTTCCAGCAGTATTATATTGTTAGCACTTTGAAATTAAATATTCAAAGCCGCCATCCTTTCTATATCGCTCATATTGATTATATCCAACATTTATAATTTCATCATGACCTGAAACCTGAGGAATTGGAAAATCGTAAACTAGCTTTAGATAAGTAAGAGACTTGTGCTTCCAATAGTACTTGCTGTCAAATACACGACCTTCATAATTCCGTAACACATCCAGTAAATGTGGCATTAATACTTTTAATGGCCTTTGAGCAACATAGTTGGCTACATCTTCTCCGCCTGCATTTTCTGTGACTCTCTTCCAGTAAGAAAAAGAATAAATATACCTCCTCTCTTCTTCTTTTAAGTCTCCGTATGCAATAGTGGAGGACCAAAGCAAAACTTTACTGACTTCCAAGAATGTCTCGAATATATCTAATTGGTCAACGGGCATATGGAAGTCATAATGAAATACATCCGCATAGAGATCAAAGAAATGCTTTAAATTTTTTAGTGCCATTCTGTGGCTGTAAATTTCATCCATCAAGGATGGTGAGTGTGCATATAGTTTAGTAAATAATGATGGGATGATTGCGTGATGCTTGTCATCGTGTTGCACAAATTCGATTGTTTTAGTTTTATTAGAACCGTCTATAAGTTTTATCACCTGCCAGAAAAGAGGCTTTGATATGTATATATTTTCCGTTTTAAGGTCGACAACATATGCAATAACATGTGTTTTATGACTCAACTCCGCCCAATAATTTAATGTACTCTGTTTAATGCCACCTACTGTAGGTACTGAGTCTGTTTTCCTAATAGTTAAATAGTCTGAAGACTTTACCTGTGCTTTTATATATTTCCCTGTTACTTTATCATCTTCAACCAACTCAATCTCAAAGTCGATGCCATAGTCATTGTCGGTTAAATTTCTAAATATCCCTAAATCCCTTAACTTATAAAGTAGAATAGCGTAAGAATCGGATTCTGCTTTGTGTTGTTTAATTCTCTTTGGGAAATCCATCTATCATTGATTCTCTAGTTTGTTTTTTTGTAATGCTAGCGATCAGCGGCGCACTTTAGCGCGACCGCTGCGGGCTGGAACGAATTGTTAATACGAGTTCAGATTGAAACTCTATTGAATACTCTGCTTGCGCCAATTTTCGATGGCTATCGACAACCGTTTCTCCTTGACTGGATTTTGCCATTCATCCCAGAAATTCACCGTACCGCTATTCGGTTTATTTTTGGGCTCATCGATCCTGATTCGGCTCGGAAGTAAGCTCGCATCACCGACAACCAAAGCCTCGCCGGTGTCAAGTGTGGGAAGTATATCACTGAACCCGCCAAGACTATCAGGAAGCAATCTCTTGATAACCCCCTGGTCCTCAGCGTTTGTCAACCTCATGGATACAAAGTTGCTGCATTGGCTAAGCATCGTCTTATTCACCTCGGAGGGACGCTGGCTTATCACCACAAGGCTAACGCCGTATTTACGGCCTTCTTTAGCAATTCGCTCGAAAATATCCAGTGAGATATCATCGGCAGAATCTGCCATATTGCGCTGAGGCATGTAGAGGTGCGCTTCATCGCAGAGGAGTGCGATAGGGTGGCGTAACTCAGAGGGAGTCCACTGCTGGACGGAGAAAGTGACCCGTGCGACGAGGGAAACGATCAATGGCAGGACGTCTGATGGAACCTCTGAAAAATCGATAATCTTGCTCCCGGCCTTACCATTCTCACCAGTGCTGCCCAGAACGGCATTGGTGAACTTCTCAAGCCAGCCAAAATCCAGAATATCTCCGCCGCCATTGAACATGAAGCCAAGGCGTCTATCGGAGATTTTGTTCTCAAGCCGGGAAATCATGCGGGCAAGCTTACCGAAGAAATCGCCTTGTTTTTCTGTGCCAGCCTTGGCGCCGGGAACCATTTCTACGTTGATTTCATTCAACCGCCCAATAAGGACATCTAGAGAAAATGGAACCGGGCTGTCGACAGTGAAATGCTTCAACACTTCCTGCTGATCGTTATCTTCTAGGTACTTTTGCTTCGCCTGGTTGATTTCACGAGCCATAATCATGGCTTGGTTAGGCGCGTTTTGGTCACTGCGATCAACGAACATGGACACGAGCGCTTCATATGAAAGCAACCAATAAGGTAGGTAAAGCACATCATCATCAATAGTACGCTTTGCCTCAACATCCGCCGGTCCGGCGACCTTGAAGTGTTGAAGACCATCACCGACTAGAGGCGCATATTCTCCATGAAGGTCTAGGACAATGGCATTCGCCGTTGAGAGTCCCGACATCTGCTCGATGATCTTTGCGGTCGTCCAGGACTTACCCGAACCAGTGCTACCACCGATGAATGCGTGACGTTGGAAGAATTTATTGCCATTTAGATAGGCAACTGCATGCTCGTCCAGCGTGTATTTCCCAAGTGTCAATGAGTTGCCACCTGCTGCTACATTGGAAAGCGTCCGCATGAAGCCTGTGAGGTTTTCGCCTTCCAGCGAAAAGCAATTAGCATCGATTTCAGGAACACTTTCGAGGGTGCGACGAAATACGTTTTCCCTCACTCCGTCACGATCCAGCATGGTGCCAATCAGGGTGATACGGCACAAATTGAGCTCCGAGTTCTGGTCGTTGATTCCATCATTGATAATACTTTCGATGACGCGCTTGCGGGTCACCTGCGTGATGAGGCCAATGAGGTGCTGCCCAGGGCGACTGCTTTGGAGGACAGCGAGATGATTAACTTGTAATCTTTTGAGTTGGTCAACGTTTTCCACTTCCACGATCACGTTTGTTGTGTCTACAGAAGCCACCTTTCCAAGGGCTTCTTCGTCCTTAAAGTTAAAAATAGACATGTCTCATTCCTACATAATTAGTGACATATATCCTTCGAAACTCCAGATATTTTGATCAACGACCACTGGAGACTTACTCAGGGAAGAGTAGACAATCGACTGATTGTCAGTTTCGCCTCGTTCTATTGCCAAATAATTTTGTGCATTGCCATTTATAATGAGTTTTCTGGCGGCAGCAGAAAGAGCATAAGTAATAATTGTAATCGGCGTTTTCTGACGCAGGCATTTCGCTACAAGCTTTGGCTGAATATGTTCATCATTGAAGCCGTAGCCAATACACAGATACGAATTGGCATGTTTTATGGCCTCATCAGCGTTGTTTATAATTGAACGAAAAGGCTCTAAATGTGTTTTTTGATATTTATGCGCCCCTGGCGTAACGATCTGCGCTTCGTAATTTTCTGGTATAGAATGGATGTTAACAAGAGCAACAGTATCTTCGAGAGGGGACTGAAACCAGTCTAGAGAGCCGTGTACTTTCCATATATTAACCCGGCGGGAAGCAGTTATTTCAGTTGGGGTTGATAGTTGACGAAAGTAACCATGTGTGAAGCCGGTGTAGTGATGTATTCTGCCTTGATCACAAGCATACTCTGCCAAACGATCATAATTTGTAGTGATGATGTTTATCATCTTGAGACTGCTTTTGAACATATGCTCAAGTAAGCGACTCAAGGGGAACATGGCATTGTTTTGAAGAGAGTTTTGAAAAATATAAATATCTTCCTGGTTAATGAGTGTCCAAGTTGCTTTAATAATTCTTGCGGTCAGCGTGTCGGAAAGAGTGACTTTATGCAATGCAGTCTCGAGGTCTATCCCTTCTTGTAAAACCCGACAGAATTCACTCCAAGCAACGATCTCTGCATCGGACAAATCAGAAATATCTGTGTGCATGACCAAATGATTCGCAAGAGCCACCATTCCAGACATTCCGTGTGCGGCCGAGGCACCACTGCCCAGAATAATAGCAGGAGCCTTACCATAAAAATCCTGAGCTTGTTTTTTGTAGTCTAACTGGGACATATTGCTCTTCTCTTCCTCTATATTCTATGCATTCATTTTTGTTAAATTAATTTTTCATGAATAACCGCACTTCTCACTGTAGAGCTCCGTGCTCATCGGATTTCTTGGTGCAAGATGTAAAAAAATGTGAATGCAGTACTTTGTTTGCTTATAGCCCTACAGATCGCACTAGTTCATTATTTGACCTATAGAATACCTCTTCAGAGGAAGTGCCTGATTTAAAAATCGGTACACTAAAACACCTCTCGTAAAGCCCCACAGTTTCCTCTTTGAGATGAAGAACGGGAACACGCCAATGAAACATTACTGAGATGCAATGCTCACCATATTTGTCGAAATGCCTTTTAACTTCAGGTGAAGATTCGTTATCAGATTTTTTCAAAATGGCAGGTACAGCATTTATATCATCAGTAACCAAAAAATTTAAGTTTGGGTTTATAAGAGCGGTCAAATCAATAGCTGCTACTCCTTTTTGATTTCTACAATCATTCTCGATAAAACGCTTCATAGATTGCTTGAGAGCATTTTCTATGTTTTTCCCCACAGTCTCTTCTTTTGCTGGCCTTTTGCATTCTACAAAAATGGAGTCCTCAGCATTGTGGGCATTAAAATCAGCAATAGTGTTAAAGTTGAGGTCGTACCCAGCACGTTTGAAATATCTAGCCATATATAGTTCAAACGAAAAATTTCTCGCAGAGCTAGGCTTGGCAATGCTTAACTCATCACTATACAACTCAACCCCTGAAAGGGATTTTTTCAAACTTTCATACACTTCCTTGCACTCAATTTCTTCTAGTTTATCTTTTATTTCAATCACCTCATAAGCTTCATAAATAGCACTGGCGTAATTTTTGTTGGTGACTATTTCCAGAATAGTCTCATTCCCCCAGTTATGAATAAGAGATTCATAATGTGTTTGATATCTTTTTAACCGACTAGGCCCTATGTTAAAGCCTTTAGAATCAAGCCAGTTTAATGCTTCTACATATTTTTTAAGAGTAGTAGAGAGTTTTTCCTTTGTTAAGACGGAATTCGTAATCACAGACATATGTTTTCCTGAATGAGGTTCTTCGAGTAGAAGATAACAGATATACCCAACGGTGTTTTGCCGTGTACCTGCATTAGTGGATGCCACATAGCATGAGCATCCAAAATAAGACTTCATACCTATAAATCAACGACATCAAGGCATTGCCTCGTTGCTTTGTCTAATGTGGCAATCCACGCTACAGCCCCAGGCTGCCGCTACCAGATTGCTCAGGCATCAGGTTGCGGCAAACACTAATTTGCGTAAGAGTCCTGCCATATCACCACCACATTGGACCTAGCGACGGGTTATGCGTTTACCCCAAGATTTCAACTTTTTCTCGCGCCAGTGGTAAGTGAATATTTTTTATTACACCGTTTTCAAATTCAACTGTAGCGCTATGGCCAAAGTGGTTATTGGCATTGGTGGTTCTAACAAGACCTTTTATTTCCCCGATACCAAAAAGAAAGTGCTTTATTCGTGTACCTACATCGTAGGATGCCTCTCCTTCTAGAACGAGTTCAACACCAGTGAGTTGGCTCGAAATCGGGTCGCTTTTTCCAAAATCAATTTCTCTTGCCTGCCGTTTCGCCGATATTTCATCTTCGGCTACGATGTTTACCTCAAAAGTTTGCTCGACCCTAATTTTTGCACTGTAGTACTTTGGCATACCGATACTCCTTACATTATATTTTACGTATAACACCACATTCAGGGGCTTGCTCCGCTGCAATGCCCTGTTAGCCGTTTGGAGGATTGTTTGAGCTTTAGCTTGAACGCCTTATTAGCTTTTTATGGTGTAGTATATGACTTACTTTCTAATAAACCATTTGGTGATAAAGTTAAACTAAAGCGTTTAAACAAACCGAAAAATACATTGTACGGCATATCAATTTCAACTACGTTTAGAGTAAGAGCATCACCTTCAACTCTCATTTTTTCTTGGATATTCTCATAACCTGAAACATCAGAATGTAGGAATCTGACTGTTAGTGTATTTTGTCTAACATTATGCACAGACGAAAAAACCTGAATTCCAAATACATAGTCTTCTTTAGTGATTTTTTGGTTATTTCTTAAGTAATCAGTTGCATACTGATTATCATCACGATCTGCATGAACAATCCCATCAAGATCTTTATATTGAACACCTGGTTCAAAAATTGTCATAAGTAGTACCTCTTGGATTTATTGATTGATGCAACGAAAAGAAAGCTAACAACTATACTCACTGGCGTTATGCTGCATATTTGCGTTGGTGGATGTCACATAGCATGAGCATCCCACATTCGACTTCATATCCATAAATTACGCATCATCAATGCATTAAACAAACTCGTTGCTCTAACCGATCTGACGCTCACAGCTGATTTCTACCTACCCAATTTTGAGACCTCTCGAATCGCCAGACGCACCCGCTCTAGGCTGTCGCTACCAGATTGCTCAGACCTCGGGAAGTAACAATAAGCACAAGACCTGTGAGAAAAAAATGGGCTAGACTCCCAGCGCCTTTTTTGCATTTGAAGCTATCACGGACGAACAAGCCTCAGCTTCTTCTCTGAGCATGCCAAGCTTTTCGGAATCCACTGAACTCGTTTCAATTCGAAATAACTTATTTGCAAAGTTCAATACGGCTTTGTACGAGTCATTCTCGAGAAAAATGACACTCGAATGTGCATGAGCTTGTAATTTAAACATTGCTTCATTAAACTGCAATTTTTGTGCTTCGAATGAAGCTTCGTCGTGATTTACATCATCGAGTTCAACATCAAGCACCATGTCTGCATAGATTATAATTCGACTAAGATAGTCTGAAATATCTGAATAACATTGTAATTTTTTATCCCACCATTTTTCAGACTTGAACTTACGCAAAGCAAATTTAACTGATAAAAATGACACTGGTATTGCTATAACCACTGATGAGACAAGTTCTAATACTACCTTTCCGATTTCATCCAAACTCATAGATTTCCTTTTTAGCTCTAACAGCTATATTCAACGGCGCTTTGCCGCATATCTGCATTGATGGGCCCGTATAGCATGAGTATCAAAGATACGACTTCGCACCATAAACCCCCGCATCAATCCTACACTCGAGCCCGTCTTCCTACCCAATGTGGCGAACGCAGCAGATTTTCTACCTAACCAACATTGAGATCCATGCGGCTCGCAACACGCTACCGCCCCAGGCTGTCGCTACCAGATTGCTCAGACCTCAGGTTGTGACAGACACTAATTAATGATGCGTAAGAGTCCCACCTTATCACCTCATTGAGTTGATGAACATTTGCGGTCATCACACTATGAGCGGTTGCGCGAACTTTCTTGGTTGTCGACCGTTCAGGGGGCAGAGACACTTTGGGACTGACTGCGCAATCAATCCCTGTTGCATAAGAGGATAACCACATAACCAACTGATAATTAATGTAAATCATGCTTGGTGGAATAACGCTATTGGGGATACACACATATCTGTCTTTCTCCCTCCTCGCTGATGACAAAAAAACAAGCCACCCAGCCACGGGCCGGGGATACTTGTTTTGGGGGATAGGTGGTGAAAGGGACACCTGAAACAGCCGAGGGATGGACTAACCTACTGAGCCGCTGACCGGTTTCGAGTTGGGTTAGTCCATGGCTCCTTGCCCCGCATGGAAAGGTAAACATGACAACGCCACTGCCAGTACCAAACCGCCGCAGGTTCCTGTTCCTCTCCTGTCCGGTGCGACGGTTACGCAGCCACTGAGACGGTAAACACGCCCATCTGGTAGTAACTGACGAAGTTCGACTCCCACATCGTATAGAGCTCCATGGCCGACGCTGGTCCCATCTGGCCGTAACGGAGCAGGTAGTATTCTTCGCACAAAAAGTTGAAGTCGATCTCCTTGACCAACTCAGCCATCTCCTCCGGCCCCTGATAACTAAAGTCCGTCACGTAATCGAATTGCCACCGGTCTTTACGCTTTAGCAGCCGAATTTCCACCGGATGAAACCCGCCACGAACCGGGCCGTAATCCGGATCTCGGAAGTTGAAGACCAGACTGGATTTTCCCTTCAGCACTGTTCCAGATCTAACCAGTTCCTGATCCAGAATACTCATCAATGCCTGACTGACAGGCAGGGCAAAGCCATCCGCAAATGGGATCGTCATAATCACCTCAGTTTGGTTGTTTGGGGGGCTCACCCTTGGACAGGTGAGCACTATGCAGGGGTTATTCGAAGGTAGGAGCTAAGGTACAGAGCTCATTGGTTAGCGACCCCAAGCGCTCAAGGTAATCAGGCACCAGTTCGTGCAGCATCGGATTGCCGTCAGCCTTCTGGATCAACTTCAGCCCGTCCGAGCGCAGAATGGCTGATAAGAATCCGGCGTTATTGGCGCTGCCCCCTTTAAACAGTCGCTTCATGACGCTGGATTTAAACGGCTTGTCTGCGGGCAAGGAGCGCAAGATGCCGTCAATCTCTGACAACGCAATCCACTCCTTGCTATGCAGCCCCCTACCCTGATTGCCGGTGATTTTCAGGAACAACTCGCCGGTCTCCTCATGGCAACCGAGAGCGTAGAAGATCAAGCCTTCTGACCTGGCACTGAGTTTCTCTGCGGTATAACGGATCAACGTATGTATGGGGTCTGTGACGCTGGGGAGATCATTGTTTGATTCAATGACCGGCTCAGTATTCACAGCTCCATCAACGCCTGTAGGGATATGGAGTGGGTCGGGGCTGCCAGGCACGGACTCTGCGGTGTCGCCGGGTCCAGGCCTGGCCTTGTCGGCGTCAGCCGCAAGGGCTGGCGAGAGAGGCTCGGCGCAGCCGCTTGCTCCGGATGTGAGTGGGCTCTCTTCGGCTGGCGTGGCGCTGGCAGGTTTAGGGGTCTCTTCAACACGGTATTTACGGGGTCTTGCCATGATAATGTCCTTACAAATGGATTAGATGATCGGCGATTCATAATCCCCGGATCATCGGTAAAAGGGTCATAGATAAAGGGTCATAGAAAACGCGATAGCGTGACAGGACCGACTCCATCACTGTCACAGTGATCTCATTCGGTCTTTCGCGGATTGACGGTGGTGCGACTTAACCGGCAGTGCGGCTAATGCCGAGGTGATGACCGATAAGTCATCCAGATAACCGGCAAATGGAATGGGATCTGGTACCACGTCGAACGGGTTTACCAGATAAGCCAACGCACCGATGATGAGCGCATAGCACCAGACCGGCAGATCGCCATCCGTGAGCAGGACATACAAGAGCACGGCCTTCTCCAGCAGCTCCTTAATCCCCTTGATCTCTTTTAACTTGCGCATGATGTCGCTATGGCTGGGATTACTCATGGTGCATCCCCTCCAGGGTGGTGATCAGCGGTGCATCTGAGTGGATCAGCAGGTAAATCCCAGCACCCTCATCGTTGAGAATGGCCAGCAACAAACGCCAATCTTCGGATATGGCGAACTCTTGCTCCGGGTAACGCAAACCGAACATCACCTGATTCTGGGTATGCTGTGGCATGGCTTGGAACTCACTCACCGAGTCCGTCAT
This sequence comes from Aeromonas sp. 603757, assembly GCF_049171255.1. Taxonomy (NCBI): domain Bacteria; kingdom Pseudomonadati; phylum Pseudomonadota; class Gammaproteobacteria; order Aeromonadales; family Aeromonadaceae; genus Aeromonas; species Aeromonas sp. 603757. Next base: position 319,420 of record NZ_JAAKOE010000002.1, on the reverse strand, counting down.
CTCGATAATGACCAGACTACAACCGGTCGTGTCCCAGAATGCTCTTGCCTCCTCTACTGATGAAAAGGGTTCGATAATTTGCTCCATGACCGAGACATGGAGTGCCGGGTAGGCCGCGAGCAATGTCTCCTCCGGCCATTCCATACAAGTTTTCATCGTGTTTCTCTCCAACAAAAAGGCCCTTAAGCTCAGATGAACTTAAGGGCCTGGGAACTGTGAAATGTGGACCAACAGCCGATGTGACAGCGCTGTCTGGTTATTAATATCTGTTTATAAACAATACCTTTTCGGTCATTCCGCTTGGATCATCGACGAGAGACCTTCACTGATATTGCGGCTGCGCTCAGAAGTCAGCTTTGCATACCGCTGGGAGGATTGAATGCTGGCGTGGGCCAATTGCGCCTTGACGTCATACAGGCTGTATTGCCCGGAAGAGACCAAGGCGCTGGCGACCGAATGGCGAGCCGTATGGAAGCAAACCTCATCAAGGTTTTCGATACCGGCTTTCTGCAACACCCGCTCATAGGCGCACCTTGGTTCACCGATGGGCTTACCCTGGCAGCGAATATGCTGGCTCGCGAACACATAGGGATTACCGGCTATTCTGGGGAGCTTCTCCAGAATATCGATAGCCAACGCACTCAGGTAAATGATCCGGCTCTTGCCATTCTTGGTCAGGGGTACGAACAGCGTCTTATCCTCCCAGTTCACATGTTCCCATTTAGCGAGTAACACCTCTGACTTTCTTGCCCCCGTCAGGTAGAGCATCGCGATGAAGCTGCCTGCGGCTTGATTGCGATCCTGCAATGCCACCTCAATGACCCGTTTCATCTCTTCAATCGATAGGAAACGCGTCCTGGCATTGTCCTCCTTCAACAGCTTGATCTTGGCCGCCTCGTTGGTGTCCAGAATGCCCCAGCGCACCGCATAGCTGCCCATGGTCTTTAACTGGGCCAGAACCCGGTTGGCGGTACTCGGTGCGTAGGCCGTCTGCTGAGGGTTGTTGGGGTGAACCATCTCCGATTGCAACTGCAGGACATCCATCGCCTTGAGTTGCCGGTAACGCATGGCACCAAAGCGTGGTTATATGTTGTGTTTGAACCGCTGAATGTCGCTGTTGATCGACCGTTTGCCGATGGTCTTGAGGTGCGGCAAAAAGGTCTGCCAGAAGAACTCCGAAAGGGTGGGCTCGGTTTTGTAGCTATCCCGCTCTGCTACCGGGTCAATGCCTTCTGCCAACATCGCCTTGTACTTGCGGGCAATGGTCCTGGCCTGGCTCACGTCGATATCGCCGAATCGTCCCAAAGCGATGCTGCGCTTCTTGCCCTGGAGGGTATAGCGCAGTAGGAAACGCTTACTGCCCTGGCTTTTTCCTGACAAGAGTTTTAAGCCGATGACCTCTGTATCGGAGAACTCCAGTTCAGTAGCGCCAGCCTCTCGTTGTTGTGCGGGCAAAGCCTTGATGGCTGCATTGGTAAAGCGAAATTTGGTCTGCATAGATACCTCCGATGATGGGTTAGATCATGGGATTAATATCTGTTTCAAAGGGGATTCAATGCGGGTTTGGGAGGGGTTAAGAGGAAGGGGTAACGGTGAGCGGCACTTGTCTCAGCACCAGAGACAGACCCCGGAAAGACCCAGAGCGCAGGCTAACCACGTGTCCTTGGCTATGTTGGGGCGAAGCGCAGGTTGTTCGCAACGAGTAGCAGGAAGTAGTAAGTCGCTTAGACAAGAAATGAACAAGAAAGGAAAAGTTGGAGAGAAATCTTGGAGAGAGTTAAAAACAAAAACGACGCAATAAAGCGTCGTATCTGTTTAATCTGAAAGGCTTTTTTCTTTAATCTTAATGGTGCCCGAGGCCGGAATCGAACCGGCACGACGCGAACGTCGAGGGATTTTAAATCCCTTGTGTCTACCGATTTCACCACTCGGGCACCGCAATCGGTGTCAAGCTCGCGTGGCGGGCTTGTCAATATGGAGGCACGTTCCGGAGTCGAACCGGACTAAACGGATTTGCAATCCGCTGCATAACCGCTTTGCTAACGCGCCATGCAAAAGAGAGTTGGCTCTCTATTGTCTGAATTTGGAGCGGGAAACGAGACTCGAACTCGCGACCCCGACCTTGGCAAGGTCGTGCTCTACCAACTGAGCTATTCCCGCATTGGTCTGGCTGACTGCCTGACTACGAGGACGCATTCTAGCGATGTTCCTCGCCCAGTCAACCAGAAATATTTAATTACCTGATCGTTCGGGCATTTTTTGCCCTTTTTGAACGGTTTTAGCGCCTTTGGCCGTTTCCTGCCTCAAATCAGCGGAAACCTCACCTTGCGGTGCGGGTGACTCACAGGTTGGCGTGGTGGGTCAAATCGCCCCAGGCGGCCTTCATGTACTGGAACATCGACCAGAAGGTGAGCACGGTGGCGACATAGAGCATCACATAGGCGAGCCACACCATCCAGACGTTGTATTGCCAGATAAGACCGGTGAGCGACACCATCTGGATCATGGTCTTCCACTTGCCAATCCAGCTGACCGCCACCGAGGAGCGTTTGCCTAGCTCGGCCATCCACTCACGCAGGGCGGAGATGATGATCTCGCGGCCAATCATGGTCATGGCGGGGATGGTCACCCAGATGGTGTTGTAGTGTTCGACGATAACCACCAGTGCGGCGGCGACCATGATCTTGTCGGCAACCGGGTCGAGGAAGGCGCCAAAGGCGGTGGACTGATTGAGCTTGCGAGCCAGATAGCCATCAAACCAGTCGGTGGCAGCGGCCAGAATAAAGACGATGGCGGCAGCCAGATAGGACCATTGATAAGGCAGATAGAACAGGATGACGAAGACGGGAATGAGCAAAATCCGGAAAAACGTCAACAGGTTAGGTATGTTTGTCATTATTTTCAGCCACTTCTTGTACGTCGCTACATAGTGCGCCAAAGCCGATTTGCGATGCAACCGCACTGGCGCCCGTCTTGGTCTTTTTAATCCATCAATCTTCTCAAAATGCGGGGGCCATTATGGCATTTACGGCCCCCCCGCGTCACGGCTCTTGTGCATCAAGGAGTTAGCGATTTTGCCATGCTGCTAACCCTGCTCAGGCGCTGTGCAAGCCATCGTGGATGGTCTGGGCCAGCTCCTGACTGATGCCGGGTACCTTGGCCAGTTCATCCACGCTCGCCTTTTTGACCTCCTGCAGGCCGCCCAGATATTTGAGCAGTGCCTGCCGCCGTTTCGGCCCCACCCCCGGAATATCCTCCAGACTACTGCTGGTGCGGGCCTTGGCCCGTCTGGCCCGGTGGCCGGTAATGGCAAAACGGTGGGATTCATCGCGAATATGCTGAATAAGGTGCAAAGCGGGCATATCTGCCGGCAAATGCAGCTCTTCGTGGCTCTCCCCCATGATGAGAGTTTCCAACCCCGCCTTGCGGGTGACCCCCTTGGCAATCCCCACCAGCAGCGGATATTTGCCGCCGAGAAACTCCAGCTGACGGGCCAGGATCTCTTCGGCGCGGCGCAACTGGCCGAGGCCACCGTCAATAAACAGCACATCAGGCACCTTGTCCGGCTCCTGCTGCTTGCCAAAGCGGCGCTCCAGCGCCTGCTCCATCGCCGCGTAGTCATCACCGCCAGTGATACCGTCGATATTAAAACGACGATATTCCGATGAGAGCGGCCCCTCCCGGTTGAACACCACGCAAGAGGCCACGGTGCGCTCCCCCATGGTGTGGGAGATATCGAAACACTCCATGCGGGCGATGGGGCGCTCCAGCTCCAGCAGCTCTTCCAGCTGATCATAGCGAGCGGTGATGGTGCTCTTGTGAGCCAGCCGCGAGCGCAGCGCCGTCTCGGCGTTGATGGAGGCGAGCTTGATAAAGCGGGCCCGTTCGGCGCGGGTACGGCTCACCACCCGCACCTTGTAGCCAGCTGTCTGGCTCAGGGTTTCGGCGATGACGCTTTCATCCTCAAGGGCCACATCAAGCAGCACCTCGCTCGGGATCTGCCGTCCCCCCTGCCCCGACAGATAGAACTGCAGCAGGAAGGATTGCACCACCTCATCGAGCGGGGTGTCAGCCGGCACTTTCGGGAAGTAGCTGCGCGAACCCAGCACCTTGCCCTGACGGATAAAGAGCACGTGGATGCAAGCAGCACCTTGCTGGAAGGCGACCCCCACCACATCCAGCTCGTCCAGCACGTTGCCGCTCACCGACTGCTGTTCGGTGACCCGGCGCAGCGCCAGGATCTGATCCCGATAGCGAGCTGCCTCTTCAAAGCGCAGATCGCCGCTGGCGGACTCCATCTTGCCCACCAGTTCGCCAATCACCTGCTGGTTCTTGCCCGCCAGAAACAGTTTGGCCAGCTCCACCTGCTGGGTATATTCGGCCTCGCTCACCAATCCAGCCACGCAAGGGCCGGCGCAACGCTTGAGCTGATAGAGCAGGCAGGGACGGGTGCGGTTGGCATAGACCGCATCCTCGCACTGACGCACCGGAAAAATCTTCTGCATCAGGTGCAAGCTCTCACGCACCGCGCTGCCAGAGGGGTACGGGCCGAAGTACTCCCCCTTCACCTTGCGAGCACCGCGATGGACGCCGATGCGCGGATGCTGGTGCGCGGTGATGATGATCCAGGGGTAGGATTTGTCGTCTCGCAGCAATACGTTGTAGCGGGGCTGGTACTGCTTGATGAGGTTGTGCTCGAGGATCAGCGCCTCGGTCTCGGTGTGGGTAACGGTGACCTGAATATCGGCGATCTGTCGCACCAGGGTGCGGGTCTTGATGCTGTCGACGTTGGTGCGAAAGTAGGAAGCGAGCCGCTTTTTCAAATCCTTGGCCTTGCCCACATAGATCACGGTGCCACCGCTGTCATACATGCGGTAGACGCCACTTTGATGGGTGACGGCGCTCAGAAACGCCTTGCTGTCGAAGAGATGTTCGGGAGAGAGGGTCATCAGCTACTCGGCTCACACAAAGGCAAAAATTGACGGGCAGAGCATACTGCCCCCGCCGCCTGAAAAGCAAAGGGGCAGAAAAGCAAAAAGGCGGCACGCGCCGCCTTTGTGACCACACGCCACCCGATTAGAGGGTATCGGCATCCAGCATGCCATAGCGAATGGCCAGATGGGTCAGTTCCACGTCACCGTTAATCCCCAGTTTGCTGAAGAGACGATAGCGGTAGCTGTTGACCGTCTTCGGGCTCAGGTTGAGCTGCTCGGAGATATCAGTCACCTTCTGCCCCTTGGTGATCATCATCATGATCTGCAGCTCGCGCTCGGAGAGGGACTTGAAGGGATTCTCGTCAGCGGAGGCAAACTGGCTGAGGGCCATCTGCTGGGCAATCTCCGGGGAGATGTAGCGCTGACCGGAGTGCACCAGCCGGATCGCCTGGATCATCTCGTCAGGAGCAGCCCCCTTGGTCAGGTAACCGGCGGCGCCTGCCTGCATCACCTTGGTGGGGAACGGATTTTCTGAATGAATGGTCAGCACTATGATGCGCACATCGGGGCGGATCCGCAGAATTTTGCGGGTCGCTTCCAGACCACCAATACCCGGCATGTTCATGTCCATCAGGATCACGTCCGGATGGTGTTGGCGACAGAAAGTGACTGCGGTCTCGCCGCTCTGTGCCTCGCCCACCACCTTGATCCCGCGCACATCTTCAAGAATGCGTCTTATCCCTGTACGCACCAGCTCATGATCATCGACCAGGAATACATTTATCACCCAAACACCCCGTTTTATCTCGTTTTAGCCGCCCGGTTAGGGTTAACAGGGCGTCTTGCATCATAACCAAACTCGTCGCTTTGGCAAACCATGCACGCCAAAAGTTTGAGAAAACCCATGTTTAGCGTTTAAAATCAAATAATTATATAAAATTTCAAAACAAAAAACGGTGCCTTGCGACACCGTTCTTCATGACGTTAGTGCTGTGGCCATCACTTGGCCAAAAAGGCGCGCACCTTCTCCAGATCGGCCTGGGTATCCACCCCGACAGGCGGCGCTTCAAGGGCCTGGGCGACGTGGATCTTCTCCCCGTACCAGAGCACCCGCAGCTGCTCCAGCGCCTCGACCTGCTCCAGCACGCTCGGTGCCCAGTCTACGTAACGCTGGATAAAGCCGGCGCGATAGGCATAGATACCGATATGACGCTGGTAGTGGTCACCAATCTGCTCATGGCTCTTGGCAAAGCGATCCCGATCCCAAGGAATGCTGGCGCGACTGAAGTAGAGGGCGTAGCCATCCTTGTCAGTCACCACTTTCACTGCGTTCGGGTTGAACGCCTCTTCCGCATCCTTGATCGGCACCGACAAGGTCGCCATCGGCGCCGTGGCAGCGGCCAGATTGTCCGCCACCTGACGAATGATGGCGGGCGGAATGAGCGGCTCATCCCCCTGCACATTGACGATGATGGTATCGGCGGCAAAGCCGTAGTGACGGCACACCTCGGCCAGACGCTCGGTGCCGGACTGGTGATCCGGTGAGGTCATGCACACCTCGACGCCGGTGCTCAACAATGCCTGCTGTACCCGGGCATCGTCAGTGGCGACGATCACCCGATCGGCACCCGATTGCAGGGCTTTCTCCACCACGTGCTGCACCATGGGCTTGCCATGGATATCCGCCAGCGGCTTGCCCGGCAGACGGGTTGACGCATAGCGGGCAGGAATAACGACAACGAAACTCATGACGGCAGCTCATCGCTATTGAGCGGACGGGCACGATTCTCCAGCAGCACCGGGATCCCCTCCTCCAGCGGATAGGCCAGCTTGTCGAAGCGGCAGACCAACTCATGAACTGCTTTGTTGTAATGCAGCTTACCCTTGCAGACCGGGCAGGCGATGATGTCGAGCAACTTGATGTCCAAAGCCAAAACGATACTCCTTCAACGATGTCGCGCTGGCGGCTTCATCACGCCAGCGATGGATGTCGAGCAACCAGATATTCCATACGGGACCGCTATTGGTCCACTTCTCCCTCGCTCAAGCAAGGGAGATTAATCTTGCGCCTTAGTCGCACCCTTTGCCTTCGCCCCCAGCTTGTGCAGCAGGGCATCGAGCAGGGAGGCTGGCAACTCGGCACTGACCGGCAGATACCACCAGTTATCGAGGGCAAACGGGCGGCACTTGACCGCATCCTTCTCGGTCATCAGCAGCGGCTTGCTGGCAAAGCGCCCCACCAGATCATCCCGATCGAAGGGGTGATGATCGCCGTAGGCGGCCTGCTGATCCAGCTGATAGCCGAGCCCTTCTAGGGTGGCAAAGAAGCGGGGTGGATGACCGATCCCCGCCAGCGCATCAACCGGCCCCGACAAGGGGGCGGCAAGCGGTGCATCGTCGCGCACCCGTCGCGGGGTGTCGGCGACCAGTTGCATGGGGTACTCCCCCTTGCCCGGCTCGCCGCCGTTGCAGATGATGGCGTCCACCCGTTTGAGCCGAGTGATCGGCTCGCGCAGCGGCCCCATCGGCAGCAAGCAGGCGTTGCCGAAACGGCGCGCTCCGTCCACCACCACCAGCTCGATGTCGCGGGCCAGCGCATAGTGCTGCAGACCATCGTCGGTGATGATGATATCCACCTCACCGCTCTGCTCCAGCAGTCGTACCGCGTCGGCCCGTTTCGGGGCAACCACCACGGGGCAGCCGCAGCGCCGGGCAATCAGCACCGGCTCATCTCCGGCCTGCGCCGTGGTGCTGGTCTCATCCAGCCGATAGGGGTAATGGGGCGCCTTGCCGCCATAACCACGGCTCACCACCCCGGGGCGATAGCCGCGGGCTTGCAACTGCTCCACCAGCCAGACCACCACTGGCGTCTTGCCGTTGCCCCCCACCGAAATATTGCCCACAACAATGACCGGCAAGGAGGAGCGATACCCCTTGCGCCAGCCATGACGATAGGCGTAGCGGCGGGTGCCGCTGATGATGGCGAACAGCAGGGCAAAAGGGGCCAGCAACCAGCGCCAGCCACTTTTGCGATACCAGAGCCGTTCCAGCATCAGGCCTTGCTTCCCGCGTTGCCAAACTGAATAGCGCGCAGCTGGGCATAGGTGCCGCGCTGCTCCATCAATGCTTCGTGGTTCCCGCGCTCGACGATATGGCCTTCGTCGATCACCAGGATCTCGTCCGCCTTCTCGATGGTGGAGAGACGGTGGGCGATCACCAGCGAGGTACGCGCTTTGCAAAGCTCGTCGATAGCCGCCTGAATGTGGCGCTCGGATTCGGTATCGAGGGCCGAGGTGGCCTCATCCAGCAGCAGAACCGGCGCATCGCGCAGCAGGGCGCGCGCAATGGCAACACGCTGACGCTGACCACCGGAGAGGGATGCACCGTTCTCGCCAACCACAGTGTCATACCCGTTGCTCATCTTGCTGACGAATTCGTCGGCATGAGCGATGCGGGCAGCCTGCACGATCTGGTCGCGGCTGTATTTGTCTTCCGCGGCGTAGGCGATGTTGTTGGCCACCGAGTCGTTGAACAGGTGGACATGCTGGGAGACCAGCGCGTACTGCTTGCGCAGCTCGCTCAACTTGTATTCGCGGATGTTGATGCCATCCAGCAGGATCTCGCCCTGATCGATGTCGTAGAAGCGGGTCAGCAGGCTGGCAATGGTACTCTTGCCAGAGCCGGAACGGCCCACCAGCGCCACCGACTTACCCGCCTCCACCTTGAAGCTGACGTTGTGCAGCGCCGGGGTGTCCTTGGTCGGGTAGGTGAAAGTGACGTTGCGAAACTCGATCTCGCCGCGAGCACGCTCCAGAGTACGGGTGCCGGTATCCTGCTCAGGCTCGCTGTCGAGCAGGCCAAACAGGCTGTGGCAGGCAGTGATGGCGCGCTGAAACTGGTTGTTGACGTCGGTCAGGCTTTTCAGCGGCTTGAGCAGCATCATCATGGAGGTGATCATGACGGTAAACGTACCGGCAGTCAGCTCGCTGCGCACACTGTCGATGGTAGCTACATAGAGGAAGGCAGCCAGCGCGATGGAGGCAACCATCTGCACCACAGGGCTGCCGATGGCATCGGCAGCGACCATCTTCATGGTTTGCTGGCGCATGTTGTTGCTGACCTGGAAGAAGCGTTTCTCTTCCACCTTCTGGCCACCAAACATCAACACCTCTTTGTGCCCTTTGAGCATCTGCTCGGTGGAGGTGGTGATATCCCCTACCGCCTGCTGGATGTGACGGCTGATCTGGCGGAAACGGCGGCTGATAAGGCCGATGATGACCCCCACCAGCGGGCCAACCACCAGGAAAATCACCGACAGCTGCCAGGAGTGCCAGAACATCAGGCCGAGCAGACCGACCACGGTCGCCCCTTCCCGCACCAGGGTCACCAGCGTGGTGCTCGCCGCCGAGGAGACCTGACTGGCGTCATAGGTCACCTTGGAGAGCAGATGACCGGTGTTCTGACGGTCGAAGAAGCTCATCGGCATCGCCACCATGTGATTGAACACCTGCTGTTGCAGACGCATCACGACGTGGTTGCCGACCCAGGCCATGCAGTAGTTGGAGAGAAAGTTGGCGACACCGCGCAGGGCCACGATGCCGAGGACGAAGAAGGGCATCCATTTCAAAACGGTGCTGTCGTTGCCATTGATGCCCTGATCGATCAGCGGCTTGATGGAGTAGACAAAGGTGGTATCCACGGCGGCGTAGCCCAGCATCCCGATGATGCCACCGACCAGGCCCAGCTTGCGATCACGGACATAACCGAGCAGGCGCTTGAATACTGGCCAGCTCTCTTGTGAGGTTTCTTGTTGCATGAATAGCCGTTAGTAATGGAAATGACGGGCTATTCTAGCCAAAGCGCAGGCTTACACCAAGCGCCGCCACCTATATCGCATTCCTACACGGCAGAAATGGCCGATTATTGCTCAAACCACACTCGCGGTCGCCACCACTCGCCACTGCGCCGGTACCAAGGCCCCAGATCTCGCTCGGCGGTGACGCTCAAGCCCTCTGCGGTGGGTTCGACCAGCATCGCCCCTTGCTGACCGGTGATCCACTGGCGGGCATCCCGATAGCGGGCTACTACATCGGGACGGGGAAAGCCCCACTGATTCATAAAACCGGCGCTGTGGATCACATCCTTTGCCGCCACCGCCGCGACAAACGAGGGTGTGGAGGAGGTGCGACTGCCATGATGGGGGCTCACCAGCAAGGTGCTGGCCAACCCCTCCCCCTCCAGCGCCACCAGTCGTTGTTCGGCCTGCCGTTCGATATCGGCGCTCAGCAATATGCTGCGCTCGCCATCGCTGATGCGTACCACGCAGCCATCGTTGTTACGCCCACCGCCTGGGTATTCGGGCCAGAGCACCACAAACGAGAGCCCCTGCCAGCGCCACTGTTGCCCACGCTGGCACAGGGTGGTTCCCTCACTGAAGGGGTAAGAGGAGAACTCGTGACGCACCGGCATGGCGCTGAGCAGTCGCTTGCGATTGCCGGCATGGTCCCGATCCTTGTGGCTGATGATGAGGCGATCGATGACCCGGATCCCCAGATGGCTTAGCTGGGGCAGGATCACCGCGTCCGCCATGTTGTAGCCTCCGGGATAACGATCGCCGGTGTCATAGAGGATGGCACGCTCCCCCTTGCTGATCAGCACCGCCAGCCCCTGTCCCACATCCAGCACCCGCAGTTGCCAGCGGGCGGGAGCTGGCCAGCACGCCAACACCAGCGCAAGGGTGCCCGGTAACCAGAGCCAGCGTGCCGGGCGCCACTTTGCGGCGAACCAGAGCAGCAACAGCAGGGTGCAGAGCGGCAGCCACCAGCTGGGTAGTGGCCACCACAGTTGCAGTTGATCGGCCAGCCAATTCAGGATCGTCAGCACCCACCCGAGCCCCAGATCCGCCAGCCAGAACAGGACATAGGCAAGCGAGGTGGAGAGCGGCGCCAGCAGCACACTGATCAGGGCCAGCGGGATGATGGCGATACAAAAGAGCGGTACCGCCAACAGGTTGATCACCATGGCAAGAGGCGCTATCCCCTCGAACAATGCCAGTTGCAGCGGCAGCAGACCAAGCAGCAGCCAGAGCTGGATCTGCCAGAGCCCCGGCTTGTCGTGTACATATCCCACCAGCAGCAAGATGGCCACCGCCAGAAACGAGAGCCAGAAGCCGGCCGAATAGAGGGCGAAGGGATCCCAGAGGGTCAATACCACAAAGGCCCACAGCCAGATGCGCCAGGCCGGCCACTCTCGCCGGCTCCAGCGCAATACACTCCACACCAGCACCATGATCAGGGCCCGCTCGGTGGCCACCGCAAACCCGGCCAACGCGCTGTAGACGGCGGCAAACAGCAGGGAGGTGATGATGGCGCCACGCAGGCCAAACAGCCTGCCCAACCACCACCCGAGCACCGCCACCAGCGCAATGTGTTGCCCTGAAATGGCGATGATATGGGTCAGACCACTGCCGCGAAACAGCTCCCACTGGGCATCCGTGATGCCGCTCTGCTCGCCAAAAGCGAGCGCCGCCAGCAAGGGGGCATAGTCAAGTGGACGCCAACTCTCGGTCGCTGCCCCCAACCAACGTTCACGCCAACCCGCAGGTGCCTGTTGAATATCTATCACCCGACGCAGATTGCCAGTGGCGGTGATCCCCTTGCCCAGCAGCAGACGCCGCCCATCCAGCCCCGCCTCGTTGGCCAGACCGTGAGCCGGTTTCAACGAGGTCACCAGGGTGATCCGGCTGCCTACCGTCATGGCGGGCAATGCCTGATAGGCATTGACCCGGATCAGGGGCTCAGGTGTCACCGGTTGTTCGTCGAGGATGCTCACCCGCAGCAGCAGCCGGACAAATTTATCCCCCTCGGGCTCTGCACTTTGCAGCTCTGCGGTTATCATGTGGCTCGTCTGATCGCCCAGCCGCTCCAGCCAGGCCAGCCGATAGGCAAGATTGGCCTGCATCCAGAGGATGCCGAGCAGGAGAAACAGCCACCGCCAGGCACGGCAATATGCAAGGGGGATCAGCAGGGACAGCAACAGGCCCCCCCATGCGAGTGAAGGTAACCATGGCCAGAGCAGTGAGGAGCTTGCCCCCAGGGCAAACGACAACAGACGCAGATCCATGGAGCAAGTATTTAGCAAGGTTTCAATATGCCCAAACGACTCATTAAACGCTGGATGCCCGATCAGCAAACCCTGAAAGAACACAAGCACCTGCGGCTGTTCGGCAAACTGCTGCTCGATGCCAACCTCTGGCACCTCAACCGTCGCTCTGCAGCCGGGGCATTTGCGGTGGGCCTCTTCATGGCCTGGGTGCCGCTCCCCTGCCAGATGCTGCTGGCCGCCGGTGGCGCCATCCTGTGCCGGGTCAATCTGCCGCTCTCGGTGGCGCTGGTCTGGCTCTCCAACCCCTTTACCATGCCGCCCCTGCTCTATGGTGCCTATCTGGTAGGTTGCCAGCTGCTGGGACATTCGGCGCAGCAGATAGAGATTGAATTCACCTGGGAGTGGCTGGTCTCGGTACTGGGCACAGTGGCACCGCCGCTGTTGCTGGGCTCGCTCATCCTGGCCCTGCTCAGTTCTCTTATCGGTTACACCCTGATCCGCACCTTCTGGCGGATCAGCACGGTGCGCCAGTGGCAAAAACGCAAGATGGCCCGCCCATGCTGAGTCGCTGGTTTGCCCGCTTCAAGCTAGATCCCGATACCCTGCGCCAACAGAAGTGGTTTGCCCTGTTTGGTGAGCGACTGCTTGCCCCAGCCCTCTGGCAAGGGGGCACTCGCGCCCTGAGTGGCGCGGTGGCGGCCGGGATCTTCGCCTGCTGGTTCCCAATCCCGATGCACTCGCTCATCGCAGTCGGTCTGGCGCTGGCATTCAGCCTCAACCTGCCACTGGCGCTGCTGGCGGTCTGGTTCAACAATCCGCTGACCCTGCCGTTCATGTATCTCTACGCCTATCGCACCGGTTGTCTGGTACTGCACCAGACGCCGGAGCCTTTCCACCTCAGCTGGACCCTCCACTGGCTGGAGCAGGAGGCTGCCACCCTGGTGCCCCCCTTCCTGCTCGGCAGCCTGCTGCTGGCGGTACTCACCGCCCTGAGTGGCGGCGCCCTGACCGCGCTGCTGCTGCAACTGCGCAAACTGTGGCAAGGTGCCCGCCACCAGTGAGCTCCCCTTCCCATCGTTTGACGATCAGCCGTTGGCGATCAAAAAAGCCCGTCACCAAGGTGACGGGCTTTTTCATGGCATAGTGCCGCATAGTGCCAGAGCACAAGGCAATGCGATTACAGCACCTTGGCAATGGCCTCGCACAGGGGATCTATATTGGCGCGGGTAATACCGGCTACGCTGATCCGGCCTGAGCCGACGATGTAGATGGCAAATTCGCTCTTGAGGCGCTCCACCTGATCCTTGGTGAGACCGGAGAAGGAGAACATGCCGTTCTGCTCGCGGATAAAGCTGAAATCCTGGCTCACACCGAGGGCAGCCAGCTTCTCGACCAGCAGCTCACGCATCTCGCGAATCCGCACCCGCATGGCGGCCACTTCTTCGACCCACTCGGCATAGAGAGCCGGATCGCTCACCACGGCGGTGACCACAGCGGCGCCATGTGACGGCGGGTTGGAGTAGTTGGCACGGATCACTGTCTTGACCTGGGTGAAGGCCACATCGGCGATCTCCTTGGTCGCGCTGACCAGCGTGAAGGCACCGACCCGCTCGTTGTAGAGGCCGAAGTTCTTGGAGAAAGAGCTCGCCACCAGCAGCTCGTCATGGCATTCGGCGAAGATACGCAGGCCTTCGGCATCCTCTTCGATACCACGGGCAAAACCCTGATAGGCGAAGTCAAACAGCGGCAACCAGCCGGCGGCAGCACTTTGTTTGGCCAGCGCGCGCCACTGTTCTGCAGTGGGATCGATACCGGTCGGGTTGTGGCAGCAACCGTGCAGCAGCACCAGCTCACCCGGCTGCACTTCGGCCAGCGAAGCCTGCATGGCGGCAAAGTCGAGCCCCTTGGTGGCGGCGTCGTAGTACTTGTACCACTTGACGGTCAGGCCCGCGGCCTGGAATACGCTGACGTGGTTGGCCCAAGTGGGATCGGAGATCCAGATGGTCTTGGCCAGACCGTTGCGCACCACAAATTCGGCCGCGATACGCAGGGCACCGGTACCGCCCGGCGCTTGGGCGGTCTTGGCACGACCGCTGGCAACCAGCGCAGAATGCTGCCCGAACAGCAGTTGCTGCACGATACGGCCATATTCGATATTGCCTTCAATACCGAGGTAGTTCTTGGTCTTCTCGTCGGTCAGCAGCTTCTGCTCGGCTTTCTTGACGCAGTGAAGAATGGGGGTGGCACCGGACTCGTCCTTGTAGATCCCTACGCCCAGATTGATCTTGTGGCTGCGAGAGTCAGCACGGAAGGCTTCGGTCAGGCCCAGGATCGGATCCGCTGGGGCGGCAACAACCTTTTCAAACATGGTATTCCCTGTATTCCGTTGAGTTCGTTGGGTGGCAAAGCGGCTTGATAAACAAAAGCGCTCATCTGGCGAGCGCTTCGTCAACTCTTTATATCACCGCGTTCAATGGGGGAAAACCGCTTTTTGGCTCGCTTTCGGGCCAATTTCAACCAACGGCATGCCACGCTGGTGCCAGCGCGCACACCTCGGCCGACAAGCCACCATTGGACTCAACCAAACCGCTACAAACTGCTAACAATGGCTTGGGAATCCGGCTCGGCTCCCAGTGCCGAGCCTCAGTCAAAGGCTGGGCATATGCGCTGAGGATGGGGGCCAGATCACGAGGCAGCCACCAGCTGGCCGGACGACCCAAGCGCTGGGCCAGCGCCTGCAGCCGATCCACCCCGGCAGGGTCGAGGGCGGTGAGATGACTCCACAGCACATTGGGGGGCAAGGCGGCCACCACCTGCTGCAAGGCAAGAGGAGCCGATGGGGGGGCCCACACCAGCAAGGTGCCGGGTTCAAGAGGCAGCTCGGCAAAGGCGCCGACGCTGTCTGTGGTGATCACCCGCTCGATACTCCCCTCCCCCCACAGGATCTTGCCAAGACCCGCCAGGGTGCGCTCGGGCAAGGCCACCTCCCCCAGCGCCTGCAACCAGGGGGCTGCGTCGATCAGGGTACCGCCGCTGAAAAAGAGGCTGAACGGCTGGGCTGCGCGCAAGCGCAACAGCTGATCGGCACAGAGCCGGATCCCCTTGTCCTCGAAATCGATCTGCTCGTTGGGGGTGAAGTTCACCTCGCTCTTGCGATAGAGCGCCGCCAACACCCGCTCGTTGACCTGCTCCCCCAATTGCCAGCCCTGAGCATGTAACCACTCCTCGGGCTCGGGGGGAGCGGTGGCGATCTCGGCCAGCATCAGCTCGCGGGTGAGATAGCGCCGTCCGGCCGGGGTGAGCTCATAGCTGTGGCTGCCATGGGCGAGCAGCAGCTGATTATCCTTGAGCAGGCCCACCAGCGGTTGCCACTGGCGGCCACGGATCACCACAGGTGAGTGGCTCAGCAACTGCTGCGCCAGCGCCCGCCATTCGGGGTGACTAAAGTCGATCAATTACAATCCATCCCTGTCAGTGCTCAATCGGATAAACAGCCTGAAAAGGTACCGTTACAGGCCGATGACGCCAAGCCTCCCACGCCAATTACGTGACCTCGCTCCCTGCAATTTTCCCCAAACAGAAGAGCCCACCGTGGGGTGGGCTCTTCCTTGGATAACACTCGACGCTTATTCGACGTTGAGGCGCAACTCGGCATCGTGCCAACCCAGTGGCAGGGTCAGCAACTGATCGATCAGCTCCCGGCGATCGGATTTCTCCAGATAGGCGAGATAGAGCGGACGGCTCAGCGGCTGGCCCCCCTCCACCAGATGGAGCGCCCCCTTCTCGAGGAAGGGGCTGACCATCCGCCGTGGCAGGTAGGCAGCACCACCGTTGGCCAGCACGAACTGCAACGCCATGCTGGCGGAGCTGGAGTGCAGCACCGGGGTCTTTTGCAGGCTCTGCAACCGGCTGGGTTGCGGCTCGAAGCTGGTGCCCCAGTCGAGGTGGATGTGCGGCATCTGCATCAGGTTGTCGGCATTGGCGGCCGGATCCCGGCTCACCAGCTCGAACACCAGCTCACCGATGGGATGCAGGGCAATCTCGTCGATCTTGGTGGGCTCGGAGAGCAGGGCCAGATCGAGGGAGCGCTCCAGCAACTGGCGGCAGAGGTGCTCGCGGGAGGCTGTTTCCAGCCGCACCGCCAAACCGGGCGCCAGCGCATAGATGTGATTGAGCCAGTCGTTGAAATCGAGCTCCCAGAACACAGCGGGCGCGCCGATGGCCAACTGCTGGCTGAATCCCGGCGAGAGTGCCACATCCTGCTTGGCACGACCAAGGGTGTGCAAGATGGCGTCTGCGTAGGGCAGCAGACGCTCACCGGAGGCGGTCAGACGGATATTGTTGCGATGACGGGCAAACAGACTGACACCCAGTTGCTGCTCTAGCTGGCGGATCCGGAAACTCACCGCCGACTGGGTCAGGTAGAGATTTTCAGCAGCCCGGCCAAAGTGCCGAGTCTTGCTCACCTCGATAAAGGTCCGAAGCAGCTCGGTATCCATTAATCGATGGACTCGTCACTGCCACCGCCGCTGCCACCACCGACATCAAAGCTGCCGCCACCGCTGCTCTCTTCGCTGGCGCCGCCAACGACAGTGCAGAGGCGATGAACGCGCTTGGGACCGATCACCTTGAGGTATTTGAACCACACCTTGGCATGGGGGTTGGCACCGGCTTCGCCGGATTTGACCTGCTCGACGAAGGCGGACTCGACATCGTCACGGGGTGCAAGGTTGCCCTGGTAGAGTGCCAGCATGGCGGTACCATACTTTTCCAGACTGTCCGCTTCGGCCACAGTGAATTCGCCACTGCGACGCAGGCCACGGGGAAAATGTTTGAAGTCGTTGAAACGCTTGTCTGATTCGAAGCTCATAGTGCTCTTTTTTCTGGTTAGTTTGACCTTTGCGGGCAAGTATCATCAGGCCATCGCCGAGTGCAAAATCAATTTTCTCACTATGTTAATAAATATCTTTTATCGATGTCACTTTGCCCCATCGCTGACGCCGATTTTGTGGCATAACACACAAAAAACGTTGATAAATAATAAACTTATGTAAACGTGCAGCCAATTTACACGTCACTTTCTGGACTGTGCAGGCAAAAATAAAGCGCCATACGGCGCTTTATTTATCACATCAGGTGAACCAGCTGAACCTTTGGTTCAAACATGCTTACTCAATCATGGCCGGTTGGGCCAGGTTGTCGGCACGCCACAGACGGTAGCGCACTTCATACTCCTGCGGCACGTAGATCACGAACGGCAGTTTTGAGTTGTAGTTCACGAAGAAGCCCTGACCGTAGATCTGGACGAAGGTCTCTTTTTGCTGGTTATCCGGGCACATCATCAGGGTGCTGATGGGGTCGGAGACTTTGCCCAGTTTCAGATAGTTGTAGCCCCAGCCTTTAACGCTGTGCTGTTCCAGGTTGCCTGCAAAACGCGGTACGTTGCAATCAACCATCATCTTTTTGCCGACCTGCAGCTCGACCATCATATCGGCTTCTTTCTCGACTTCAGGCAGGCGGATCACCACACGTTCCTGATTCACGTCAGCGGCTGGGAACATGCTGATATCAAATTTTTTCGGCTCGGCGGCGAAGGCATGGCCACCCAGCAACAAGGCGCCCAGCAGGCTAAAACGCAATACGGTTTTCATCTGTACCTCATGGGGTTGGTTCAACGCCGCTAGACTAACCGCTCTGCCGATTTCATGCCAGCGATCTGCTACGTAAAAACTGCGTAAAATGATGCAGATC
Source organism: Aeromonas sp. 603757 (assembly GCF_049171255.1). NCBI lineage: Bacteria > Pseudomonadati > Pseudomonadota > Gammaproteobacteria > Aeromonadales > Aeromonadaceae > Aeromonas > Aeromonas sp. 603757. The sequence goes on along the minus strand of NZ_JAAKOE010000002.1, from coordinate 301,631 downwards.
CGGCACACCATGACGTGATCTGGCTATTTTCTGACAGGGCGCACACTCCCGTTGCGGGAACCTGAAACAAAAAGCGAGGCCAATTAGCCTCGCTTTGCATTCAAATGGCGCCAGAGTGCTATTTGGCCGCCTCTTGATGGGCCTTGATGACGGCCACCGCCTTGTCGGGGAAGTCGCTGAACACCCCATCCACATCGGCCTGATAGAGGAAGATGTTAAGGAGATCGGTGAAGTCCTTGGCATAGGCCGGGATCTGCCCCTCATCCTGACGGAAGGTATAGGGGTGAACTTTCAGGCCCGCCGCGTGGGCTTCTTTTACCATGCCGGTGAAGACCGGCTTGCCCAAAGTGCCCGGCTCGGTGACGATCATCGGTTTCCACGGGCCAATCCCTTCGGCATAGCTGGCGATGGTTTTCATCGCTCCCGGCTTGAACATCCAGTCATAGTTGTAGGGGGTCGCCTTGCCCTTGGCGTCGTAGACCATGGTCTCGTTCCAGTCGGTCTCGGCCATCAGCTGCACCAGTTTCAGATCCATACCCATGGCGGGCATCAGCTCGCTGTTGATGCGCTTGAGCTCATCGGCATCGAAGCACTGCAGATAGACCTTGTCATCCTTCCCGGTGTAGCCGTACTCCTTGAGCACCTTCAGCACTGCTTTGGAGATATCCTTACCTTCGTGACGGAACAGCCAGGGCGCTTTGATCTCCGGATAGATCCCGATGTTCTTGCCGGTGCTCTTGTTGAGCCCCTGGATCATCTCGATCTCCTCCTGGAAGGTATGGATCTTGAAGTCTGACTTCCAGAGCGGGAAGCGGGCCGGATAGACCGGCACCTGCTTGCCATCCACCAGCTGGAACGGCTCGGTCATGCGCAGGGAACGCACCTCGTCCAGGGTGAAATCCACCACATAATAACGACCGTCCGGACGGGCACGGCCGGGGAAGCGCGCCGCCACATCGGTGATGCCATCAAGGAAGTGATCGTGCATCACCACCAGCTGGTCATCCTTGGTCATTACCAGATCCTGCTCCAGATAGTCGGCCCCCATACCATAAGCCAGCGCCTTGGACTCCAGGGTATGCTCGGGCAGGTAGCCGGAAGCGCCACGGTGGGCGATCACCACCTTGCCTTCATCGGCAGCCAACACGGGTAATGAGAGGGATGCCCCAAGGCTCAAGGCGATGAGGGAAACGGCGAGTTTTTTCATATGTGATGCTCTTTATTATTGTGTGTAGGTAATTGTTCTATCAGAGGTTTGTTGCACATTTACGGTGGAAAGCGGTGGGCAGCAGCGCACTGCCCACCGTCACTCATCAGCTCGCCTTGCGCAGAGCCTGATGGTATTGGTCGAGCCAGATCTGCAGCATCTGCTGCTCTGACTCGTTCAGGCGCAGCCCCAGCTTGCTGCGGCGCCAGAGGATATCGTCCAGTGAACAGGCCCACTCCCGCTCGATGAGATAGCGCACTTCAGACTCGTACAGGCCGCCACCGAAGTGAATGCCGCGATCCTCTTTCAGCCAGAGACGGGCATGGGCACCATAGGCCTCGGCAATGCGCAGGGCGCTGCGATCATCGAGCCAGTCAAACTCCAGCGCAAAGGCGCGGGCCAGCTCGCGTACCGAGCAGTCAAACTCGCCGCCGGGCAGACGGCTGGTCGCAGTCCAGTCATCCCCCATCTGGCTGAACCAGGGCTTGAGCTTGTTGCAGGCGGCCTGCGCCAGCTTGCGATAGGTGGTGAGCTTGCCGCCAAACACCGACAAGAGCGGCGCACCGTCAGACTCACCAGAAAGTTCGAGGGTGTAGTCGCGGGTCACCGCCTGCGGTGAATCTGACTCGTCGTCACAGAGCGGGCGCACCCCGGCGTAAGTCCAGATCACATCTTTCGGGGCAATTTGGCGAGTGAAGTGGGCGTTGACCACCTTGCACAGGTAGGTAATTTCGGCCTCGCTGATCTTCGCTTCCCGCGGGCTGCCGTGGTGCTCCACATCGGTGGTGCCGATAAGGGAGTAGTCCTGCTGATAAGGGATGACGAAGACAATGCGGTTGTCTTCGTTTTGCAGGATATAGGCCTCTTCGCGCTCGTGGATGCGCGGCACTATCATGTGGCTGCCTTTAATAAGGCGAATGCCGCGGGGAGATTTCTCGTGCAGGCTCTCGTCGTAGAAGGTCTTGACCCAGGGGCCCGCCGCATTGACCAGACCACGACAGGTGACGGTGAACTGCTCGCCCCCTTCCCGCTCCAAAGTAAGCGTCCAGTGTTTGGAACCGCGCACCGCCTTGATGCAACGGGTGCGGGTCTGCACGTCGGCCCCCTTGTCACGGGCCATCATGGCATTGAGCACCACCAGCCGGGCATCGTCGACCCAGGCATCCGAGTATTCAAACCCCTTATTGATCCCTGCGGTCAAGCCATCTTGCGGCAGGAAGCGCACACCACAGCTCCCTTTGAGCTTGTCGCGCTTGGCAAGATTGTCATAGAGGAACAGACCGGCGCGGATCATCCAGGCCGGACGCAGGTGCGGGCGGTGCGGCAGGCGAAAACGCATGGGACGAGCGATGTGAGGCGCCATACCGAGCAGCACCTCCCGCTCCGCCAATGCCTCTTTCACCAGCCGGAATTCGTAATGCTCGAGATAGCGCAAACCGCCGTGGATCAGCTTGCTGGAGTTGGACGAGGTGGCAGAGGCGAGATCTTGCGCCTCAAACAGGGCAACCTTCAGACCCCGTCCTGCCGCATCGGCTGCGATGCCGACCCCGTTGATGCCGCCACCGACGACGACCAGATCATAATGTTCGCTCATGTTCACCTACTTTCATTTTTATGATTGCCATAACGGCAATGTTTGATTTCGCTCATTTTAGAACATGAAAATACAACAAACGAACATTTTATGATGAAAGTGTGATCGCCACAGCCCGCCAGAGGTGGCAAAGGGGACAGGTCAGCGGAGCAAATGGCGTCGGGCCAACATCGGCGGGTTAATAGCCAAAAAAACCAGATTGAATAGTGGTTTTGGCAATACCTATAAAGGGGTGAGATGAGTGCTGGAATGGGAGACAAAAAAAGAAAGGAGGCCGCCCTGACGGGCGACCGGCACAGCCTTGGCGTGTTTCGCCGTCAGCAGATGTGGCAGGCGATCTGGTGTTGCGCCATCAATCGCGTCAGCTTTTCCGGTGGCTCCTGATCGGTAAAGAGGGCGTGGATCTGGCTGAGATTGCCCAGATTGACCATGGCATTGCGACCGAACTTGGTGTGGTCGGCGGCCAGGAACACCTGACGGGAGTGAGCGATGATGGCCTGGGCAATCTTCACCTCGTGATAGTCGAAATCGAGCAGGGAGCCGTCGTTGTCGATCCCCGAAATCCCGATGACGCCATAGTCCATGCGAAACTGACCGATAAAGTCGCGGGTCGCCTCCCCCACGATGCCGCCATCGCGGTTGCGGATCTCGCCGCCGGCAATGATGACGGTGAAGTCATCCTTGGCCGTCAAAATGCTGGCCACGTTGAGGTTGTTGGTGACGATGCGCAGCTCACGGTGATCGAGCAGGGCGCGGGCAATAGCTTCGGTGGTGGTGCCTATGTCGATAAAGAGCGATGAGCCGTCGGGAATATTGGCCGCGACCTCACGGGCGATGCGCTCTTTCTCCTTGAGTTGCATCACTTTACGGGCGCTGTAGGCGGTATTGACGGTACTCGAATGCAGGGAGGCACCGCCGTGATGGCGCCGGATCTTGTTCTGTTCGGCGAGATCGTTCAGATCCCGGCGAATGGTCTGGGGGCTGACGTCAAAGTGGGTCACCAGATCGTCGGTCGAGACAAATCCCTGCCGCGTCAGGACGTCCAGGATCTCCAGATGTCGTTGGGTTTGCTTCACGCTTGCACTCCGATGATGAGACAAAAAAAGGCCCCGGCAGATGCGGGGCCTTTTGGCAGTTTACCTGATCCCCTTTGGGATCAATAAGCTGAGGATCACGTTTTATGCCTTATGGGCAGCCGCTTTCTTGGCCGCAACGGCAATGTTCTCGTGCTTGAGGGTCATCGCCAGCAGAATGATAGAGAGCACGCAGGAGACGGTCAGTACCATGAAGCCGCCATCCCAACCGAAGTGGTCAACGGTATAACCCAGCATGGCGTTGGCTGCCACGGCGCCGCCCAGATAACCGAACAGACCGGTGAAACCAGCCGCAGTACCGGCTGCTTTCTTCGGTGCCAGTTCAAGAGCATAGAGGCCGATCAGCATGACAGGGCCGTAGATCAGGAAGCCGATAGCCACCAGCGCCATCATGTCGATGGTCGGGTTGCCGGCCGGGTTGAACCAGTAAACCAGCACAGCCAGGGTCACCAGCACCATGAACAGGATACCGGCCGGTGCACGGCGGCCCTGGAACATCTTGTCAGAGATCCAGCCACACAGCAGGGTGCCCGGAATACCGGCCCACTCGTAGAGGAAGTAAGCCCAGGAGGAGTTGTCGACGGTGAAGTGCTTGGCCTCTTTCAGGTAGGTTGGCGCCCAGTCCAGCACACCGTAACGAATGAGGTAAACGAAAGCGTTGGCGATCGCGATGTACCACAGCAGTTTGTTGTGCAGCACGTACTTGACGAAGATCTCCTTGGCGGAGAACTCCTGCTCGTGGCTCTCGTTGTAATCCTTCGGATAGTCGTTCTTGTACTCCTCGATAGGAGGCAGACCGACCGATTGCGGGGTATCACGCATCACGAAGAAGGCGATCACCGCGATGGCGGCCGCAGCTGCCGCAGGCACATAGAAGGCACTGCGCCAGTCGTTGAACCAGCCCATCCCGAGGATAAACAGCGGGCCAATCATGCCGCCGCCCACGTTGTGCGCCACGTTCCAGACCGCAACCACTTCACCGCGCTCTTTCTGTGACCACCAGTGCACCATGGTGCGACCGCAGGGCGGCCAGCCCATGCCCTGTGCCCAACCGTTCAGGAACAACAGCACAAACATGATGGCAATACTGGAGGTGGCCCAGTGCATGGTACCCATCATGAACATGATGGCAGCCGAGAGCAGCAGACCGGCGGAGAGGAAGTAACGGGCGTTGGAACGGTCAGAGACGTTCCCCATCAGGAACTTGGACAAACCGTAAGCGATGGAGACCCCGGAGAGCGCGAAACCGAGATCACCACGGGAGAAGCCCTGCTCGATCAGATAGGGCATCGCCAGACTGAAGTTTTTCCGTACCAGGTAGTAGCCGGCGTAACCGAAGAAGATCCCGAAAAACACCTGCCAACGCATGCGTTTGTAGAAGGGGTCGACCTTGTCAGCCGGGAGCCTGTCGATGTGCGCCGCAGGCCTGAAGAGACTAAGCATGTTCTGCTTCCTTATTGTTGTTATGGGCGGTTGAGGATGCCCTGACCATTCCAACGAATCATGTGAGTCCACTAATTCGTAAGCGAGCCTATTGTGCTCATATGCGCTCATTTAATCTGTGATGCATGCTCAAATATTGCAGTTTTATTACAAATAAAAGCTCCAAATGAGAAATCACTCAGCAAGCGCCAGCCCTTGTGTGGCAAGGGTTGCGGGCTACCCCCTAAGTGGTAAATGGCGGTTATCAAGATGCTTTACGTCACATTTTCTTAGCAATGAGTGGGATCTTGTCCACATTTCCTATGGAGGGGGGATGGTGAAATTATTGGGAAGGGTTATTTTCTGTCACGACCGATAACGAGCGCAAACGAGCATAACGTTTGCGCAAGACGCAAAAACAACAAGGAAACGTTTTCGGCGGCAACGGATAGACACAAAAAGATAAAACGGAACATCAAACCTCTACGGGTGGATATAAGGAACAAAAGTATGAGCATACAAAGACCCAATACCCTGCTTGGCGAGTGCATCGCCGAGTTTATCGGAACCGGCCTGCTGATATTTTTCGGCGTCGGATGTGTGGCGGCACTGGTGCTGGCAGGCGCCAACTTCGGGCAGTGGGAAATCTCCATTACCTGGGGTCTGGGTGTGGCCATTGCCATCTATGTGACCGGCGGCATTTCAGGTGCCCACCTGAACCCGGCTGTAACCCTGGCGCTGATGACCTTCTGCGGGTTCGACAAGCGCAAGGTGGTGCCCTACATCATCGCCCAGATGGCCGGTGCCTTCTGCTTCGCAGCCCTTGTCTACTTCCTTTATGGTAACCTTTTCACCCAGTGGGAAGTGACCCATAACGTGGTGCGCGGCAGCGTCGAGAGCCTCGGCACCGCCGGGATCTTCTCCACCTATCCCAATGCCCTGCTGACCAATATGCAAGCTTTTGCCGTCGAGCTGGTGATCACCGCCGTCCTGATGCTGGGCATCATGGCGCTGGGTGACAACAACAATGGTGCCCCCAAAGGTTTCGCAGCCGCTCTGCTGATCGGTATCCTGATCGCGGTGATCGGTGCCTCCCTTGGCCCGTTAACCGGTTTTGCCATGAACCCGGCCCGTGACTTTGGTCCGAAACTGTTCGCGTTCTTTGCTGGCTGGGGTGATGTTGCCCTGACCGGTGGTCGTGACAACCCCTACTTCTGGGTTCCGATCCTTGGCCCCATCGTTGGCGCCCAGATTGGTACCGCTCTGTATGTCAAAGTGCTGGCTCCCTGCGTCCCGGGCAACCGTGTCGTCACCACCGAGCAAGCGACCCAAACCGCCAAAGAAGAGGCTGCCGCATAAGAGCGGCCCCCTCCAACGTATAAAAACGTGGAAAATAGAAACGTGGAGAACATCATGTCTGCTGAAAAGAAATATGTCGTCGCTCTGGACCAGGGAACCACCTCTTCCCGTGCCATCGTGTTTGATCAGGATGCCAATATTGTCGGTACCTCCCAGCGCGAATTCACCCAGCACTACCCGAAAGCGGGCTGGGTAGAGCACGACCCGATGGAGATCTGGGCGACCCAATCCTCCGTCTTTACCGAAGTGCTGGCCAAGACCGGCCTTCGCAGCGAAGAGATCGCCGCCATCGGTATCACCAACCAGCGTGAAACCACAGTGGTATGGGAAAAGGCCACCGGCAAGCCCATCTACAACGCCATCGTCTGGCAGTGCCGCCGCACCGCCGCCATCTGCGAAGAGCTGAAAGCACGCGGTCTGGAAGAGTATGTTCGCGAGAACACCGGCCTGGTGCTGGATGCCTACTTCTCCGGTACCAAGGTGAAGTGGATCCTCGACAACGTGGAAGGTGCCCGCGAGAAGGCGATGAACGGCGAGCTGCTGTTCGGCACCATCGACACCTGGCTGGTCTGGAAGATGACCAATGGCGAAGTGCACGTCACCGACCCGACCAACGCCTCCCGTACCATGCTCTACAACATCCGCGAGCTGAAGTGGGATCAGAAGATGCTGGACGAGCTGGGCATCCCCATGTCCATGCTGCCGGAAGTGAAACCCTCTTCCGAAGTGTACGGCTACACCACCCGTGGTGGCGGCTCCCGCATCCCCATCGCCGGTATAGCCGGTGACCAGCAGTCTGCCCTGTTTGGCCAGCTCTGCTTTGAAAAAGGGATGGCCAAGAACACCTACGGCACCGGCTGCTTCATGCTGATGAACACCGGCACCGAGCCGGTTCGCTCCAGCAACGGCCTGCTGACTACCGTTGCCATCGGCCCGAAAGGGGAAGTGAACTACGCGCTGGAAGGTGCGGTGTTTATGGGCGGCGCCACCATCCAGTGGCTGCGTGACGAGCTGAAGATCATTCACGATGCCCGCGATACCGACTACTTCGCCTCCAAGGTGGGTGACACCAACGGCGTCTATCTGGTACCGGCCTTCGTCGGCCTAGGCGCGCCCTACTGGGATCCCTATGCTCGCGGCACCATGGTCGGCCTGACCCGTGGCGCCAACCGCAACCACATCATCCGTGCCGCGCTGGAATCCATCGCCTATCAGAGCCGCGATGTGCTGGATGCCATGCAGCAAGACTCCGGCATCAAGCTGGCTGCGCTGAAAGTAGACGGCGGCGCCGTGGCCAACGACTTCCTGATGCAGTTCCAGGCTGACATGATGCACACCCCTGTGGTGCGTCCGACCCGCATCGAGACCACCGCCATGGGCGCCGCCTTCCTAGCGGGTCTGGCAGTCGGCTTCTGGAAGAGCTCCGACGAGCTGGAAGACAAGTTCAGCGTGGACCGCGAGTTCATCCCGCAGATGGACAGAGACGATCGCGCCAAGCGCTACAACGGCTGGAAAAAAGCGGTTGAGCGTTCACGCCGTTGGGCTGAAGAGGATTGATCGGGCTCCCGACATTCCGTTGAGATAAACACCAAGGAGGCCGACCATCACGTCGGCCTCTTTTTGTCTACCCCTTGCCGGCCCTCCCCTCCCGTTGCTCCCCCTGTTTTTATCTGGTGAATCTTGTTCTCACCAACCGTCACAACACAATTGAGTTCTCTATCTATAATCATCATCTGGGTCGCATATGCGGCCTTTCTTTATGGAGGAGAGAAATATGGAGAGGGCGATACACCGTTTTACACTGCACTCACTCTGGTCAGGGCTCGGGATCCGCACCCGGATCCTCTCCGGCGTAGCGATACTGATGGTTATCGCCATCAGTTGCATCACCCTGATCCTCGAGCAGATATCCCACACGCAGGCACAGCAGCGGGTCGAACGCTATGAGCTGCCAAGCAGTGTGGACCGCATTGCCAACCAGCTGACCGCCCAGCTGACCCAGCACCTGACCGAGGCGCAAGCGCTCGCCAGCAACAGCTTCGTCATCGACTGGCTGACCGCTGGCATGCCAGAAGCTGAGTGGCCCGAGATGGAGCGCTACTTTCAGGCTCTGCAACGACGTCTCGGCGGTAACGTCTTTATTGCCCCTCGCCAGACCAACACCTTGCTCAACTTCAGTGACGGCCCCACCGCCCAGAAAGCGCTGAGCGAGTCAGACCCGAAAGATGAGTGGTTTTACGGTTTTCTCCAGCGCAATCAACCTTACGAACTGAACCTCGACATCTCCGATTTCAACCAGCGTGCCTCCCTCTATATCAATACCGCCGTCACCCACGAGGGCAATACCCTGGCGGTGGCCGGTACCTCCATCGACATGAGCACCCTGAGCAAGCTCATCAGCAGCTATCGGATCGGCAAGAGCGGTCAGGTCTATCTGGCGGACATGGAAGGCAATATCGAGATCCACCCCGCACTGGAGCAAAAAGATGCCGCTCACCATCAACAATCCTTTCTCGATACCGTCAAACGGCTTATCCCCAAGGCTGGGGAACAGGTGGCAGTTGAGGCACTGACGCTGGAGGGAGAAACCTACCTTCTTGCTGTACGCTACATCCCCACCCTCAACCGGCTGCTGATTGGCGAGATCAACAGCGCCGAGTTGGAAGAGGGATTACATGAGTCACGCCAGCTCATCATCATGGTGTCGCTCGCCATCGGCACTCTGGCGATGCTGGCCTCCGCCTGGTTGGCTCACTCCATCAGTCGCCCGATTCGTCAGGCTGCCGATGGCATGCACCACATCACCGCCGATCGGGATCTGGCGACCCGCCTCGACTTCTCCGACGAGTCGGAGCTGGGCCAGATGGCCCAGAGCTTCAACCGGCTGATCCAGAGTCTTAACCAGAGCTTCTCCCGCTTCCAACAATCGGGGAGTGCCCTCTCCGCCCAATCCTCGCAAACCCTTCATCAGGCGCAGGCACTGGCGGGAGAAGCGTGCCAGCAGGCAAGGAGCATCCAAGAACTGACCAATGTAGTCGCTGCCATCGGCAGCAATGCCGAGCAGATCGCCAGCCGTTCCGAGGGGGTCAGCGACGTGACCCGGCGCATCGCTGACCACATGCTCAGTGTCGAACAGGATGTGATCCAGAGTGCCGATCGTCTCGATACTTTGCGCAGCAGCATCGGCACCTCGTCCGCGCTGCTTGAAGAGGTGGTCAGGGACAGCAACAACATCACCCAGATCATGAACCTCATCCGCGATGTCTCGAACCAGACCAACCTGCTGGCCCTCAATGCCGCTATCGAGGCTGCCCGGGCAGGGGATATGGGGCGGGGCTTTGCGGTGGTGGCCGACGAGGTGCGCCAACTGGCGGTGCGCACCCAGACCGCCACCAAGGATGTGCAGGATCTTATCTTGCGTCTGCAGGAGGGTACCCGGCAGGCCAGCAGCTCGATGGCAGGCTCCCACACCCTGAGCGAAGAGGGCTATAGCCGGATGCATCAAGCCAGAGAGGTGCTGGTCGATGCCACCAGCCAAATTAACCAGACAGCAAGGGAACTCAACGAAATCAGCGCGCTGGCACAAGCTCAGGATCAACAGATGGGGCAAGCCAGAGCTGCGCTTGACGAGCTCGCCATGGTGGCCGAGCATCAGCGTGAACACGCAGAGGAGAGCAATGCCGCCAGCCGCGAACTGTTCGAATTGGCCAAAGCCATCGACGAGCAGATCCGCCAATACCGGATTGGCTAGGCCCGGCGCTTCCCCCTCCTCTTCTCAATAACCAAGACGCCACCTCAGGGTGGCGTTTTCATTTTGCAAATCATTTTGCCTGCGCTCTCGAAACGGGAATGACGAGCAAGAGCACAACACATTGATTATTAACATGAAAAAATGTGGAACAGCCATTGCTTAGTGATATCAGACTCAACAGAGGGATATCGCCATGAAACCCACCACCACTCAAGCGCCCGTAGCTCACGTCGCCACTCAAAAAGAGACCCTGACCCCCCGCGAAGGCACCTTCCTGATGATGGTGGCCCAACTGGTGGTGCTCACCAGCATCGTACTGGCCGCCACCGTCGGCGGCCTCTCCTGGCAGTGGACCCTGCTGCTGGCCATTCCGCCGGTGATCGGCGGCGCCTTGCTCAGCAGGGTATGGGGCAAACTACCCCGCTAACTGCGCTTCACCTCACACACCTTCCCGAACCGGTAGCCAACTCTCAAGTCGGCCGTCTGTGTATCTGCCGCCTGGCTAATGCTGATTGACCGCAACGAAGGCGCACTTGTTCTTCAATCAGCAAACCGCAGCGACGAACCGTTCAAACAAACCGCACAAACCAACCTGCACTAAAGGGTATGGTTGCCCAGCTGCTCTTTGAGAAAATCGAGCCAGACCCGCAGCCGGATATCCCGCTGGGCATCGGAGTAGAAGACCGCATTGATGGGGCGCGAGGCGCCACTGTTGCTGCGGGCCAGCACCTCCACCAGCGCGCCGCTCTCCCGATCCGGCCCGGTCATGAAATCCGACAGACAGACGATCCCCTGCCCCGCCAGCGCCAGCTGACGCAAGGTTTCACCGCTGCTGGCACGCAGGCTGGGGGTGATGGCAAAACGATCCCCCTGCTCGGCACTGAGCAGCGGCCAGTGGTTGAGGTGATCGGGATGCAAAAAGCCGAGCAGCTCGTGACCGCTCAGCAGATCCGCCGGTTGGCGCGGGGTGCCGCGCTCGCTCAAATAAGCGGGAGAGGCCAGCAGCCGCAGCCGCGAACGGCCCAGCGGCAGCGCGCGCAGGGAGGAGTCGGTCAGCTCGCCGATGCGGATAGCCATGTCCACCCGCCGCTCCATCAGATTGATAAAGCCCTCCGAGCTGTGCAGCTGTAGCTCGATGGCGGGGTAGCGGTGGCGAAACTCGCCGATGATCGGCACCAGCCGGTGCAGAATAAAGGGGGTAGCGGCATCGACTCTCAACACCCCTTCGGGTTGTTCCCGGCGCATCAGCAGATGCCCCTCCGCCTCGCTCATCTCGGTCAGGATCTTCACCGCCCGCTGATAGAACCAGCTCCCCTCCTCGGTCAGGCTGACACGGCGGGTGGTGCGATTGAGCAACACGGTGGAGAGCTTCTCCTCCAGCCGCTTGATGCCACGGCTCACCACCGAGTTATCCATGCCGAGGTTCTCCGCCGCTTGGCGAAAACTGCCCGCCTCCACCACCGCCACAAACAGGGTCAGTTCATCAGAATGGGTCTTCATTGCTGTTATCCGGACAAGAGTAATGAGTCTTTATAGGCGTAGCTGCTGTGGATTGGCAAGCGTGCGGTGAGGCCAGTTCTTTTTTTCTACAGAGAAAGAACGTGACCACGAGCCCACATCATGCTCGCGATTTGTCAGTACAATGCAGCCTAAAAAGCACCGTATGGCACCTTTAATTTCACAAGGATGAATAACATGACATTTGAAGAACGGCTGGCCGCCGCCCATCAGGAGCTGGCTAACAAGGGGGTATGGCATGCCAACTACAATCCCCCCTTGTTCTGGTTGTTGCGCCAACTGGGTTGGTCTGTCAAACCGCCTCAGTACGAGGGCTGGCTAACCAACTTTCTGGTATTTGGCATCGGCCTTGGCCTGATCTGGAGCATTCTGTTGTGGTTTTTCAGCTGGCAACCCTTAGAGATAGACCCACTATTTGCCCTACGCCAGACAGCCCTGTTTGCCGGATTAACAGGCATCATCATGGCGAGTCTCTTCAGGCTACGCTCCAGGCAGCTTAAACTGACCCCTTGGGAAAGATTGCCATCCTCGGCAACAGATATCACAAAGCAACCGGATTGATAATCCGTTGGCATTGTTATGAAGCAGGAGTTCTGGGCACATTATTGCCTTTGCCCGTCAGAAATCAGGTTGAAAAGAGCCCCTCATTGGAATGAGGGGCATGACAATCTCCTGCTACATCCCCATGGGCCACTGCAATACATATACCCAGAACAGCAAGAGGGCCGTCCATGCAAACAAGAACGCCATGCTAAACGGCAACATTAATGACATTAATGTGCCTAACTTGGCATTTTTGTCATAGTCTTGCGCCGTCGCCAATATAAGCCCCAAGTAGCCAAACAGTGGACTAATGATATTGGTTACCGAGTCACCGATTCTGAATGCAGCTTGGGTCACCTCCAAAGGTATATCTACGTAGAACAGTGATGGTATAAGCACTGGCGCCATAAGGCTCCACTGGACAACAGGTGAACCCATAAAGAGATTGAGGAACGCACAGAGAATAACAACCAGTAGCAAAATGAATGCAGGATGCAATGACAGATCTGCAACCATGTTGCTCATCGACATGGCCAACACGCCTGAAAGTTGGCTTAACTTGAATATATATATCAGCTGGGATGCCACAAAAATAATCAGCAAAAATAATCCTAGCTGACTTAAACTCTTTTGGCATGCCTTGATGAGATCTTGCTCACCCCGAAAACTACCAGATAGATAACCGTAAGTTAAACCACTCAAGCCAAAAGTAATAGAAATAACTATTGGTAGACCACTAATGATCTCGCTGCGAGCGAGTTGCTGCCCTTCATTGGGTGCCAGCCAATTCCCCGGCACTGCCGCCGATAAAACAAAGAAGATGATCGCAGAAAGAAATACGCTACCAGAAGCCAGCATGGCCCTGTCATTTTTCTTATTGCAGGGAATATCATGGCTAATTAGATGACTATCAGTAGCATCATTATCAATTAGCCGATGCTGCCGTTTTTCTACTACCATGATAGAAATAAAAGACCCCACTGCGACTAATAGAAGGACACTGGCACTCATAAAAAAGTAATTCGCCAATGGGCTAACACTGTATTCAGGATCGATGAGCTTGGCTGCCGATGTAGTGATACCAGCAATCACCACATCATAGGTTGTAATGAATATAGTTGCATGCGTCCCTCCCGCGACACCGGCAAAAGCCGTTGCAAGTCCGACCAAGGGTGAGCGACCCGCAGCCTGATAGGCACGGCACGCCAGAGGTATCAAAACAATATAACCAACTGCGCCAACCACATTCGAAACTATCCCCAGAGCCATAATGCTGATGGTCAGTTGCCATTTTCCAGTTTTATTTACTAACCGTTGCACCGAGTAGCTAATCAATCCGGAAGAGTCAGCAAGCCCGATACCTATCGTCGCTATAATGACTATACCCAAAGGAGGGAAGTTAATAAACTCTTTAACACTGCCACCAAGCCATTCTCGAATACCGGCCAATGACAGCATATTATGAACGTACTGAGTGTTCTCGCCAGGCAGGGTGTAAGAGAGTTGTGCTTTGGCAGCAATAAAAGAGACGACCATGACTATCAAAGATAGCCAAATGAACAAGAACACCGGATGGGGAAGTCGATTTCCCCATCGCTCAATACTATCAAAAACAGACCTTTTCATGGTTTTAGAATTCATAATTAATGCCGGTATAATAAGTTCTTCCCTGAATGACCTCAGTGTACGTATCCGGGCTGGACACATCTTTATTCATCAGGTTGTTAACCCCCATCTTCAGTGCCACTCCATTGGCAAGGTCGTAACTCATGCCAAGATCCAGGGTGGTATATGGATCAGACACATCATTATTGCCAAGCTCGCCACGCACTTCACTACGATAATGCAACCGAGTGAAAATATTTAATGCATAGTTAGCATACCATGTCGCCTTGAGCGAAGCTTCATGCTCTGACGTACCAACCAGTCTGTCTCCGGAATAATCATCTTTTGCATCAAGATATGTATATGAAGCATCCAGACCAATATATTCCCATTGATGCGTAGCAGACAGTTCCAAGCCTTTCAGAGTGGCCTTGTCTATATTGACGAAGGTGTAGTCACCATTTTTTTTCTTTGCTTGTTGAATAATGTCATCAACCTGATTATAGAATACTGTTGCGCTGGCTAACGTAGTACCATTGGTATAATACATCCCCAATTCACTGAATGTGCCAGTTTCTGCTTTCAGGGCCGAGTTACCATAAATATTACAGCGACCGCCACAGCCAGGAGCTGAATAATATGGGGATATTTGAGCCAGGCTGGGTGCTTTAAATGCCGTCCCCACACCAGCTTTCATACTCCAGTTCTCAGCTACCCCTTGGGTGAGATAGCCACGGTAGGTAAACTCGCTGCCAAACAATGAATCATGATCATATCGCCCACCCAGGGTCAAGGTAGTTGCGTCAGTCAATGCATGATTGAATTCAACGTAAGCTGCAGAACTCTTTCTGTCTGCGGAGCCCCCCTTAAAACTAATATTGTCTACTTTGGCATTGCGGGTTTCAGTGCCAAACGTAATGTCATATTGATTGAACGATAATATGGCTTTGGCATCACCACCATAATTATGCTCAGTACTATTTGATGTGAGGAGATCATACTGGACATCAAAGTCACTGTAATAGAGATTGGCATCGACGTTCAGTCGTGAGGATTGGTAGCCATATCCTAGCGTGTAGCTTTGCAGACGGCGTTGCTGTTCATAATACCGATTGTTGAACATCGCAGTACCCAACTGCTCTTCATTGGATAGCTGAATATCAAGCGCTAATGAATGCTGGTCATTAATAGCAAGATCGAAGGTATTTACCAAGTTGTAGTTTTCTTGCCCGCGACGCTTGGTCGCATCAGGGTAGTCAGCATAAAATGACTCGGCGATATCCAGATAGTTGCCATATACGGTATAACTCAATGCATCGTTGACAGGCATGGAGTAATACAATCCATAAACCTGGCCATTACCACCTCGATCACCCTGGTTGTATTGCCCTTCAACACTCATTGCCCCTTCAGCAGCACCATTGTGTTTGCGCGTTATCACATTCACAACGCCCCCCATGGTATCGGCACCGTAAAGGGTAGACATCGGGCCACGAATAACTTCGACTCTATCAACGGCTACTGTAGGGGTAAGGCTTAATGCACTGTCACTGCCACGCCAAAGCGCTTCTTTGGTATAAGAACGGCGACCATTCAACAACACTTGCGTGTAATCATTGCTCAGGCCACGAATGCGAATGCTACGGGAACCATTAGCCTGGGTTGATATATTGACGCCCGGAGCATCGACCAAAAGATCACCGACATCCCCCGTCATTTGATATTTACTCTGCTCCTGACCATCGATCAAGGTCATGGTTGCAGGGGCTTCAAGAAGATTTTTTTCCTTTCCGGCGGTTGCTGTTACCACCATGGTTTCATCAGCAATATTCTCGGCAATTGCAACATGTGCAGGAAGTATCAGTGCACTCAATATGTAAGGCGTTCGGACTTTTAGATTATTTATATTCATTTTAAGTGATTTATTATACGACAAATTGCGCATTATAATGGAAATTATTATCATTTTGCATTGTTTTTCATTACTGATATTCATGGGTGATTAAAAAACGGCTTTATGACCCAAATCAGCCTATTAGTCGTTACTTCCTCTATCCCGGATTACCGGTGTCCTTTTCTCAACCGTTCCTGCCGCCTGATACGCCTTATCATTGCTGCTTATTTGGCAAAAGTAATTTGATGTAACCATCATTTTTGCCAACAAACTGTCTCGGCATACTGGCGCCATTCTCCCGTCGGGAGTCCCTAACCAAGGAGTTGTTATGCCACTGGCGTTATTTGCCCTTACCCTGAGTGCCTTTGCGATCGGCACCACCGAATTTGTGATTGTGGGGCTTATCCCCACCATCGCAGAGCAGCTCAATGTCTCGCTCCCCTCGGCGGGCCTGTTGGTCAGCCTCTATGCCCTTGGGGTGGCCATCGGCGCCCCCGTGCTCACGGCGCTGACCGGCAAGGTGCCGCGCAAGTGGCTGCTGGTAGGGCTGATGGCGCTCTTTACCGCCGGCAACCTGCTGGCCTGGCAGGCCCCCGGTTACGAGAGCCTGATTGTGGCCCGCATCCTGACCGGATTGGCGCACGGGGTCTTCTTCTCGGTGGGCAGCACCATCGCCACAGGTCTTGTGGCCAAAGAGAAGGCGGCGAGCGCCATCGCCATCATGTTCAGCGGCCTCACCGTGGCGCTGGTGACCGGCGTACCGCTCGGCACCTGGATTGGTCAGGTCTTTGGCTGGCGTGAAACCTTTCTGGTGGTAAGCCTGCTGGGCCTCGTTGCCATGGTGGGTAGCCTGCTGCTGATCCCGAGCAACCTGCCCAAGGGGGCAGCCTCGACCATCCGCGAGCAACTCTCGGTACTGACCAAAAAGCCACTGCTGTTGGTCTACGCCAAAACCGCCCTCGGTTATGGCGGCGCCTTCACCGCTTTCACCTTCCTCGCCCCGATCCTGCAGCAGGTGAGCGGCTTTAGCGCCGGTGCGGTGAGCCTGATCCTGCTGGTGTACGGGGTATCGGTCGCCGTCGGCAATATCTGGGGCGGCAAGCTGGCCGACAAGATGGGCCCCCTACCCGCGCTGAAACTGCTGTTTGCCGGTCTGGCGCTGGTGCTGCTGGCCCTCACCTTCACCGCCCCCCATCCGGTGCTGGCCGTGCTCACCGTGCTGGTGTGGGGCGCCTTTGCCTTCGGCAACGTACCGGGTCTGCAGGTGCTGGTGGTGCAGCAGGCCGAGCTGCACACCCCCAAGGCGGTGGATGTGGCATCGGGCCTCAATATTGCCGCCTTCAACGTCGGCATTGCGCTCGGATCTGTGGTTGGTGGCTTGGTGGTAGAGCACCTAGGCCTGATGCACACACCCTGGATCGGCGCCCTTATCGTGCTGCTGGCCTACGGGTTGACCCATGTCAGTGAGCGCCGCGAAGCCCTCCGGCTCGCTGCCTGTCAGGCATAAGCTGCGCCAGCAGGCGTCATGCAAAGACGTGGCGCCTGCTGCAATCGGCGCGGCAGGCTTCTATGCTGTGACACAGCCTCAACCCCTCAACTGTTTTAGCAACCAAGCCTGTCACCCTCGCATCATTTGCCACGGAGTCTGTTATGAAGGTGCTTATCGTCTATGCCCATCCCGAACCCAAAAGCTTCAACGGTGCCCTCTTCTGCCACGCAATCAGGACGCTGGAGCAGGCGGGCCACACAGTGATGACCAGCGATCTCTATGCCATGGGCTTTGATCCCGTCTCGGATCGGCGCAACTTCACCGCCGCCAGCGATCCCGATTTTCTCAAGCTGCAACTCGAAGAGCTGGCGGCCACCGAACAGGGCAGCTTCGCCCCGCAGCTGGAGCAGGAGATGCAAAAGCTGGAGGCGGCCGATCTGCTGATCTTCCAGTTCCCGCTCTGGTGGTTCGGCCTGCCCGCCATCCTCAAGGGGTGGGTGGATAGAGTCTTTGCCATGGGGCGGGTCTACGGTCAGGGCCATATCTACGAGAGCGGCAAGTTTCGCGGCAAGCGGGCGTTGCTGAGCCTGACCACCGGCGGCCCCGCCGAAACCTATCTGCCCGACGGCTTCAACGGCGATATCGACGGGGTGCTTCGCCCCATCCAGCGCGGGATCCTGCAATTTGTCGGCTTTGACGTGCTGCCCCCCCATATCTGTTATGCCCCGGTGCGGGTTACGCAAGAAGAGCGGGAAACCTGGCTCGCCCAGTGGGCCGAACGCCTTGGCCAGATTGAGCAGGAGTCCCCCATCGCGGTTGGCCGCTACCAGTAACGGCTGATGCAGCTGACACTCCCACCCCCCAAAGCACAAAAACAGCGAGCGGCACCCGGCCGCTCGCTGTTTTTCACGCTCTGTCGTTATGGTTTTTGTTATCCGTTAGCGGGTCTTATACCGCCTGTTGCACGCCTGCTTTGCCGGTCACGGCACGTTTGAGCCAGTAGTCGAGGCTGACATAGCGACCCCCGCCGTAAACCAGCAGCACCAGCAGCATCACGAAGTAGGTGGCGGCAAACTCCATCCCGTTGTTGAGCATCACGGGATCCCCAAGCTCGGTGATGTAGTTGTAGCGACCGGGGAAGTTGGCGGCCAGCCACTCGATAAAGCCGTTGAGGCGCACAGTGGCCTCCATGCTGCCGGTAGCGATGGCGTCCCAACCGTGCTTCCAGTGCACCATGGCGCTCGCCACGCTCATCAGGAAGATGGTGGGAATGGCCATGATGCGGGTAAAGAGGCCAAGGGCGATGCAGATGCAGCCCAGCACCTCGGTGCCTGCCGCCAGAAAGGCGAGCAGGGTCGGGAACGGCAAGTTGAGCCCCCCTTCCGAGACCGGCGCACCAAACCAGGCGACGGTGCCGGCAAAGCCCATCACCTTGGAGTGGGCCCCCACATAGATGACCGGAATGAGATAGAGACGAATGGCCAGCAGGGCCAGAAAATCGAGCCGCTTGCACTGGGCCACCGCCCGCTCGTACCACTGGATCAGGGTGTTGTTCATGGGAATTCTCCTTGGTGTTTTCTAAATGAGGGCAAGGGAGTGCCAGGCTGGCGCTCGCCGACGGGCAGGATCAACAGACCCAGCCGGTGAAAATGGCGCGCCCACTCGATCAGATCAAAGTCGCTGCGAACCTGTTGCACCTGTTGCTGGAACGCGGCTTGGGTGATCCCCGGCTGCTGTTGCAGCAGCTGGATCAACGCCACATCCCATTCGCGCAGCCGCTGGGTCACCACCTGATGCTCCGGGCTGCGAAACAGGCCATAGAAGTGGTTGCCCTGCCGGGTCGGCACTACGCCGCTGCGACGGATGGCAAAGGGGAGTTCAAGCAGTTGCAGGGTGGGATTGAGCCAAAGTGGGCTCTCCGCCGTTACCTCAACCCCCGATATAACTTGCGGCACTACCCCTTGATCAATCTCGACACAGAGGCTGGCCCACTCGTACTCCAACAGCGCCAGCCGCTGCCTGGGCCAGTTGAGGGAGCCCTCGCCGTGGCGATGCTGCACATAGCGGACAAACTCGGTGGCGATATGGTGAAACTCGGGGGCCTCGGCGCCGTGCGCGATGACAAAGCCCTCCACCAGCAGCCCTCTGTCCACCGGCGCCCAGTGAGCGTGGGTGAGCGGAAAAGCGCTCTCCAGCACCGACTCCACATTGGCGCGCACGCTGCGGGCATAGTGGCTGGCGATGCCATCCTGCGGCAGCCGCACCCGGCTCGCCAGCCAGGCGGTCTGCTGCTGCATTCGCTGCGGCGCCGTTTTGGACGTGCTGATAAGAGATAACCGTCTATCCATAGCACACCTCCCGCACCTGACTGTCGATCGCCTCGCAACAAGCGCCGTGCACCCGCGCCAGCTCGGCCTCCAGCTCTGCCAGCGGTGGTAGATGGTGATCCCGCTCCAGCAGCAGGGGGCGCAGGCCATGGGTCTGCACCGTATAACGGGCCAGCGCCACCACCGCCTCGCACACCGGTTTGCCATGGGTATCCAGCAAGGTGCCGTCCGCCTCTTCCAGATGACCTGCGATATGGAAGTAGCGGATCGCGTGACTCGGCAGCCCAGCGATCATCCGCTTGGGGCAGTAACCGTGGTTGCGGCTGTTGACGAAGACGTTGTTGATATCGAGCAGCAGCTCGCAGCCGCTGCGCGCCACCAGCTCGGCGAGAAAATCCTCCTCCGGCATCTCGTGGTCATAGCCGTGGTAGTAGGAGATATTTTCCAGTACCAGCGGGCGGGCCAGCGCCTCCTGCACCTGCGCGATCCGCTCTGCCAGATAGGGGATGTTCTCCCACTGGCGCGGCACCGGTAAGAGCTCGTAGAGATAACCCTGCTGGTCGCGGGAAAAGCTCAAATGCTCGCTGTAGATATCGATGCCGAACTCATCCAGAAAGGTGCGGATCTGTCCAAGCAAAGTGCGATTGAGGGGCTGGCAATCGCCGAGGGAGAGGCTGAGGCCGTGGGCCACCAGCGGGTAACGCTCGGCCAGCTGATGCAACTGCGCCCGCCTGGCGCCGCCGATGGCCATCCAGTTCTCCGGCGCCAGCTCGAGAAAATCGATGCCGGGGCGTACGGGGCCGGAGCAGAGCGCATCCAGATGCTCCTGACGCAGCCCGATCCCCCGACTGCGGGAGCTTATTGGCCGCATACCCCCTCCGTCATCTTGCTGCCGCTGTTGGTACCGGATCTGTCGCTATCAATCCCCTCTCCCGCCACGCCGCACTTGCCATCGCGGGCACGTACCAGCCGCCCCTGTGGGTCACTGTCGAGGGCTTGCTTCTCAAAGCGTTTCTCGGTGCCGCACTTGCCCGCCGCACACTTGCCGCCGTTTTGTGCGCTGGGTGCGGCCTTCACCGGCGCATCGCTCGGGGTGGCCGCCAGCGCCAGCCCCGGGGTCAGGGCAATCAGGCTGGTCATGGCGATGGAGAGGGTCAATTTGTTGGTCTTGTTGCTGCTTGGGTTACTCATGGGTGGACTCCTTGACGGATGAAACGGGATAGCTGGAGAGATCGCGGGCGGTCACGATCTGGCCGTGGAACTGCTGTTTGACGATAGCCATCGCCTCTTTCTTGTGATTGAGGCCAACCCCCATCCAGTGGTTGAGCACCAGCAGCTTGGGGTTCACCTCGGCGGCAATCTTGGCCACCACAGATGGCTTGGCGTGAAGCGAGGCGGAGACCGGGTCGGCCCCTTCGTGGATGGCGAGCGGCATCACCAGAATGTCGGCCCCCTTGGCAAACGGCACAAAGGCCGGGTTGCTGCCGTTCTGATCCGCCGAGATGACGATGGTCCCCTCGGCGCTCTCGATGCGATAGGCCAGACAGGGCACGTCACCGTGAGGGATGCCGAGTGCAGTGATGGTCAGCCCATCCTGCTGATAAACGGTGTGAGGCTGCGGGCTCTGGTAGGACACATCATGGAGAGTGATGGGGAAGAGGCCATCGGTGCCATCCTTGAAACCGCTCAGGTAGGCATAAGCGCCCTTGTCCTTGTTGAAGAGGGCATCGAAGTAGCCGCTCATGCTGGGGAAAGCCGAGCCGGCCTCTGGCCCCGCCAGATCCAGCGGATCGCTGCGCTCGAAGAAGTAGGCCCCCTTGAGCAGGGCGGGCAGGTCGGTCACATGGTCGGTGTGAAAGTGGGTGATGCCGATAAAATCGACCTCTTCGAGCTTGGCCCCCGCCTGGCCGAAGCGCAGGTAGACGCCGCCACCGGCATCGATCAGGATGCGGGATTTCCCCTTCCACCAGATCACCTCGCTGGAGGAGGCGCGCAGATCGTCGGAGATGGGGCCACCACTGCCGAGCACCTGCAGGGTGAAGGTTTTATCCAGTGGCGTCAGTTGTACCGGTTCGGCACAGGCCGGGGCGACGGTGAGCGCGCACCCGACGGCCAGCGCCACCGCTTTCAATCTCTGTTTCATCACAATTACCTGTCGGTTGGTTGTCGGTTGGTTGTCGGTTGAAAGTGTGTCGTTTGTGTCGTTTAAAGAGGGGGAGAGAGGGGCCGATGGCAACGAGTGAACGCCAGCCACCGGCCATCGGGAGGGGTGCGAGCCCCCCGCCGTCAGTTACCGTCCCGTTCGTCCGCCTGCCAGCGCGCTTCCAGCCAGAGCAGGTTGCACAGGCCCAGCAGCAGGGCGAATCCGAGGCCCAAAATCCAGGTGAAGTACCACATAGCAGATCCCTTGAGGTCAGTAGAGTTGATGGCTGTCGCGCTTGATGCGGGCACGGTCGAGCTTGCCGCGCACCACCCGATAGACCCAGCCGGTGTAGCCCAGGTTGACCGGCATCAGCACCAGCACGAGGCCGAACATAATGGCCAGGGTCTTGTAGCTGGAGGTGCTGTCCCACAGGGTCAGGCTGCTGACCGCATCGAGGGATGAGGGCAGCACGAAGGGGAACAGGGCGATGGCCACCGAGCAGAGCATGGCGGCGCAGGCAATGGCGCTGGCCAGCAGCGCAATCCGGCCCCGCTCCAGCCAGGAGGCAATCCCGCTCACCAGCGGCGCCAGCGCCCCGATGATCGGCACCAGCCACAGCAGCGGATAGTCAAAATAGTTGCGCAGCCAGCCACCGGCGTGGGGGATCACCCCCTTCATCAGCGGGCTGATGGCGGCATTCGGGTCAAAGGGTTGTGTGCCCACACCGGTCAGCTGAAACCCTTGCAGATCCACCAGATGCCAACCGGCCAGCAGGTAGCAGAGGCTCACCAGCGGGGCCAGCAGGATGGCGATCCCCCGTGCACGCAGCGCAGGGGTGCCAGTCACCTTGGCTTGCAGAAAACCGGCGCCGTGCAGCAGCAACAGGCTGATGGCAGTGGCCAGCACCGAGAGCAGCCAGCCCCACTGGAAGTCGAAGGCGCCGTAGTGCAGGCGCAGCGCCGTGTCGAAGCGAAACGGCAGCCCCTCCATCACCAGACCGATAGCCACACCGAGGATGAGCGCCGGTATCAGGCCACCCGCCACCAGCGCCCGATCCCACCAGCGGCGCCACACCGGATCGGCCAGCTTGCTGCGATAGTCAAAACCGACCGGACGCAGAAAGAGCCCGAGCAGCAGCACCACCATGGGGATGTAAAGCCCCGAGAAGGCGGCGGCATAGACCAGCGGCCAGGCGGCGAACAGGGCACCGGCACCGGCAATCAGCCACACCTGATTGCCCTCCCACACCGGCCCCACGCTGTTGATCACCAGACGGCGGTCGTCGTCATCTTTCGACACCACCGGCAGCAGCATGGCGATGCCGAGATCGAAGCCATCCATCACGATAAAACCGACCATCATGAAGAGCACCAGCGCCCACCAGATGAGTTTCAGGGTTGCGTAATCCATCAGGCGATCCTCGCAAGTTCGGGTTGTTCACTGCTGTAGCGGCCGGTATGGAGAATGGCGGGCCCCTTGCGGATCACATGGCGCAACAGGAACAGCTCCACCACCAGCAACAGGGTGTAGATGGAACAGATGGCGATGAGGCTGAACCAGAGTTGGCCCGGCTGAAGCAAAGAGACCGAGGCCGAGACCGGCAGCACGTCGCTGATGGTCCAGGGTTGACGGCCAAGCTCGGCCACCAGCCAGCCCGCCTCGATGGCAATCCAGGGCAGCGGAATGCTCCAGAGCAGGGTCTTGAGCAGCCGTGGCGAGTCTTGCAGCCGGTTGCGGCAGAGCTGAACAAAGCTCATCACCATCAGCCCCAGCATGGTGACACCAAGCCCCACCATCACCCGAAAGCCCCAGAACAGCGGCGCCACCGGCGGGATGGAGTCATCGACCGCTTTGGCGATCTCCGCCTCACCGGCCTTGGCGATATTGCTGGCATAGGGGGTCAGCAGCATGCCGTAGCCAAGATCCTTGCCGTGCTGCTCGAAGCGGGCACGGTTGGCTGGGCTGTCATCACCCTGCCGGATCTGCTCGAGAGCCTCGGCCGCCACCATGCCGCTGCGAATGCGCTCCTCGTTCTGCACCTTGATATCCTTGAGGCCGGTCACCGCCTCGTCGATGGAGCGGGTGGCGATGATCCCCATCAGATACGGGATCTTGATGGCGGCGTGGGTGGTCTCGGCAGTCTGATCCGGGAAGCCGAACAGGGTAAAGGAAGCTGGCGCTGGCTCGGTCTCCCACTCCGCCTCGATGGCGGCGAGCTTCACCTTCTGCACTTCGCCGGTGCGATAGCCCGACTCATCCCCCAGCACAATGACCGAGAGGATGGCCGCCAGCCCGAAGCCGGAGGCGATGGCGAAGGAGCGCAGGGCAAACTGCACTTCCGTCTTGCGCAGCAGATACCAGCTGCTCACCCCCATCACGAACATGGAGGCCGCCACATAGCCCGCCGCGACGGTGTGAACGAACTTCACCTGCGCCACCGGGTTGAACAGCACGGCGGCGATATCCACCAGCTCCATGCGCTGGGTCAGCAGGTTGAACTCGGCCCCCACCGGGTTTTGCATCCAGCCGTTGCCGATCAGGATCCAGAGCGCCGAGAGATTGGAGCCGAGCGCCACCAGCATGGTCACCAGCAGGTGCTTGCCGCGGGAGAGCTTGTCCCAGCCGAAGAAGAAGAGCCCCACCAGGGTCGATTCGAGGAAGAAGGCCATCAGCCCCTCGATGGCCAGCGGGGTACCGAAGATGTCCCCCACATAGTGGGAGTAGTAAGCCCAGTTGGTGCCGAACTGAAACTCCATGGTGATCCCCGTGGTGACCCCCATGACGAAGTTGATGCCAAACAGTTTGCCCCAGAAGCGGGTGATGTCCTGATAGATCACCTTGCCGGTCATCACATAAGCCGACTCGGCGATCACCAGGATCCAGGACAGCCCCAGCGTGAGGGGCACAAACAGGAAGTGGAACAGGGCCGTGGCGCCAAATTGCAGGCGAGACAGGCTGACCACGTCATCCGGATTGATCATGCGTCACTCTCTTTTGTTGTATTTGCCTTGCACGTTTCGTGCGTGACAAGTACATCACGGAGCATGACACCTATAACAGATGCAGTTATATTGAATTACACCTATAACAGTTGATCCAGATCATGTCCCTTTACCAGCAGTTGGCCGACCGCCTGCAAAGCCAGATCGATGATGGCATCTGGCAACCGGGGGAGCGCATCCCCTCCATTCGCCAGAGCTGCAAGACCCACGGGCTCAGCCCCATGACGGTGTTGCAGGCCTATCAACTGCTCGAAAGTCAGGGGCGGATCCTCGCCCGCCCCCAGTCCGGCTACTACGTCAAAGCCGCCTCACCACAGGTCGTGCAGCACACGCCGAGCCAGACTCACTACAGCGGCTCGGTGGATATCAACGATCTGGTGTTCGAGGTGTTGCAGGCGAGCAAATCGCGGGATCTGGTCCCCCTTGGCATGTCGGTAGCAGACCCGACCCTGTTCCCCCATCCCCAGCTCGGGCGGGCCCTGGCCAGCTGCATGCGCAAGCTCGATCCCTTCAGCACGGTGGCCGACCTGCCCCCCGGCAACGAAGCGCTGCGCCGCGCCATCGCCCAGCGTTACGCCAGCGACGGGGTGGCGGTCAATCCGCAGGAGATCATCATCACCACCGGCGCCATGGAGGCGCTCTCCCTCAGCCTGCAGGTGCTGACCGAGCCCGGTGACTGGGTGGTGGTGGAGTCCCCCACCTTCTATGGCGCCCTGCAGGCCATCGAGCGGCTGAAACTCAAGGCGGTGGAGATCCCGGTGATCCCCGGGGTGGGCATCGATCTGGCGCTGTTGGAAGATGCCCTCAGCCAGATGCCGATCAAGGCGTGCTGGCTGATGGGCAATGTGCAGCACCCACTGGGCCACACCATGCCTGATGCGCACAAACAGGGGCTGATGGCACTGCTCAACGCCCACAAGGTGCCGCTGGTGGAGGATGACGTTTATGCCGAGGTCTACTTCGGCCGCGAGCGCCCCAAACCCATCAAGCACTGGGATCAGTGTGGCGACAGCCTGCTCTGCAGCTCCTTCTCCAAGTGTCTGGCGCCGGGCTTTCGGGTCGGCTGGGTGGTGGCGGGGCCCCATGCCGAGCGGATCCAGCGGCTGCAACTGATGTCCACCCTCTCCACCAATGTGCCAAGCCAGCTGGCGCTGGCCGAGATGCTGCGCCAGGGCGGGGTCGATGCCCACTTTCGCCGTCTGCGCCACACTCTGGCCCAGCGCCAGCAGCAGATGCGAGCCGCGCTGCAGCGACTGCTGCCGGGCGAGGTGCGGATCTCCTCCCCCGATGGCGGCTACTTTCTCTGGCTGGCACTGCCTGCCCATTTCGACAGCCGAGCCCTGCACGCCAAGGCTCTGGGCAGCGGTTTTTCAGTGGCCCCCGGCGCGCTCTTCTCCAGTCAGGGGCAACACAACCACTGCTTGCGCCTCAATAGCTCCCATCCCTGGAGCGAACAGCTGGAGCAGGCCCTCACCCGGCTGGCGGCGCTGATTGCCGCGCAGCTCGGTGAAAAGTAACGAGGCAAGGAGCTGTTGGCGAAACGAACAAAGGCCCGTAACGGGCCTGTGTAGTTGGGGAGTGACGCGCCTTGGCTCGCCATCAAAAACTGATCATCTGGCCATGATCTGCGACTGCACCTTGAACCCCAGCGCCTCGTAGAGCGCTTTGGCGCGCTCGTTGAAGGCCATCACCTCCAGCCGGATTTGCTGAGCATCACGGGCCTTGGCCCACTCATCGCAATGGGCGATCAGCGCCTTGCCAATCCCGCGAGAACGGTGCTGCTCATCCACCACCACCGAGCCGATGCGGCAAATCGGCGCACGGGTGAGAAAAGGCACGCTCTCATTGATGTCGATCCGCGCCGTCAAAAAGCCCACCACCCTGCCATCCTGCTCGGCAACGCAGAACAGACGCCCTTCGGCGGCAATGGCATCGAGCAAAAATGCCCGCTCCTCTGGTGACGGCGGGCAGAACACCTCGGGATAGTGCTGATGGTGGAGCTCTCCAATCTGCCGGTTCAGCTCGACAATGGCGTCGATATCCAGTTCGCTTGCCTTGCGTATCTCCAACGGTTGCTCCTTGCAAAAATGGTGATGGTCCTGCGCCATCTTAGGGGCTGTGCCCCACAATCCAAATAGGCTCATCCGTATCTTTTGGCGGGCAGCAGAAACAACAACGCCCCTTGAGCGGGGCGTTATCGGCAATCCATGGCGATGAGGGATATCAAGCGGGGGCGTTAAGCTGGGCCACCTGCCGCTCGATGCTCCCCTTGAGGTTGTCATCGAGCTTGAGGGCGCGCGCCAGTTCGTCGAGATAGCCTCGCTCCATAAAGTGATCCACCTCGATGGCGAGCAGGGAGGCGAGATAGACCTCGGTGGCCAGCTCCATGTCGGTCACTTCCCGCGCCAGCGCATGGGGATCGAGGGGACGGGCCAGCTCGGCGTCAATCCAGCGGGCCACATCGCTCTGACCCTGTTCGGTCAGGTACTCCTGAATTTTCTGGCGCTCGGCGCCGTCGATATGGCCATCGGCCCGGGCTGCCGCCACCATGGCACGCACCAAGAGTGCCGCGCGGGCATCCAGCGCATTGCCTTCCAGGGTACTGACGGGATGGGTAGGCTCGGCGGGTGCCGCCTGCTGGGCCTGCCAATCCTGATAGAGCTTGTAGGCCAGCCCGCCAAGGGCCGCAGCGCCGCCCACGGCAGCGGCCTTGCCGCCATATTTGCGCATCTTCTTGTTCCCCAGCAGCAGACCGAGCGCACCGCCGGCCAACGCTCCCTGCATCTGCCCCTTGCGCTTGTCTCCGCCTTCGTTGAGCCAGCCTTTGCCAGCCCCCAGCAACTGTTCCAGCATCTGTTTCATCGTGACACCTCGCTATTGTTCGCCCCATGCTGGCGCTGGCGTCATGAACCAAGAGTGAATGGGCCCCATTATTGCGCCGTCCCCTGTGCATCCTGCCGCCATTCGCGGTATACCTGAAACAGGTCAACAAGGAGCATCAGGATGCGCATCATCACCCCTTTCGTGGTTCTGCTGTTGTGCGGCACTGCCAGTGCCGCCAGCGAGCTGGATCGCTCAGCCCAGCAGGCCAAGCTGGATGCCGCCTGCCAGCAAGCTCAGCAGCAACTGGTCGAGCAGGGCAAGCAACAGCGGATCGACGCCTGCATCAAGGAGGGCGGCAAGGCCGACAAGTGTCAGCAGGAGTTCGCCAACTTCGGCCAGCGCGAGGGCAACAAGCGGCCCGACCTCAACAACCTGCCCCCCTGCCAACAGGCTGACGCCTACCGCAAGAGCTACCGCCAATGACCCCGAACCAAGGAGAGAGCATGATCCCCCCCCGCGAACTGACCCTGCAATTTCTGGCCGAACCCTCCGACGTCAATTTCGGCGGCAAGGTCCACGGCGGCATGGTGATGAAGTGGATCGATCAGGCGGGCTATGCCTGCGCCGCCGGCTGGTGCGGCGGCTATGCGGTGACCGTCTATGTGGGGGGGATCCGCTTTTTGCGCCCCATCCAGATTGGCCAGCTGGTGGAGGTACACGCTCAGGTGATCCACACCGGCACCACCAGCATGCATCTGGCGGTGGATGTCTACAGCCGCCACCCCACCGAGAGCGAGCGCCACAAGACCACCCACTGCATCATCATCTTCGTGGCGATGGATGAGCAGGGCAAACCGACCCCGGTGCCCCAGTGGCAACCACTGAGCGAGAGCGATCTGCAGTTGCAGCAGTACGCCAAAAAGCTCATCGCCCTGCGCGAGGAGATCGACAAGGAGATGCGTCAGCACCTGTGACCTTCATGCCTCACAGCCCGACAGAGCGGGCGCTTTCGGCCAACGGCGGCGCCCCTGTATAATCCCCCCTCTTCCCGCAACCGGAACCCTGCCCATGTCACTGGAAACTGCCCCACCCGAGGTGAAACTCGCGGTGGATCTGATTGAACTGCTGGAGACCAACCAGCTGGCCCCCGAGCTGGTGCTGGCGGCGCTGACCATCGTAAAAAATGACTACGAGCGCAAGCTGGCGGAGGGGAAGGATCACTGATCCCCCCGTTTTATCTTTCCGACTTCAGTTTTTCACCACATAGCCACTCACTGCGGCCCCATTACTTCGTCGCACAGGGCGATCAGGGCCGAACTCAAGCGGGTGAGCGGTTCGCTCCCGCTTACCCCGGCATGGAGCGCCAGCTCCACCGATGCCACCTTGGGCCACTGGGTCAGGGCCAGCTGATCGGCGGGCATCAGCCGCTTGGGCAGCAAGCTCACGCCAATGCCTGCGCTCACCGCCCCCTGCAAACTGGCGAGACTGGCGCTGACATAGGCGATCCGCCAGCGCCGACCCAGACCATCGAGCGCCTCGGTCATCTGCTGGCGATAGAGCCCTTCACTCGGGAAGGCAACCAGCGGCAGCGGATCACGCCCCTTAGCCGGCCAGTCGCGACTATCGACCCACACCAGCGGCTCACGCCAGCTGGCGAGCGGCGAGCCCTGTCCGCGCACCTGCTTGACCAGCGCCAGATCCAGCTCCCCCGCCGCAAAGCGCTGCCAGATGTGGTGGCTCAGGCCGCTCTCCACCTCCAGCCGCACCTCGGGGTAGTCGCGGGCAAAGGCAGCCAGCACCGGGGTGATGGCACCGGCGGCGAAATCCTCCGGCACCCCGAGGCTGAGCGATATGCTCCCCTCGCTCACCTGCTCCTCGGCCTGTGCCAGCAGCGCCAGAATGCGGCGGGCCAGCCCCAGCAGCTGCTCCCCCTCGGCCGTCGCCACCACCTGCCGACCGGAGCGGTCCAGCAGCGGGCAGCCAATCTGCTGTTCGAGCCTGCGCATCTGCTGGCTGATGGTGGATTGGGTCAGGTGGACCCGTTCACCGGCCCGGGTGAAGCTGCCGGTGTCGATAATGGCGACAAAACTGCGCAGTAACAGGGGATCCAGCATGGGTTTCTCCATTTATAAAACCACTGAAACTCATTTTATCATTTAATTTCCAAATGGTTTATTTCGCCGCTAGGCTGGCATTTGTTCAGTCAAATCAGGGTTTTTCATCATGTCTGCGCCCCTTGTTGCCTCTGCCAACACCCGCCCGATCCCCTCATCAACCACCCTCCCGACTCATCAGCGCTGGCTGGAGCAGGCGGTGCAACTGGCCAGAGCAAACCACCGGCAGGGGGGCCGCCCCTTCGCCGCCCTGCTGGTGCGCGATGAGCAACTGGTGGCGAGCGCCGTCAACGGCATCCATCTGGATGGGGACCCGACCCGCCACGCCGAGCTGGAGGCGCTGCGCAAGGCAAGCCAGTGCGGGCCGCTCGCGGGCAGCATCGTCTATGCCAGCGGTCACCCCTGCCCCATGTGCCTCGGCGCGCTGGTGATGAACGGTATCGCCGCCGTCTATTACGCCTTTGATAACGCCGATGCAGCGCCGTTCGGCTTTGACAGCACCGCCGCCTATCAAAAGCTGGGGCTACCGCTGGCACCGCCACCTCTGCCGCTGGTCAAACTGGCCGTCACCCTGACGGCGGCAGATCTCTACGGCTCCCAGTTACAACAAGCCACACAAGCAGCGCCTGATCATGAGTAAAGGGACTTTCGAACGCCCGGCAGAGGCGCGCCGCCAGCAGTTTGCCCTGCTGGTGCTGGTGATCCTGATTGGCCTGAATCTGCGCCCCTTTCTTACCGCCATCGGCCCGCTGGCCCAAGCCATTGATCAGCGTCTGGCGCTGGGGATGGATACCCTCGCCTGGCTTACCCTGTTGCCGCTGTGGCTCATCGGGGTCGGCGTGCTGCTCACTCCCAGCCTGCGTCGGCGCGCCAGTGCGTGCCAACTGCTGGGGGCGGCCCTGCTGCTGCTCGGCATTGGCAGCGCCATCCGCTTCGATACTCAAAGCGGCGCCCTGCTGATAACCAGCGCGGCGCTGTGTGGATTGGGCTCGGCACTGGTGCAGGGAGTGCTGCCCGCCCTTATCAAGCAGCACTTTGCCCGCAAGGTGCCGCAAGTGATGGGGATCTTCTCTGCCTGCATGATGGGGGGCGGGGCGCTGGGGGCCAGCCTCACACCACGGTTGGCAGTCAGCCTCGACTGGTCGCGGGCGCTGGCGCTCTGGAGCCTGCCGGTGCTGCTGGCCCTCGTCTGGCTAGGGTGGAAAGTGCGTCTGCCACGGGCCGCCGCTGTCGCAATCCCCCACGGCGAACAGCGGCTGATCACCCTGCCCCGCAGCTGGTTGCTGATCGTCTGCTTTGGCATCATCAACAGTGGCTACGGCATCGTCGTGGCCTGGCTGGCCCCCGCCTATATGGCGCAGGGCTGGAGCGCCGCGCAGGCGGGCGAACTGGTCGCCTGGCTGGCACTGGCCCAGACCGCCAGCGGCCTCGGTCTGCCGCTGCTGGCGGCGCGCAGTCTGGATCGGCGGCCGTGGATGGGCCTTGCCATCGCCATGCAGCTGGCGGGATTCGGCGGCCTCTGGCTGACGCCAGCCAGTGCCCCCATTCTCTGGTGCATGCTGTGCGGTGCCGGTCTTGGCGGCAGTTTTTCGCTGATCATGGTGATTGCGCTCGATCACCTGCCAGACCCGCGCCGCGCCGGCACCCTGAGCGCCCTGATGCAGGGCTTCGGCTTTATGCTGGCCGCCACCGGCCCCTGGGTGGCGGCGCGGCTCTATCACTATGTGGGCGACTTTGCGGCCGCCTGGCAGTGGCAACTGGGAGGCTTGCTGCTGATGAGCCTGCTGGTAGTGCGCCTCGACCCGCGCCACTATCCTCGTGTCATGGGGTTAACGACCACCAGCGAGCCAACCCTTTCGGCGCCCCGCCCAACCGACTCTGCGACCCAAAGCAACACACCGGCCTGAGGCCGGTGTGTTGGGGATCACAAGACGAGGCTGACGCCACTCAGGGGAGCAACTTAGCGCCCCTTCTTCTGCCGTCCGGTGTTAGCGGTGCGCGACTTGCCTGCGGCTGGTTTGCCACCCTTGCCGGGGGCCCCTTTGCCAGCGCCGCCCTTGTTGGCAGCACCTTTACCCGCGCCCCCCTTGCCCACCGGCAGCTTCTTCTCGAAAGCTTCCGGGCCCGGCACATTGGGACGCCCGCCAATCTCGTGATCATCATCGCGGCGCGGCTTCTTGCCTTGGGCCGGTTTGGCGCTTTGCGCCGCAGGGGCCTTAGCCGCCTTGGGTTTGTCGCCTTTGGCCGGTTTCACCTCGGAGGAGGAGTCCTCAATCAGCTTGAACAGATCGATCAGCTCGTCGTCGGTGAGATCGCGCCACTCGCCCACCGGCAGCCCCTTGAGGCTGACGTTCATAATGCGGATGCGCTCCAGCTTGGTCACTTCAAAACCGAAGTGCTCGCACATGCGGCGGATCTGGCGATTAAGCCCCTGCACTAGCGTGATGCGAAAGACAAACGGCGCCTCTTTCTTCACCTTGCACTTCTTGGTCACAGTACCGAGGATCGGCACCCCGGCCGCCATGCCGCGCACAAACTCGTCGGTCACCGGCTTGTCGACGGTCACCAGATACTCTTTCTCGTGATCGTTGCCCGCCCGCAGGATCTTGTTGACCAGATCGCCGTGGTTGGTGAGAAAGATCAGCCCCTGCGAATCCTTGTCGAGCCGCCCGATGGGGAAGACCCGGGTGCTGTGGTTGACGAAATCGACGATGTTGTCCTTCTCGCCCGCCTCTGTGGTACTGACGATGCCCACCGGCTTGTTGAGGGCGATCAGCACCAGACTGTCCGCCTCGCGCGGCTCGATCACCTGACCGTTCACCTTGACCAGATCGCCAACCTGCACCTGATCGCCAATCCCGGCCCGCTTGCCGTTGATAAAGACGTGGCCCTGCTCGATAAAGCGATCGGCCTCGCGGCGCGAGCAGATGCCGCTCTCGCTGATGTATTTGTTCAGGCGCATGGATTCATTAGCCAGCATGGGTCACCTGCCACAGGATCTGGGCCGCGCCCGGTTGTGCCATCGCCTGTTCCGGCTGCGCCGGGGAGGCTGTCTGCTGCATCAGCCAATTCACTACGTCAAAGTTCTGCATACCATTCCATCTTCAAAAAAGGCCAATGCCAGCTTATCCATCAAAAAACGCCGCTACAGTAGCATAATTGCCCCCTCTCAGGGGCAGATAGTTGCAAGGTCGCAGCGCCCAAGCGGGCATCCGCGAACAAGTTCACGCCGCCAGATGGCCCGCGATGCAGCCTTCGAACGGCCAGCCTGATGCCAACGGCGGGATCAGGCGCCCACAGCCTGCGCGGCCAAACGCCATCAACTATACATATCACCTTGTTTCCATTAGGCTTTAAGCCGGTTGGCTGCGCCCAATGTGCTGCGCCAAACTCGCCCGCCCAGAGGCGGCCCCATCTCTATCGCCAAGGATTGCACCATGCTGGCTCACACTCGCCGCCTTGTTCGCCGTGCTCTGCTGACCCTGTTGCTGCTGTTGCTGACCGCATGGGCGGTGATCGCCTACTTCGCCTGGCAGGCAGCGCCGCTGCAACTGTGGCACACAGTGGTGCCCCCCGAACTCAGTGCCGATGAGCTCGATCGCAGCGACTGGCAAGCCTATCTGGCCCGCGAAGCAGAGCTGTTCGAGCTGGTGGCCACCGAGGTAGTCGCCAAGACGCCGCCCGAGCAGCAACTGGCCAGCAATCGCTACTATCAGGACGCCCCCATCAATCCCGCCCGCTTTCAGCAGAACTGGAACCGCTCCTACCTGCTGCGCCCCGAGGGGGAAGTCAAAGGGGTGGCGGTGCTGCTGCACGGCCTGACCGACTCTCCCTACAGCCTGCGCCATCTGGCCAGACGCTATCAGCAGCAGGGCTTTATCGCGCTGGGGCTGAGGATCCCCGGCCACGGCACCGTGCCCGCTGGCCTCGTGGATGTGGATTGGGAGACCTGGCTGGCCGCCACCCGACTGGCGGTGCGGGAGGCCAGATTGCTGGCACCGGGCAAGCGGCCGCTGCATCTGGTGGGCTTTTCCAACGGCGGCGCGCTGGCGGTGAAATATGCGCTCGATGCGCTGGCCGACCCGAGCGGCACGCTGGCAAAACCGGATCGGCTGGTGCTGATCTCCCCGATGATCGGGGTGACCCGCTTTGCCCGCTTCGCCGGGCTCAAGGCCGTGCCTGCGCTGCTGCCCGCCTTTGCCAACGCCGCCTGGCTCGACACCATGCCGGAGTTCAACCCGTTCAAGTACAACTCGTTTCCGGTCAACGGGGCGCGCCAGTCCTATCGCCTGACCCACGCCATCCAGCAGCAGGTGCGCCAGCTGGCCGCCAGTGGCGAGCTGGCGGCGTTTCCCCCCGCCCTCACCTTCCAGTCGGTGATGGACTACACCGTCAGCACCCGCTCCATCATTGCCGATCTCTACCACTACCTGCCAGCCAACGGCAGCGAACTGGTGCTGTTTGATATCAACCGCAGCACCCTGTTTGGCCCGCTGATGAGCTCGGCCTCCGAGCTGGCGCTGCACCGCTTACTGCCAAACGCCCCCGAGCACTATCGCCTCACCGTGGTGGGCAATGTCGAGCCCGCCTCTCTCGCGACGCAGGCCAGAACGCTGGCCAGCGCAGACCAGCCTGAGCAGCTCCGCCCGCTGGGTATCGATTATCCCAAGGAGATCTACTCCCTCTCCCATGTGGCGCTCCCCTTCCCGATGGACGACCCCCTCTATGGCATGACGGCGCGCCCGGAGCAGCGGGAGCAATACGGCATCAATCTCGGCGGTCTGGCCCTGCGTGGTGAGCGCGGCGTGCTGATCGTCAACCCCGGCGCCCTCACCCGCACCTCCTCCAACCCCTTCTACCCCTATCTGCAGCAGCGGGTGATGGAGACCCTCACCGCCCCTCCCGTCGTCCGGCCTGCCGCCGTAATCCCTGCCAGCAGCGGTCAACCTGATGCGGCCTATCAGGCCGAGCTGGAACTGTTTTTACAGGAGAGCGACGAGAGCAGCACGCCTTTCTAGGGCGTTTCTGCCACATCGGCCAAGCGGCCGACTTGCTTGGCGCGATAGCGATACGAGAAAGGGGCCGTCAATTGACGGCCCCTTTCTGCTGGAGATGGTGATGGGACTGATGGCTTGGTGGACTCAGGGATAGATGCTCACTTCTATCAGATTCTGATCCGGGTCGAGGAAGTAGAGTGATTCTGACAGGTGTTGCACCGTCAGGCGCCGCGCCAACCCTGTCAGGGATAGATGCTCACTTCTATCAGGTTCTGGTCAGGGTCGAGGAAGTAGATGGATTCTATCGGCCCGCAGGCACCGCTTTTGGTCACCGGCCCCTCGACAATCTCCACCCCGTGGCAGGCAAGCTGGGTCATCACCTGCTCCAGCGGCCAGCGGGTGATAAGGCAGACATCTCCCGACCCCACCTGCGCCCGATTGCGCGGCTCCTGCCCCAGCAATTGCAGATTGATCTTCTGGTTGCCAAACCCCACCGCCCGGCGCCCCGCACCGAAGGTGATGGCCTCCATATTGAGCACCGAACTGTAAAACGCCACGGCCCGTTCGATATCACTGACCGTCAATACCAGATGGTCGATATGGCTGATCATGGTTACCTCCTGGTGGTGATCTGGCTGATGTGACCGACATATGCCCGCAAACATCCGACTGTTGCCGCTACAGCGGGCTACCCCATCATACCCGGCAAGGGGAAACCCATGTGTGCCGTGGCGCGCAAAGAGAGCGCAAATGTTCTGGTCAGATAAATTCGCGTTACTGCACCGCAGCGCACGCTTTGTCACGCTGGGCCAGCAGGGCTTCATCGTCACTGTCCATCGCAGCCAGAATCGCCTGATTGCAGGCACGCTCCGCCAGCTTGGCAGGACTCTGTTTGGCATCCCCGATTTCGGCGATAAGGGGCCGATAACTGATGGCCGCCGAGCAATACATGGTGCGAAATTTGGGCAGTTGCCAGCTGCTGTCATCCTGCCGGGTCAAGTCATCGCACAGCTTGTGAAACAGGGCGGACGCCTTGACCGTGCACTGGCTAAAACGCCGAACATCCTGCTGGTAGGGACGACAAACGCTCGGCTGCTGGATCTGCCACAGCTGAAACGATAAGGGTGAATCGCGCCCTCCTCAACATGAGCGTGCGAATACCTCTTGAATTCTCATTCAAAAATATCTGATGACAATAAAACCATCGCGCTAAGTAACCATCTCTGGATCAGTTATCCGTGTTCAAACTTACCGAAAAATCATACCTCTCTATTTCCCAAAGAGAGATGTAAATAGAAAATGAACCTATCAACATAAAATTTCATTGGTAACAACAACTTCTGGTGTTAACATTACAGCCTTTACAAAAAATCACTCTTTGGTGTTTTAAATGAGCGAGATTCAAAGTTTATTTAAACAAATACTGTCAAATTGGGTACGCGCAACCACGGAACAATTTACCAATCACCCAACAGCAGTAATTTTTAGAACCGAACTAAAAGAGTCCATCGAAAATATAGCCCATCGTTCTAACGAAGAACTTAAAATCAAGGCTAGCGTTGGAGCTGGCAATTGGGCGAATGTGCCTTGGATTTCCATCCTTGATACAAGAATCACCACCACAACACAGTCTGGAATATATCCTGTTTATTTATTCTGCGCCGATGGTTCTGGATTTTACCTCTCTTTAAATCAAGGAACGACAGCGCCCACCCGGGAATTAGGTACGGTAAATGCCCAAAGACAAGCCATTGAGTTAAAATTACAACTTCTGAACAATATCACTGAGCTCTCCACATGGGATAACGACGCTCTAAACCTACATGCAACAACAAATCTGGGGAGATCATATGAACCAACAAATATTTCAGCAAAATATTACCCGGCTGATGACATACCTTCAGATGAAGAGCTAATAAAAGATCTTGAGTGGCTGCTTAGTTTATATGATAAGTGCGTTAGTTTTTTATCTAACAAAGAACATCCTGTATTAGATATAAAGAGTATAGCTAAATTCAACCCCTCAAACCTTTACAAACCGTTTCTCCTCCTCGCTGGCATTTCTGGTACTGGTAAAACCCGTTTTATTCGTGAGCAGGTCAAGGACTATCCAGGCCAGAAAAATTACTGCCTGGTTCCTGTACGACCAGACTGGCACGAACCCTCCGATCTACTGGGCTATATCTCCAGGATCAGTGGTAAAAAGGAGTATGTATCAACGCCGGTGCTGCATTTTATTACCCAAGCCTGGATCTATATTTACGAGCGTATTGGCGAAGTGAGAGCCGATGGCAAGATTGGTCTGAGCCAGGAACAACTGGACCATATTCCCCCCTTCTGGCTCTGCCTCGACGAGATGAACCTGGCGCCGGTTGAACAATATTTCGCCGACTATCTATCGGTACTGGAGACCCGCCACTGGTATACCTCACCCGAACTGACTGTATTTAACGACAAAGAAGGGGTGGACTACGGCTATGTCTACCGGTGCGATCCCCTGCTCAAAGCAGATACGCTTAGCCAGCAACTGGATGAGAGCGCGCGTACCGAACTGGCGGAAAAACTGGGACTGGACCTCGATGTTTCACTGCATCAGCAGATCTGGGCCAGCTTCTGCCAGCACGGTATCGCTATCCCCTTCAACCTGATGGTGGCCGGTACCGTCAATATGGACGAGACCACCCACGGCTTTTCCCGCAAGGTGATCGACAGGGCCCTCACCTTCGACTTTAACGAGTTCTTCCCCAACGATTTCGATGCCTACTTTGCACCGGCATTGCAGCCAAAACGGCTGGGTTATCCGACCTGGTCAGACGGACGCGCCATTACTGAAGTCTCGGCACTGGAGCAATACAGTAAAGAGAGCGTCACCTTCCTGAAGGCAGTCAACGGGGTGCTGCAACAGAGCCCGTTCGAACTGGCCTATCGCGCCCTGAACGAGCTGATGCTGGCCCTGCTGGCCCATCATCCCGCCAATACCGCAGAACTGGTCGCCATCTGGGATGACTTTATGATGTGCAAGGTATTGCCGCGCATTGAGGGGGATAGTGACAAGTTGCGCAGCCATCTGACGGCTGATGGCGACCTGCTGACAGACCTGGAAAAGGTGCTGGCAGAACAATTTGGTAGTCACTGGGATAACACACGCCCTGACCTGTTTAACCGCAAGGTGGCTGCCGCCGGTGAAGATTCCGCCCCCGCAGAACCGCCGCACGTCCCCTGCCGCAGCAAGAAGAAACTGGCCTGGATGAAAGAGCGGCTGGCACGGCAGTGCTTTACCAGCTTCTGGCCGTAAGGGGGGTTGTGATGGAGTGCCTGTTTACCCTGCAGAGCCGTGACTGGATTTTGCGGATCTATGCCAATGAGAAGACAGTCGGGGATCGTTATCGGCAGTTACAAGCTACCCGCGTCCATCATCAACAGGTGATCGGCAAAGCGGGCCTGTCAGCGAGTGCTGGCAGATACGAACCGCCAGTTGTGCGCTTCTCGCAGCCCCTTTCCATCACTCTGGCTGAGGCTGATGGCTGCCCGCTAGAACTGCCTGATGATCAGGCGCTCTCCGCTCTGGTACTGCCAACCCCTCTGTTGTATGAAAACTGCTTTTACGAATTCGAATGGGAGTTTCTTCACGGCGTTAGCGAGGGGAGTGATACGCCGCGGCTGGAGCATCATCTGCAGCGGATCTGCGAGTCATTTCGCTTCAAAAGCAGGCATGGATCGCAGGAGCTGCTGGGGGGATTCAATACCGGCAACGAAGTAGGCACACTTGCACTTCCCTTCTCTTATCAACCGAAATCGGCTGCAGGAAAAGCTGCTCGCATTCAGCTGACGCTCTGGTTCGAGGTCTATCCGGTCAAGCTGGATATCCGCCGGGATGTGCCGCTGATCCATCAGGTGCTGGATGAGCAGTACCCCTACTGGCGTTTTACCCTGAACAGCGCAACCAGTCAGCAAGGGGGGCGCAGCCAGCGCAACCCCGAACCGTTCCCCCTGCTCTGGCTTGCCCATTTCGAAGCCCTGCACAAGGACCTTGAGCGGGGGATCCGCCAGATCATCAATGCGCCCCACAGTAGGCTGCAAAGCAAGACCGAATATCTGCTGGCCGCCAGAATGAAGCGCCCTCCACGCCCGAAGCAGGCCGAACAGATCCGCCAGGATCTGGATAACGGTATCGAGCGCAGATACCGGGTGGAACGTAAACAACTGACCACGGATACCCCGGAAAACCGCTTTATCAAGTTTGTGCTGGAGCGCACCGGAAGGATGCTGCAACAGCTGACACAACAGGGCGATCGCACCCTCTTGTCCAGAGCCTTTTTTGACCGTCTGAAGGCGTGGAGCAAACCGCTGGATCAGGCGCTGGCTCACCCCCTGATGCAGGAGATCGGTCCGGCGACGGTGTTACAACGCGAGTCTCAGGTACTGCAGCAAAAGAGTGGCTATAGCGCGGTTTACCGGGTCTGGCAGCAACTGCGCCTCTATCTAGATGCGTTGGGAAATGATGCCGTGGCCGGCGTGCGCAGCATGGATCAGCTCTACGAGCTCTGGTGCGTGCTCGAGGTGCGCCGGATTATCCTGACGCTGGGATTTACCGAGGTGAAAACACCTGCCTTTAACTTCACCCGCGATGGCTGGGATACCCGGCTGGCCGAGGGGATGAAGTACTGCTGGGAGTACCTTCGTACAGCAGACGGTGTAAGTCTCAAGCTGGCCCATGAACCGAGATTTCACAAGACCAACAAGCCGGTTCACTCCCTGCTGGTTCCCCAGAAGCCGGACATTCTGATCGAAGCCACCACTGGCAGTGGCGACACTTTTATCTGGCTGTTTGATGCCAAGTACCGGGTCGATAACGGCACTCAAGATGACCCGAGAGACAGGGTGCCCGATGATGCCATCAACCAGAT
This sequence comes from Aeromonas sp. 603757, assembly GCF_049171255.1. Lineage (NCBI taxonomy): Bacteria > Pseudomonadati > Pseudomonadota > Gammaproteobacteria > Aeromonadales > Aeromonadaceae > Aeromonas > Aeromonas sp. 603757. The sequence goes on along the minus strand of NZ_JAAKOE010000002.1, from coordinate 261,842 downwards.
GCACCGTTATCGGGATGCCCTGCTCTATCAGCAACAGGATGACCCGATACCAAGCCGCCCCACATTTGGCGCTTTTGCGCTCTATCCGGGCTTTATGAACCAGCAACCCGGAACGAAAAATCCCTATCAGGAGGAGATCGACCGGATTGGTATCGGTGCCTTTGCCCTGTTGCCAGCAGAGGATCACAGCGGCTCTTGCTGGCTGCAAACCTTCCTTGAGCAAAAGCTGGGTAAATCGGGGGAAGAGTTCCGCTATCCAGCCATCCGCTCGGGCCACTTCTATCTGGAAGAGCCCAGCCGGATTGCCACCCTGGGGATGCAGCAGGTCCGCCACCATGATCTCACCCTGATCATTCCGACCGCACTGGAAAACAGCCGCCCGACGAGTTACTTCGATGCATTTCGTGATGGCTCTGCCCGCTGGTATCACACCCCTGCCGAAACCATTGCCACTCGTTATGATGATCAGCTGATGAACGAGATCAGCTATCTGGCCGTAGCGACCCTTGCGGCCGATGGCCTGACGCGTGAGGTAACCCGGGTCTGGCCTGTGCTGACATGCCGGAAGCTGCGAAGGGAACAACTGACCGAAGAGCAGACAGGTACACCGCTGGCCGGGGGGAATGTGAATCCTTACTGGTTGCTGGAGCTGGGGCCCTCTATTTCATTGCTCCACCCTCTGACACAGCTGAATGCGGCAAGTTTCAGAGCGGCAATGAGACTGACCAGACTGGCAGAATTGCAAGGTGAATTGACCGGGTTTGCGGCACTGCCGGATTATTACGGGGAATTATTGCGCACGCATCCAGCCTGAACACCTTACAGCTATCCCGGCCTGGCCATCGCTCTGCTGGCCAGACCGGGATTACAGCCTCGCATAACCATGAGTAAAAGTGCCGCGATCTGACCCCAAAACCCCGGCTAAATTATCCAGTTGCATAATAACCATGCGGCCTTGCGGTTGTTTAACTGGCCCTAACGTCAGATAATACCGCCCGCCTTCAAACCCCGATAACCCGACTTTCAGTGACGGTAATTGATGACTGAGTACCTGCTTTTATTGATCGGCACCGTGCTGGTTAACAACTTCGTGCTGGTGAAATTCCTCGGCCTCTGCCCCTTTATGGGAGTCTCCGGCAAGCTGGAAACCGCCATCGGCATGGGGCTGGCGACCACCTTCGTGATGACCCTCGCCAGTGCCAGCTCCTATCTGGTGGAGCACTATATCCTGCTGCCGCTGGATATCGCCTATCTGCGCACCCTCGCCTTTATTCTGGTGATCGCCGTGGTGGTGCAGTTTACCGAGATGGTGGTGCGCAAGAGCAGCCCGACCCTCTATCGCCTGCTGGGGATCTTCCTGCCCCTCATCACCACCAACTGCGCGGTGCTCGGGGTGGCGCTGCTCAGCATCAATGAGCGACACGACTTTATCCAGAGCGTGATCTACGGCTTTGGCGCCGCCACCGGCTTCTCGCTGGTGTTGCTCCTGTTTGCCGCCATGCGCGAGCGTCTGGTCGCCGCCGATGTGCCCGCCCCGTTTCGCGGGGTGTCGATTGCCATGATCACCGCCGGTCTGATGTCGCTGGCCTTTATGGGCTTTACCGGCCTTATCAAGATATAACCATGATCCATATTCTCTTTGCCATTCTGGTGCTCACCCTGCTGGCGCTGGCGTTCGGGATTATCCTGGGCTTTGCCGCCGTCAAGTTTCATGTGGAAGCAGACCCCATCGTCGACCAGCTCGATGCCCTGCTGCCCCAGACCCAGTGTGGCCAGTGCGGCTATCCCGGCTGCAAACCCTACGCCGAGGCGCTCGCCAACGGCGATCAGATCAACAAGTGCGTGCCCGGTGGCGAGGCCACCATGCGCAAGATTGCCGATCTGATGGGGGTCGAGCCCCAGCCGCTGGGGGGCAGTGACGAGGCTGCTGTGCCAGTCAAAAAGGTCGCCTTTATCCACGAAGATCAGTGCATCGGCTGCACCAAGTGCATTCAGGCCTGCCCGGTGGACGCCATCGTCGGCGCCACCAAGGCGATGCATACCGTGATTGCCAGCGAGTGCACCGGTTGCGATCTCTGTGTCGATCCCTGCCCGACCGACTGCATCGAGATGATCCCGGTGCCCACCACGGTCGATAACTGGAAGTGGGATCTCAATAACGTGCATGTTCCGGGCAAGATTCCGGTCAAGATAGTGGAATAAACAGCGGAGCAACCATGCATTCCTTACTCGAACGTATCAAAGCCGGCACGCTCTGGGACTTTCACGGCGGCATTCACCCCGCCGACAACAAGCTGCAATCAAGCCAGAGCCCTGTAGTAGACGCCGGTCTACCGCCGCGCCTCATTATTCCACTGCGCCAGCACGCAGGCCCCGCCGGCGATCTGCTGGTGCAGGTGGGCGACAAGGTCAAAAAAGGGCAGCCGCTGACCCGTTATGCCAAGGGGCGGGTCGTCCCTGTCCATGCCTCCACCTCCGGCACCATCACCGAGATTGGCAACCACACGGTTGCCCACCCCTCCGGGCTCGGCGATCTCTGCGTCATTCTCACCCCCGATGGCGAAGATGAGTGGGGCGAGCGCAATGGCAAAGCCGATTACTGGAATCTGGAGCGGGGCGAGCTGCTCGAACGCATTCAGCAAGCGGGGGTGGCGGGCCTTGGCGGCGCCGTGTTCCCCACTCACAGCAAGCTCGATGGCCGCGGCCAGCTCACCGAGATCCTGATCGTCAACGGGCTGGAGTGCGAACCCTATATCACCACCGACGATCGGTTGATGCAGCAGTATGCCGACGAGATCATGGATGGCATCCGGGTGCTCAAGCACCTGCTCAAACCGAAACTCACCCTGATCGGGGTGGAAGACAACAAGCCCGAGGCGATCGAGCAACTGACCCGTCACGCCACCGATGAAGATGTGCTGGTCAAGACGGTGCCGACCAAGTACCCCTCGGGCGGTGCCAAGCAGACTATCGAACTGCTCACCGGCCGTCAGGTGCCCAAGGGAGGCCGCGCGGTCGATATCGGCATCATGGTGCTCAACGTCGCCACCGTGTTTGCCATCAAGCGCGCCATCATCGACGGCGAACCGCTGATCGAGCGGATCGTCACCCTCACCGGCGACAGCTTCAAGAAGCCCGGCAACGCCTGGGTGCGCCTCGGTACGCCGGTACGCTGGCTGTTGCAGCGTTTCGAGCTGCAACCGGAAGCGGAGCAGCGGGTGATCATGGGTGGCCCCATGATGGGCTTTACCCTGCCCCACGCCATGGTCCCAGTGGTCAAGGCTACCAACTGCCTGCTCGCGCCGACGCAGGCCGAACTGCCCGCCCCCGGCCCGGAGCAACCCTGCATCCGTTGCAGCGCCTGCGCCGATGCCTGCCCGGCCACTCTGCTGCCGCAAGAGCTCTACTGGTACAGCCGGGCCAAGGAGTATGACAAGGCCGAGAAGCTCAACCTGATGGACTGCATCGAGTGCGGCGCCTGCGCCTGGGTCTGCCCAAGCGAGATCCCGCTGGTGCAGTACTACAAGATCGCCAAAGACGACATTCGCGAAGCCCGCGCCGAGGCCGAGAAGGCCGAGCGCGCCAAGCAGCGTTTCGAGGCCAAGCAGGCCCGTTTCGAGCGGGAAAAAGCAGCCCGCGAAGCGCGCCATGCCGAAGCCGCCGCCCAGCGCCGTCAGACCATGACGGCCGCAGGCGGCGAAGATCCGGTTGCCGCCGCCCTCGCTCGCATCAAGGCCAAGCAGGATGCGCCCATCACAGCCATTGCCGCCACCGCCGAGGGCTTGCCTGACAACAGCGCGGTGATTGCCGCCCGCGAAGCGCGCAAACGGGAAGCGGAGGCACGCCGCGCCGCCAAACTGGCGGAAAGCGCAAACAGCGAAACAGCCGCTGCGGCGCAATCCACCGAGGCGGTTGACCCCGCCAGCGATCCCAAGAAAGCAGCCATCGCTGCCGCACTGGCCCGCGCCAAGGCCAAAAAGGCCGCTCAGGCTGGCGATAGCGCCGAGCCTGTGACTGCCGAAGCCGTTGCTGCGCCTGCGGTAGATGCTGATCAGCAAAAGGCAGAAGTTGATCCGAAAAAGGCAGCAATTGCCGCAGCCATTGCCCGTGCCAAAGCCAAAAAGGCCGAGGCGAATGGTGAACCGGTAAGCGCAGCCAACAGCGCGGTAGCAGACGCAGGCTCGCAAGGCGATGCGCCATCTGCTGTCAGCGAAGCAGTTGATCCCAAGAAAGCGGCTATCGCTGCCGCCATCGCCCGAGCCAAAGCCAAGAAGGCAGCCCAGCAGGGTGACAGCGCTGAGGGCGATCTGACTGCAAACGCAGGCACCAGCGAATTCGCTGCAACCCAAAGCGATGCACCATCTGCGACAAGCGAAGCGGTCGATCCCAAGAAGGCGGCTATCGCAGCGGCCATTGCCCGCGCCAAAGCCAAAAAGCTGGCCCAGCAGGGCGAGAGTACCGGTGCTGAAGGTGCGCAGAGTGAGCCAGCTGCCAGCGTGGAGACCCGCGACGTGGCGCTAGCCAAGAGCGAAGTAACCACCAGCCAAAGCGATACGGCTGCAAGCGAAGTGGTCGATACCAAGAAGGCCGCTATCGCCGCAGCCATCGCCCGCGCCAAGGCCAAAAAGCTGGCCCAGCAGGGCGACAGTGTCGGTGCTGAGGATGCGGAGATTAAGCCAGCTGCTAGCGCGGAGACCCGCGACGTGGCGGTAGCCAAGAGCGAAGTAAACACCAGCCAAAGCGATACGACTGAAAGCGAAGCGGTCGATCCCAAGAAAGCCGCTATCGCCGCGGCCATCGCCCGGGCCAAGGCCAAAAAGCTGGCCCAGCAGAGCGCAAGTACCAGTGCTGAGGTAGAGAGTGCCGGTACTCAGGTAGAGAGTGCCGGAACTGAGAGTGAGCGCGCACCGGCCGAGCCGATGCAAAGCGATGCAGCCAGCAGTGAGCAACCACTGGCCGTCACTGCCGCGCCTGAAGCGAGCGCCCCTGCTGCTGATGCCCCGGTTGATCCGAAAAAAGCGGCCATTGCAGCCGCCGTGGCCCGCGCCAAGGCGAAGAAGCTGGCGGCAGAGGCAGCCAGAGCCGCAGAGACCGCCGCTGAAGATGCACCGTCAGCCGACCGAACAACCACAAGGTAATCGACAGACTCATGTTCAATATTGCGACTGCGCCGTTTGCCCATAACCGCAAACAGACCCGAACCCTGATGCTGCTGGTGATCCTGGCCTGCGTGCCGGGCTTGCTGGCCCAGACCTGGTTCTTCTGCTGGGGCTCCTTTATCCAGATCCTGCTGGCGTTGGTCACTGCGCTGCTGTGCGAGGCGCTGGTGCTCAAGCTCCGTGGCCGCGCCATCAAGCCTGCCCTGATGGATGGCAGTGCGGCGCTCACCGCCGTGCTGCTCGGTCTCTCCCTGCCGCCGCTGCTGCCATGGTGGATGCTGGTGGTGGGCACGGCCTTTGCCATCATTGTCGCCAAGCACCTTTACGGCGGACTGGGCCAGAACCTGTTCAACCCGGCCATGGTCGCCTATGTGCTGCTGCTGGTCTCCTTCCCGGTGCAGATGACCAGCTGGCTGCCGCCGGAGAGCGTGCGCGCCTACAGCCTCGGCTTTGGTGATGCGGCGTCGGTGATCTTCACCGGCTTTAGCCTCGACGGCTACAGCATGGCCCAGCTCAAGCAGGGGGTGGATGGCCTCACCATGGCGACTCCCCTCGATACCCTGAAAACCGGCCTGACTCAGGGGCTCACCACAGGCGAGATCCTGAGCGGCCCGCTGTTTGAGGGTTGGGGCGGAATCGGCTGGAGCTGGGTCAACCTCGGCTATCTGCTGGGCGGCCTGTTCCTGCTGCAACAGAAGGTGATCAACTGGCGCATTCCCACCGCGATTCTCGGTGCCCTGCTGGCGGCCTCCACCATCGGCTATCTGGTGAGCCCGGATGCGACCGCCACGCCCATGTTCCATCTCTTTAGCGGCGCTACCATGCTGGGGGCCTTCTTTATCGCCACCGATCCGGTCAGTGCCTGCACCACACCGCGCGGCCGACTGGTCTATGGTGTGCTGATCGGGGTGCTGGTCTACATCATTCGCCGCTTTGGCGGCTATCCGGATGCGTTCGCCTTCGCCGTGCTGCTGGCCAACCTTTGCGTACCCTTTATTGACAGCCTGACTCGCCCGAAAGTGTATGGAGCCCGTCGCCAATGATGTTTCTGCCCTCTTTCCCCATCACAGCTGACGGAGCCCGGACATGTTAAAGAGCATGCGCAAGAACGGCCTTATTCTGGCGATGTTCGCGCTGGGCTGTACCGCGCTGGTGGTACTGACCAACGAGTTGACCAAGGATAAAATCGCCCACCAGCAACAGCTGGAGAAACAGCAGACTCTCTCGGTATTGCTGCCGGAGGGGAGCTATGACAACGATCTTGTGGCCAGCTGCAAGCAGGTGACCAGCAGGAAGTATCTCGGCAGCGATCAGCCGCAAGCCCTCTATACCGCCAGCAAGAATGGCGTGGTGACCGGCTATGCATTGGAGGCGATCGCGCCGGATGGCTACAGCGGGGCGATCCGCATCGTGGCGGGCTTTGATGCCAAGGGCACCATCACCGCCGTGCGCGTGCTCGCTCACAACGAGACCCCGGGCCTCGGTGACAAGATCGAGCTGAAAAAATCGGACTGGATCAACAGCTTTGCCGGAAAATTCCTGACCCATGACAACGAGCCCCAGTGGGCGGTGAAGAAGGATGGCGGCGAGTTCGATGCCTTTACCGGCGCCACCATCACCCCGCGAGCCGTGGTCAAGGCGGTGAAGAACCTGCTTAAACTGCAGCAGGAGCAACCCGAACTGCTCAGCAACGCCCCGGCTTGTCCGGCGGCGAACTAACGGAGTCGAGCCATCATGAACCAGATGGAACAGATTGAAACGGGCACAACCCCGCTTGCCGAGCTGGAAAGCCGCAAGGGCGAGCTCAAGGAGCTGATGAGTCAGGGGCTGTGGAAGAACAACCCCTCGCTGGTGCAGGTGCTGGGGCTCTGCCCGACCCTCGCCGTCTCCTCCACCTTTACCAATGCGCTGGGGCTGGGCCTTGCCACCATGGCGGTGCTGGTCTGCTCCAACCTCGCCGTCTCGCTGGTGCGCAACTGGGTGCCGAAGGATATTCGCATCCCGGTCTATGTGATGATCATCGCCTCGCTGGTGACCAGTGTGCAGCTGCTGATGAACGCCTACACCTATGGCCTCTATCAGGCGCTCGGCATCTTTATCGCCCTGATCGTCACCAACTGCGTCATCATCGGCCGCGCCGAGGCCTATGCCTCCAAGAACCCGCCGCTGCTGGCGGCCCTCGACGGTCTGATGATGGGCCTTGGCTTTACCCTGGTGCTGCTGGTACTGGGCGGCATGCGCGAGATCATCGGCATGGGCACCCTGTTTGATGGTGCCGAGCTGCTGCTGGGCGAGTGGGCCAAGTCCCTGCGCATCGAGCTGTTCCACGCCGATGCCAGCCTGCTGCTGGCTATTTTGCCGCCGGGCGGCTTTATCGGGTTGGGACTGTTGATCGCCGCCAAGAATGCAATCAACGACTGGCGGGACCGCAAACAGGCCGCTACCGTGGCCCACTGCAACGTTGCCCCGGCCCGCGTCCGGGCGACCGAGCTATGATCGGACGCAAGGCATGAACAATCAGAAACGCAGAGAGATCCTCGAGCGACTGCGGGCAAACAACCCCCACCCCACCACGGAGCTCAACTTCAACTCGCCGTTCGAGCTGTTGATTGCCGTGCTACTCTCGGCACAGGCGACCGATGTCAGCGTCAACAAGGCAACCGACAAGCTCTATCCGGTGGCCAACACCCCACAAGCGATGCTGGATCTCGGGGTGGACGGGCTCAAGGAGTACATCAAGACCATTGGCCTCTTCAACACCAAGGCCGAGAACGTCATCAAGACCTGCGCCATCTTGCTGGAGCGCCACGGCGGCGAAGTGCCGGAGAACCGAGAAGCGCTGGAAGCCCTGCCCGGCGTCGGCCGCAAGACCGCCAACGTGGTGCTCAACACCGCCTTTGGCTGGCCCACCATCGCCGTCGATACCCATATTTTCCGGGTATCTAACCGAACAGGCTTTGCGGTAGGCAAGAACGTGGATCAGGTGGAGGAGAAGCTGCTCAAAGTGGTACCCGCCGAGTTCAAGCTCGATGTCCACCACTGGCTGATCCTGCACGGGCGTTACACCTGTCTGGCTCGCAAGCCCCGTTGTGGTTCCTGTATCATCGAGGACTTGTGCGAATACAAAGAGAAGGTCTATCCAGAGAGCTGAATGACTGGGCGCCACAACCGTCCTAACTGTCTCGCTCGCAAACATCCACTGCAGTGGTTCCTGTATCATCGAGGACCTCTGCGAGTACAAAGAGAAGGTCTATCCAGAAAGCTGATAGCCTCGCAACCGAGATTGAAAGCAGTACACATCACCAACCCGGAGAACTGAGCAATGAGAATTCTGCATACCATGCTGCGTGTCGGCGATCTGCAACGCTCCATCGACTTCTACACCCGTGTCCTTGGCATGAAGCTGCTGCGCAAGAGCGAGAACAGCGAGTACAAGTACACCCTGGCCTTCGTCGGCTACGGTGACGAGAAGGATGAAGCGGTGATCGAGCTGACCTACAACTGGGGGGTGAGCGACTACGAACTGGGCTCTGCCTACGGCCACATCGCGCTGGAAGCGGACGACATCTACGCCACTTGCGAAGCGCTGCGCGCCGCCGGTGCCAAGATCACCCGCGAGCCGGGCCCGGTTAAAGGCGGCACCACCGTGATCGCCTTCGTCGAAGATCCGGACGGTTACAAGATTGAACTGATCGCCAAGAAAGATGCCGGTACTGGCCTCGGTGACAGCTTCTAAGCTGCCCTAATCCCGCTGCCGAATGGCAGGATCAAAAAAGAGCGCAGATGCGCTCTTTTTTATGCTTCTCTGACCGGGGACGGCGCTAGATCTCGCCATTGCGCCCCATGCTGATCACCACCCGCCGGTTCTTGGCACGACCCTGCTCCGTTTCGTTGGAGGCGACGTGCTGCTTCTCTCCATGCCCCTCCACCGAGATCTTGCCGGGATCGATCCCCAGATCGACAAACACCTTCTTGATGGCATCGGCCCGCTTCTCGGAGAGTTTCAGGTTCGGCCAGCGGCCGCCATAGCTGTCGCTGTAAGCATCGATCACCACCACGTCGATGCCCTTGTCCGCCTTGATAAACTCGCTGATCATCGCCAGCCGCCGCTTGGAGGGGATGGAGAGCTGATCGCTGTTCTTGTCGTAGGTGAGCACGCTAAAGGCGATGTCGTTGAAGCTGTAGGGCAAGAGCCCGCTCAGACAGTCGATAAAGGCCTGATATTTAACCCGAAAGTTGACTGACGAGAGGGACACTCGCACCGCGCGGTTCTGGCGATACCAGTCCCGATACTGGAAGGTCGGCATCCGCCCCCCCTCCAGCTCATCGAGCATGGTCCAGGCGGTTTGCCCTTCCACCAACCCATCGAACTGCTGATAGAAGCGCAGTTGACTCACTTCTCGTCCGGCGATGCCCGGGCGCCATACCGGCGGCATGATGCCAAGGCTCACAGTCTGGGTCTGGGCCTGTGGCCGCTTGCCCTTGAGCTCGAAGTCGAGGTTGATCTTGCGCCCGGCGCGGCTGACAAAAGCCCCCGTTCCCCAGTTGGGAATAGGATGCTCGAGGCGACACTCAATCTGGGTATCGGAGGTCAAACGCCAGACGGATTGATCCAGACCGGCACCAAATTCGGTGACCCCAGCCTGTAACTGCATACTCACGGATATGCTGACCAACCCCAACACCCAAGCGTTCAATTGCTTGTCCTCCACACGATCTCACAAGGGGTATCGGCCAGGGAGGGACAAGCTTTAGCGCAAATGGATCAGTGGGGAGAGGCTCTCTCCAGCAACTTGAAGCTGGCAATTCGTCCAGCCAGCTCCCGTGCCAACTGATCCAGTTCGACACTATTCTGCTGCAGGGTGACCGAGTGCTGGCGATGGGCCTCGTACACTTCGCGGATGGTCATTACGTTGTGCTGGATATCGTCCGTTACGTAGCGCTGCTGCTCGGTTGCGGTAGCCACCTGTGCCGTCATGTCACTCACCTTGCGCACCTCATTGACGATGTCGGTCAGCTCGTGACCCGCCCGCTGCGCTTCACTGACACTGAGGCCCGCCTGCTCGCTGCCCGACTGCATGGCCACCACCGCCTGAAGGGCTCCAGCCCGCAAACGGGAGAGCATCTGTTCGATATCATCTGCCGCCTGCTGGGTACGGGCAGCCAGTGAACGAACCTCATCGGCGACCACGGCAAAGCCGCGCCCCGACTCACCGGCACGGGCTGCCTCAATGGCGGCATTGAGGGCCAACAGATTGGTGCGATCGGAGATCTGCTTGATGAGGTTGAGTGCCTCGACGGCGGACTCGGTATCCTGATGCAGGTTGTTGACCAACAGCCGGGTCTCGTCGAGGGTGCCGGCCACCTGCTCGATGGCGGCGATAGTCTGATCCACCTCCTTGTCCCCCTGCCGGGCACGGCCAATGGCCTGCTGGGTCGCCAGTGAGGTCTGGGTCGCATTGCGAGCAATTTCGGCCACCGTCGAAGCCATTTCCGTTGCGGCGGTGGCAACCAGTTCAACCTGACCGACACCACGCACCACACCTTCATTCACTTCGGCAATCACCTCGCTGGAGTTGCTGGCACTACGGGTCAATATCTCACAGGAGCGGCGCACCTCCAGCAACAAGCCTTCCAGATGCTGCAGAAAGTGGTTGAGATCCCGCGCCAATGCCCCAAGCTCGTCACCCGATTGCCAGTTGACCCTCACCGTCAGATCATTGTCATTGACGAGCCGTGAAAAGGTGCGATGCAGAGCGACGAAGCCCAGATGCACATCCCGCAGCACCTTCCAACTGATGAGGGTAGTCAACAGCAGGCAGCACAGCACCGCCATAGCCCCCCACCAGAAGTTGCGCTGACTCTCTCCCTGCATCTGCTCAACCCGTTCGAACAACTGCTGGAAGAGCTGATCTTCGCCCTGTTTGAGCTGGTCGATCTTCTCGGTGCTCACGGCAAACCAGCGCTCCGGATCGACGCCAAAGCTCCCCTCGGTCATCTTGCCGAGGGCGAGCTGCTCATATTTCGCGACCTCTGCCATCACCGGACTCTTCTCAATTTGCTCAAGCAGGCGTCGCTGCGGCTCGCTTGCCACGGCGCGAAAACGCTCCAGATAGCTCTGCTGGGCAGCGAGCAGGGACATAAATTGCTGCAAGGTAGCCGGGGTGAAACTCCCTTTGGCAAAGACATTGCTGAGGGTCGCCCGCTCCATCCCCATACGCTCCTTGTTTTGCAAAAATGCGGCGTAGGCATTGGTCTGCAAGGCAATAGCGGCATCCTGGCTACGCAGACTAATCTCATCCACGACCTTGAGCAGAGAAGCAATCAACTGGCTATAAAAGGCGACCTGACGCGGGGCCTCTATGGCCAGTTTGTCCACCTGATTGCGGATCCCCATCAACTCGCGCAAAGCCAGATCCACCTGCTCGTGGGCAACCCCCCTCTCCAACCCCTGAAAGCGATGAATGGCTTCATCAACCTGTTGCCGCTGACGTGGCAGGGCATCTGCAAATTTGCGCCCTTCAGAGCCGATAAACCCCGCCGACATGCCACGCTCCTTTTGCAGCTCGTGCACCAACTGGGCGCTGCGTTCGACCACAGCCAGCTGCTGCAGGGCTTGCGTCATCTCATGGGTCACCCGATATCTGTCGTATGCGTAGTGGCTGGCGAAAAACAGCAGCGCCAATAACGGCAGGCAAATTGCCAGCAACATCTTGCCGGCCAATCCGAGTCTGTTCATCCCGCACTCCTGTCATTTTTATCAACGCGTTGATTATATCCGGCCTGCTCGCTTATGCCGCTGACGACATCTGCCATTGGCCAGAACCATGAGCTGCATCAACCATTTTCTGTAGATGGCCACGCAGCCCCCCCATAGCCCAGCCCAATGGTCAGGTCGAGACAGCCAGAGAGAAACTCGCTACAGTAGATCAGGGCGACAGGAGGTCGCTTGTTTGGGGAATCCAGCCATGAAACACCCGCTCTGCCCGCTTTACCGTCTGGGTTGCGCCCTCTTCGCGGCGACCCTGCCCATGGCGTCACTCGCGGCCAGTAACAACCTTGACGATCAGGAGGAGGACTGGGCGCAAAAACGGGCCAATGCGGTGATCTCGCTGATGACTTTCAGCGTGGTGCCGGACATCACCGCCAGCAACCTGGACATCGGCAGCAGCACTGGCCAATCTTCTGCGCTCAACATGGGGCAACTGGGAGGCGGCGCAACCCTGAGCGAAGCCGTGCCCATCTATCTGGAGGGGGCGCTGGGCTACAGCCGCTACGACCCCCAGTTTGTGATAAGCAATGGTACCGAGAGTCGCACCATACCGACCAAGTGGAATAGCCTGACCGCTTCGGGCGGGATCGGCTGGGATGTCACCCTTCACAAAGATCCGCGTGGCGGCCACTGGGTGCTGCGCCCCATAGCCAACGTCTCGCTCGGTACCATGGCCAGCGACCTGCGGATCGGCAACTGGCTGCTTGATCGTACCAAGGGCTACTCGCTGGACTTTCTCGATGGGGGTCAGCTCAATATGTACGGGCTGGGTGGCTCGCTGATGCTCGATTACGAACTCTTTTCACCGGCCCAGGACATAGATGCCGAACTGCGCTACTCCTATCAGCACCTGCAGAGCTTTGGCGGCACCTCGACCAGCGTCCGTGGTCACGCCGAGGCGGAGAACCTCGGCCTCTATCTGCGCCGCCGCGCCCCGCTGTTCCACTGGACCCTGCTCGACAGACCGGTGCGCTATGTACTGGAGGGGGCCCATACCGCATATCTGGGGGAACAACGGGGGTTGCTTGGCTTTGACTCCCTCAACTCCATCGGCGCCGGTCTGGAGCTGGATAGCAGCAAGTACGACATCATTGTCACCCGTACCCGGCTGGTTGCCCGCTACATGTTCAGCCACAACACCAGCGGTTATTCCATTGGGCTGGCCATGAGCTTCTAACCCGGGCTGCCAGAGGGGCATCCTCCGAGTCGCACCATGCAGCTATCACCGCCACCATAAAAAACGCCAGCCTTGCGGCTGGCGTTCTCATTGGGGTTGAAGCGACTTATTTCAGATCGAAACGGTCATTGTTCATCACCTTGACCCAGGCCTTGACGAAGTCTCGGACGAACTTCTCCTTGCCATCTTGCTGGGCATAGACCTCGGCGTAGGCACGCAGCACCGAGTTGGAGCCAAACACCAGATCAACCCGGGTAGCAGTCCACTTCACCGCACCGCTCTGGCGATCCACGATCTGGTAACTGTTGCGGCCAGTCGGCTGCCAGCTATAGGCCATGTCGGTCAGGTTGACGAAGAAGTCGTTGCTGAGCAGACCGACCCGGTCGGTAAAGACGCCGTGGGCCGACCCGCCATGGTTGGTGCCAAGCACCCGCATACCGCCGACCAGCACAGTCATCTCGCGGGCGGTAAGCCCCAGCAACTGGGCACGGTCGAGCAGCATCTCCTCCGGCTGCACCTTGTAGTGCCCCTTCTGCCAGTTGCGGAAACCATCGTGAACCGGCTCGAGGAAGGCGAACGACTCGGCATCGGTCTGTTCGGCGCTGGCATCGCCGCGGCCCGGCGCAAAGGGAACGACGATATCGACGCCAGCCAGTTTGGCCGCCTGCTCCACCGCTGCGCTGCCACCCAGCACAATCAGGTCGGCGATGCTGACCGGCTTGCTCAGGGAGGCCTGCAGGGCGATCAGGGCGTTGAGCACCTTCTCGAGGCGAGCGGGCTCGTTGCCTTCCCACTCTTTCATCGGCGCGAGACGGATGCGAGCACCGTTGGCACCACCGCGATAATCGGAGCCGCGGAAGGTGCGGGCACTGTCCCATGCGGTGGCGATCAAATCGGCTGGCGCCACGCCGCAGGCCAGCAGTTTGGCCTTGATCTCACTCACCTCTTTGTCAGAGAGCTGGTAATCCACCGCCGGAACCGGATCCTGCCACACCATGACTTCGCTCGGCACTTCCGGCCCCAGATAGCGGCTGCGCGGCCCCATGTCGCGGTGGGTAAGCTTGAACCAGGCGCGGGCAAAGGCGTCGGAGAAGAGCGCCTGATCCGCGGCAAAGCGCTCGGAGATCTCCCGGTATACGGGGTCAAAGCGCAGCGCCATGTCCGCATCGGTCATGATGGGGTTGCAGCGGATGGAGGGGTCTTCCACGTCCACCGGACGATCTTCCTCCTTGATGGCGACGGGCTCCCACTGCCAGGCACCGGCCGGGCTCTTCTTGATCCACCAGTCGTGGCCCAGCAGCATCTTGAAGTAGCCGTTGTCCCAGCGGGTCGGGTTGCTGGTCCAGGCCCCTTCAAGGCCGCTGGTCACCGTATCACGACCGATGCCGCGGCTCTCGTGGTTGATCCAGCCCAGCCCCTGCTCGTGCACATCGGCCCCTTCGGGAGCGGGCCCCAGTTTGGCAGCGCTGCCGTTGCCGTGGGCCTTGCCGACGGTGTGGCCACCGGCGGTGAGGGCGACGGTCTCTTCGTCATTCATCCCCATGCGGGCAAAGGTAACGCGCATGTCGTGGGCGGTTTTCAGGGGATCCGGGTTGCCATCCACCCCTTCCGGGTTGACGTAAATCAGCCCCATCATCACCGCCGCCAGCGGGTTCTCCAGATCCCGTTCGCCGCTGTAACGGCTCCCTTCGCTACCGCTCGGTGCCAGCCACTCCTTCTCGGAACCCCAGTAGACATCTTTTTCCGGATGCCAGATATCCTCGCGGCCACCGGCAAAGCCGAAGGTCTTGAGCCCCATGGACTCATAGGCGACGTTGCCCGCCAGGATCATCAGGTCAGCCCAGGAGATCTTGTTGCCGTACTTCTGCTTGATCGGCCACAGCAGACGGCGTGCCTTGTCGAGGTTGCCGTTGTCAGGCCAACTGTTGAGGGGGGCGAAGCGCTGGTTGCCAGTGTTGGCACCGCCGCGCCCGTCGGTAGCGCGATAGCTGCCGGCGGAGTGCCAGGCCATGCGGATCATCAGGCCGCCATAGTGACCCCAGTCTGCCGGCCACCAGGGCTGGCTGTCGGTCATCAGGGCATGCAGATCTGCCTTGAGGGCATCGTAATCGAGGCTGTTGAAGGCATCGGCATAATCGAAAGTCTCATCCATCGGATTGGTCTTGCTGTCATGCTGGTGCAGGATGTCGAGGTTGAGGGCATTGGGCCACCAGACTTGATGCTCCTGGCTGGCAGAGGTATTGGCACCGTGGGCAAAGGGGCACTGACCGGCCCCGCTAGCGTGTTTGTCCATCTATCAGATCCTCATTGTGGTCATAATGACGGCGAAACCCTTCGCTTCGCAGTAGAGACTAGCCTACCCCCCACCAGTCACTTAAAAAACCGAATAAAAAAGTTCAATTCAATCTGGTTTTGCGATTGAACTATCTCGTCACCGGGTAACAAACAGAACAATGCAGGCGCTGGCTGAGTAGTAGTGGCATAGATCACACACGCTTGTTGAACCCACTGTTAACATGTTGCCATTGCACATCAGACGACAGCGTTGAAATGGACTTCACACCTGTTATTGCGGTTCTGCTGGACCAGCTCTGGTATCTGCTGCCCCTTCTGCTGATTGCCACCCTGATCAAAACGCCCAGGTTTAAGGGGATGGTTGGGGAGGCATTTATCAACTTGGGCATCCGGCTGTTTCTCGACCAGCGGGAGTACCATCTGCTCAAGAACGTGACCCTACCGACCCCGCAGGGTACTACCCAGATCGATCATGTGATCGTCTCGCGCTTCGGGCTGTTTGTGATCGAGACCAAGAACATCAAGGGGTGGATATTTGGCAATCCGGCCCATAAGAGCTGGACCCAGCAGCTCTATCGCCGCAGACATACCTTTCAAAATCCCCTGCGCCAAAACTATCTGCACCTGATGACGCTCAAATCCTTGCTGGGTCTTGCTGATCATCAGCTCCATTCGATTATTTACTTTATTGGCGACTGCACCTTTAAAACCCCCATGCCGGATAACGTGATGAACCGCGGGCTTATTCGCTATATCAAGAGTAAAACCACTCAGGTGCTGACCCCTGCCGAAGTCACCAGAGTGATCGACACCATCCAGCGGGGACGACTGGCCGCCAATTGGCAGACCCATAAACAGCATGTCGCGCAGTTGAAAGCCCGTCACAGCGAGGTTCCCCGCCCGCCTTTATCCGTAGCTGCAATGCCTGTGGTCAATCAGGTGGTGAACGCCGCGCCAACCATCACCGAATCGCTCACCCAAGCAAATCCACTATGCCCCAGATGCGGCAACCCGATGGTATTGCGTACCGCCAAACGGGGGGATAACCGAGGCAATCGGTTTTGGGGATGCAGTGGATACCCCAAATGCAGATTCATTGTAAATCTCACAGGGAACAGCAAGGCATGAACTGCCACACAAGGGGAAACTCACTCTGACATCAAGGGCGGCCAATTGGCCGCCCTTGATGCTTCTTACCGAATCGTCGCCATCTGCCGCACGCAACGTTGTTCTCTGTCATCCACCCGCTTGGCAAACCAGGCGGTGGTGAGGTTGCGGGTAATTTTCGGGCTCTTTAGCTGAATGCCGGGCAGGATGGCGCGGGGCAGTCGCTTGCCCGCTTGCTTGTCGGCCAGGGTAAAGATGCGATGGTAGAGATCGGTCTCGGCAAATTCGGCGGTATCCCCTTTGCGAAGGCTCTGGTGGATCGCTTGTTTGCTCATATTGACCCGGTTGGCGAGGGTGTAGACGGCAAGCTCGGTATTGCCCGGCAGATCCGAGTCATAGCGGATCAGATCCCCGTCCAGCGCCAGAGTTTTGCCACTCAAACGGCTGACGGCGGCCTGAAAGGCGGCATTGCGACTGGCATACCAGCCGGCGTTGAAGTCGGCAAAGCGGTAGAGGGTATCCGGGTAGTCAACGGGATAACCGAAGATATGTTTGGTGCCAAACCAGATGCCGCCGCGACGGGTAAAGACTTCGTGGCGGATGGAATCCTTGATTGGATAGGGGTAGCCACGGGCGTTGGCCTCGGCAAAGGCGATGCTCACCTGCATCGGGCCACCGGTATGCACCGGGTTGAGGTTGCCAAACAGCGTCTTGCCCATCGGCAGCATGCTGATCATATCTTCGAAGATTTCACTCATCTCCCGCTCGGTACGCAACTTGTCGATCCGCTCGGCGTAGCTCTTGCCGGTGGGCGAGTTGATGGATAGCGCGGCCCGCACCATAAATTCGGGGATCAGCAGCTTGGCTGCCCGTGAGTTGATCTCTTTCCAGGCGATCTTGCCAAGGCCCGGCACCACGGGGTCCGCCTGATAAGTGGCTTCCTGCTCCGCCACCGCCAGCACGCTACAGACATTGTGATCATTGACCGTCACCCCCTGGGTGGTGAGCGCCGTCACCACGTCGTTGGCCCACCCCTGTTTGTCAGGCACCTGACGGGGCAAGAAGCGCACGATGCGGCTCTTCATATCCGCCGGTTTGCGCGGCTGCATGGCAGGCGGCGTTTTGGGGTTGCTCACGCTCGCCTCTTTGGCAGGCGCGGAGGCGGGATCACTGGCACAACCGGCCAGCAACAAGGCAGAGCAGAAGGCAAGAAGACGACAGGAAGGCAAAGCGGTCATAAGCATGTCCATTTTTTGTTGGCCCGACAGGCAGCGCCGCTGGCACTGCACTGACAAGCAAAGTGGGGCCATTGTAGAGGATTGCCTGCCGCAGTTGAAACCCGCGCTCGCAGCATCCCCTCCCCTTGCCAGCTTTTGCCACCCCACGCGCCATCAGTTGTCTGCGATGCGGAACTCATGACCTTCCTCAATGGCTCACCCGCCCCGAGCCGAACGGTGAGCGACAGATAAAAAGAAACCCCCGCCATCGCTGGCGGGGGTTGGTCGTCTGGCAAGTCGGGCTGATGCCCGCTGCAAACTCTTAGCGGTTTTTCACCTTCTGGTGCAGCTCCTGCACCGAGTTGACGTTGGCGGTGGCATCCACGCTGATGGCCATGCAGGTGGCAAACGCCTCGTTCATGGTGGTGGTATACGCCACCTTGTTCTGCAAGGCGGCGCGACGCAGCTGCTTGGAGTCCTGGATCGCCACCCGCCCTTCGGCGGTGTTGACGATGTAGGTGTACTCGCCATTCTTGATGCGATCCAGAATGTGCGGGCGACCTTCGTGCACCTTGTTGACCAGACGCGGGTTGATGCTCGCCTCACCCAGCGCGACGGCGGTGCCGTGAGTGGCATCCAGCTCGTAGCCCAGCTCCAGCAGCTTGGCAGCCAAGTCGACCACCTGCGCCTTGTCGCTGTGACGCACTGACAAGAGGGCACGACCCTCTTTCGGTACGGCGTGGTTGGCACCCAGCTGCGCCTTGGCATAGGCCTCGGCAAAGCTGCTGCCCACACCCATTACCTCACCGGTAGAGCGCATCTCTGGCCCCAGCAGCGGGTCAACCCCCGGGAACTTGGCGAACGGCAGTACCACCTCTTTCACCGAGTAGTAGGGCGGGATGATCTCTTTGGTGAAGCCCTGTTCTTGCAGCGACTGACCAGCCATCACACGAGCGGCAATCTTGGCCAGCGGGGCGCCGGTCGCCTTGGAGACAAACGGCACGGTACGGGCGGCACGCGGGTTCACCTCGATGAGGTAGATGTCATCGCCCTTGACCGCGAACTGCACGTTCATCAGGCCGATAACGCCGAGCTCCAGCGCTAGCTTGCGCACCTGCTCGCGGATCTCGTCCTGAATCTTCTTGGACAAGGTATAGGGAGGCAGGGAGCAACCGGAGTCACCGGAGTGGATACCGGCCTGCTCGATGTGCTCCATGATGCCGCCGATGACTACATCGGTGCCGTCGCAGATGGCATCCACGTCCAGCTCGGTGGCATCGTCCAGGAAGCGGTCCAGCAGTACCGGCGATTCGTTGGAGACGCTCACCGCCTCGGCGAAGTAGCGACGCAGATCCTGCTCGTCATAGACGATTTCCATGGCGCGGCCACCCAGCACGTAGGAGGGGCGAACCACCAGCGGGTAGGTGATACGCTCAGCCAGCAGCACGGCCTGCTCCAGCGCGGTGACGGTGCCGTTTTCCGGCTGCTTGAGGCCGAGGCGCTCGACAGCAGACTGGAAGCGCTCGCGGTCTTCGGCGCGGTCGATGGCATCCGGGCTGGTACCGATGATCGGTACGCCGTTGGCTTCCAGTGCACGGGCCAGTTTCAGCGGGGTCTGGCCACCGTACTGGACAATCACGCCCTTGGGTTTTTCGATGCGCACGATTTCCAGCACATCTTCCAGAGTCACCGGCTCGAAGTAGAGACGATCCGAGGTGTCGTAATCGGTGGAGACGGTCTCCGGGTTGCAGTTGACCATGATGGTCTCGTAACCGTCTTCGCGCAGGGCCAGCGCCGCGTGCACGCAGCAGTAGTCGAACTCGATACCCTGACCGATACGGTTCGGGCCGCCGCCGATGATCATGATCTTGTCGCGGTTGCTCGGGGCCGCTTCGCACTCCTCGTCATAGCTGGAGTACATGTAGGCGGTGTTGGTGGCGAACTCGGCGGCGCAGGTATCGACCCGCTTGTAGACCGGGAAGATGTTGTGGCGGGCACGCAGTTTGCGCACTTCCCCTTCGGCCACACCGAGGATCTTTGCCAGACGGGCATCGGCAAAGCCTTTGCGCTTGAGGGCGCGCAGGAAGTCGGCATCGAGACCCGCCATGCCGCGCTCTTTCACCTCTTCTTCCAGCTTCACCAGGTCTTCAATCTGTACCAGGAACCAGGGGTCAATCTTGGTCAGCTTGAAGATGCCATCCATGGAGAGACCGGCGCGGAACGCATCGGCGATATAGAAGATACGGTCGCTACCGGCGTCCTGCAGCTCGTGACGGATGCGGGTCAGGGAGTCCGGGGCATTGAGGTCAACCATGGGGTCGAAGCCGGTTTTGCCGGTTTCGAGGCTGCGCAGCGCCTTGTGCAGGGACTCCTGGAAGTTGCGGCCGATGGCCATCACTTCACCGACCGACTTCATCTGGGTCGTCAGACGGTCGTTGGCACCGGCGAATTTTTCGAAGTTGAAGCGCGGCACCTTGGTGATCACGTAGTCGATGGCCGGCTCGAAGGAGGCCGGAGTACGACCGCCGGTGATGTCGTTCATCAGCTCGTCGAGGGTGTAACCGATGGCGAGCTTGGCGGCGATCTTGGCGATGGGGAAACCGGTCGCCTTGGAAGCCAGCGCAGAAGAGCGCGACACCCGCGGGTTCATCTCGATGATGACCATGCGACCATCTTTCGGGTTGATACCGAACTGGACGTTGGAGCCGCCGGTCTCGACGCCGATCTCGCGCAGTACCGCCATGGAGGCGTTACGCATCAGCTGGTACTCCTTGTCGGTCAGCGTCTGGGCTGGCGCGACCGTGATGGAGTCACCGGTGTGGATACCCATGGGGTCGAAGTTTTCGATGGCGCAGACGATGATGCAGTTGTCGTTGCGATCCCGCACCACCTCCATCTCGTACTCTTTCCAGCCGATCAGCGACTCATCGATGAGCAGCTCTTTGGTCGGCGACAAGTCCAGACCGCGCTCGCAGATCTCGACGAACTCTTCGGTGTTGTAGGCGATGCCGCCACCCGAGCCACCCATGGTAAAGGAGGGGCGGATGATGCAGGGGAAGCCGACCATCTGCTGCACGCCCCACGCCTCTTCCATATTGTGGGCGATGCCGGCACGCGGGCACTCCAGACCAATGCTGCGCATCGCCTTGTCAAAACGGGAGCGGTCTTCGGCCTTGTCGATGGCGTCGGCGGTGGCACCGATCATCTCGACACCGAACTCGGCCAGCACGCCATGCTTCTCCAGTGCCAGTGCGCAGTTAAGCGCAGTCTGGCCGCCCATGGTGGGCAGGATGGCGTCCGGGCGCTCTTTCTTGATGATTTCGCGCACCACTTCCCAGGTGATGGGCTCGATGTAGGTGGCGTCCGCCATCTCCGGGTCGGTCATGATGGTGGCCGGGTTGGAGTTGACCAGAATGACGCGGTAGCCCTCCTCGCGCAGGGCTTTGCACGCCTGGGCGCCGGAGTAGTCAAATTCGCAGGCTTGGCCGATGACGATGGGGCCGGCGCCGAGGATCAGGATGCTCTGAAGGTCATTACGTTTTGGCATGAAACTCTTTCCTCTATTTCTTAGGCGCGATACTGCTTAATCAATTCAATAAAGTGGTCAAAAAGACCGGCACAGTCGTGCGGGCCCGGGCTCGCTTCAGGGTGGCCCTGAAAGCTGAAGGCCGGACGGTCGGTGCGATGGATACCTTGCAGGGAACCATCGAACAGGGAGACGTGGGTGGCGCGCAGGCAATCCGGCAGGCTGTTCTCGTCTACCGCAAAGCCGTGGTTTTGAGCGGTGATCATGACGGTGTTGTCATCGAGGCTCTTCACCGGATGGTTGGCGCCGTGGTGGCCAAACTTCATCTTGACGGTCTTGGCACCGGAGGCCAGACCCAGCAGCTGGTGACCCAGACAGATGCCGAATACCGGCGTGTTGGTATTAAGGAAAGCCTTGATGGCCTCGATGGCGTAGTCGCACGGCTCGGGGTCGCCGGGGCCGTTGGAGAGGAAGATGCCATCCGGGTTCATCGCCAGTACCTCGGCGGCCGGGGTCTTGGCCGGCACCACGGTCAGGCGGCAGCCACGGTCAACCAGCATCCGCAGGATGTTGCGCTTGACGCCAAAGTCATAGGCTACCACGTGGTATTTCAGCTGGTCGGCATCCGGGGTGACGTGCCCCTTGCCAAGCTGCCAGCTCCCTTCGGTCCAGTTGTACGCCTCACCAACCGTCACCTCTTTGGCCAGATCCATCCCCTTCAGACCGGGGAAGGCGCGGGCCTGTTCGAGAGCATAGGCTTCATCGACCTGTTTCCCGGCCAGAATGCAGCCAGCCTGAGCGCCTTTCTCGCGCAGGATGCGGGTCAGTTTGCGGGTGTCGATGTCGGCGATGCCAACGATGTTGTGAGACTTAAGGTATTCGGAGAGGGATTGCTGATTGCGGAAATTGGAGGCAAGTATCGGAAGGTCCCGGATGATCAATCCCTGAGCATGGATCTGACTGGACTCTTCATCTTCGCTGTTGGTGCCGGTGTTGCCTATATGGGGGTAAGTGAGGGTGACTATCTGACGGGAATAAGAGGGATCGGTGAGGATTTCCTGATAGCCCGTCATCGACGTATTGAAAACCACTTCACCAACGGAACATCCCTCGGCGCCTATCGACACGCCTTTGAATACAGTTCCATCTTCCAGCACTAGCAATGCAGTGTGATTCAAGACAACCTCCAGTTATTTAGCTTTAAATTCAGCAATTTACCTGGGTGTTGCGGGCTCGGTTCCGGTCTTGGACAGGACTCGAACCCGGCAGATTTCTGGCAAATTGGGCGCATTCTACTTAAAAAAAGTGGCATTTCAACGTCTTTTCTCAGATGAAATGCATCTAAATTCAATAAAAAAGCAACATTACCCATTATCTATGCACTTGATCGCTTTGCAACCCCCTCCCATGAAAGAAAAGGAAAAACCACTACCAAAAGATGACACCAAGCCAGCAATAGCGACAAAAACAAACAAAAAAACCAATCAAAACAATGACTTTTATTTTTACACAAAAAACATTAATGACAAATTTAACGCTTTTACGATGACAAGAGTGAACGTGAAAAATGGAAAACGTTTTTCAGTGTTTGAATTTTTAGTCTTTCCGATTCCGTGTAAAAAAATGGCTTAATCCGCCATAAAGATGCTCAAATCTGTTACCTGGTGATGACATTCAGGAAGGAAAAATCTGGCAGACAAAGCAATAGTGTGATTTATAAGGCATTCAGATAAAAATTGCCGATAGAGTGTCTTTTTACACAAACTCTGGCTGACTGACAGCAAAAACCCCGGCAAGCCGGGGTTTTTCACTGGGTAGCAGTAGTACGAAAGTGCCGCACAGAGGCATCACTTGAGATTGAGCACATCCTGCATGTCATAAAGACCGGCACCCTGCTGACCAAGCCACTTGCCCGCCCGCACAGCACCGTTGGCGAAGGTCAGGCGGCTGGAAGCCTTGTGGCTGATCTCCACCCGCTCGCCTATATCGGCAAACATGACGGTATGCTCCCCCACCAGATCGCCGGCACGAATGGTGGCAAAGCCGATAGTGTTGCGATCCCGCTCGCCAGTGATCCCCTCGCGGCCATAGACGGCGCACTCCTTGAGATCCCGGCCCAGGGTTTTGGCGACCACTTCCCCCATGGAGAGCGCAGTACCGGATGGCGCATCCACCTTGTGGCGATGGTGGCCCTCGATGATCTCGATGTCGGTGTAATCCCCCATCACCTTGGCGGCCTGCTCCAGCAACTTGAACACCAGGTTGACCCCGACCGAGTAGTTGGAGGCGAACACGATACCGATCTGCTTGCCCGCCTCTTTCAGGGCGGCCTTGCCTGCATCGTCAAAACCGGTGGTGCCGATCACCATCTGCTTGTGGTGGGCCAGCGCAAAGGCCAGATTGGCCAGGGTCACCTCGGGGCGGGTGAAGTCGATGATAAGATCAAACTCGTCACGCACCTTGTCAAGACTGTCACTGATGGCCACACCCAGATGGCCCAGCCCATTGAGCTCACCGGCATCAAGACCGATCACCGCCGAGCCCGGCCGCCCCAGCGCAGCACCAACCACCACGCCATCGGTGTTGGTGATGGCCTCCAGCAGCACCTTGCCCATACGACCATTACAGCCCATCACAGCCACACGGATCGGATTGTCCATCTCCACCCTCTCATCTCTTTTAATTATGGAAAGAGACCGTTTTACCAGCCTGTGCCAGCTTTGAAAAGCCCACAGTGAGCCAGCAGATACAACCGACAAATAAACGAAATATTTAATTTAATCCGAACATTTAACGGATTTAGTCAGAGTGACAAAATCGAAAGATAAAAACACCTATCCATCTGGACGTCTATCTTGACCTTGTGGGGTTGACTCACTACTGTGGGCACCCCAATGCGGCAGGATGCCCGCCCTGTTTTCCCCCTATCCCTATCCGATACAGGTACAAAGCAGTTTATGACAGGAGGTCATTGTTCAATTTCAGAGGAACACATGATCCAGACTCAACCCAGTGCCAAGGCCTTGTTGCCACTTCTGGTTTTTCTCGCACTCTTTATCGGTACCGGTACCTGGCTGACCCTGCAGGGGGTCGAATTCGCCTTCTATCAGCTGCCCGCTCCGGTTGCTGCCCTGCCTGCGGTGATGCTCGCCCTGCTGCTTGGTAAAGAGAGCTTCAACAGCAATCTGGAGACCTTCTTCAAGGGGGTCGGCCACAGCAATATCATGGCGATGTGCCTTATCTATCTGCTGGCGGGCGCCTTTGCCAGCGTGGCCAAGGCCACCGGCGGGGTTGATGCCACCGTGGCGCTCGGTCTCTCCCTCATACCCGGCTGGGCGCTGCTGCCCGGGCTGTTCCTCATCTCTGCCTTTATTGCCACTGCCATGGGTACCTCCATGGGCACCATAGGTGCCGTGGCGCCGGTAGCCCTCGGTGTGGCGCAGGCTGCCGGTATAGATCCGGTGCTGATGGCAGGCACCATTCTTTCTGGCGCCATGTTTGGCGATAACCTCTCCATCATCTCCGACACCACCATAGCAGCAACCCGCAGTCAGGGGTGCGAGATGAAGGACAAGTTCCGCGAGAACTTCAAGATTGCCGCCCCTGCCGCCATCGCGGTGATCCTGCTCTATCTGACCCTGGGCTCAGTGGGTGAATCCCCGGCCAACGGCAGCGCCATCGAGCTGTTCAAGGTGATGCCTTATCTGCTTATCCTGGGGCTAGCGCTCGCCGGGGTGAATGTGTTTGTGGTGTTGGGGATCGGTATTCTGGCCGCCGGAGTGGTGGGCATGATCAACGGCTACGCCATCGGTCAGTTCAGCAAGGATATCTATCAGGGCTTTACCGGCATGCAGGAGATCTTCCTGCTCTCCATGCTGATCGGCGGCCTCGGCGCCCTGATGGAGCGTCAGGGTGGTCTGGCCTGGATCAGTGAGCGCATCAGCGCCCTGATTGCCCGTTTCACTCGCGAGCACAATGGTGAACAGAACGAGAAAGCCGCCGAGCTCGGCATCGCCGGGGTGGTGAGCCTCACCAACCTCTGCACCGCCAACAACACGGTGGCTATTATCGTCGCCAGCAAGGTGGCCCGGGATCTGGCCGAACACCACGGTGTCACCCCGCGACGCGCCGCCTCCATGCTCGATATCTTCTCCTGCGTGGTACAGGGTCTGATCCCCTGGGGCGCACAGGCGCTGCTACTTGGATCCATCTTCGCTCTGTCGCCGTTGGCGGTGGTGAGCATGAGTTTCTACCCGATGGCACTCGCGGTAGCGGCACTCATTGCAGTGTTTGTGAAGCACCAGATGCGCGGCAAAGCTGACAAGTAACAGACCAGAGGCTGGCGCGCCGACATGCTGTCAACAGGGGCCACACCCTGGCCCTTGTTGACTCACTAACGGATCAGCCAGCATTTATCCCACAGTTCCGGGCATCAGCCGTCCGGGGCGGGAGTTCCCCTGTCCCCCTTAACGTCAAGAGTGAATGTGCTAAGGTAGAGCGCGTTCAAGCCATCGATGCGCAGCTATGCCAGAGGTTCCCCATGCATGAGTCCCAACCCGAACGTCAATCCCTGCGCCAACTGGTTCGTCAACGCCGCAAAAGTCTGAGTCCGGCCGAGCAGCAGGCGGCGGCCCAACAGCTGCTGGCCCAGTTCAAGCAACACCCCGAGATTCTCGCCGCCAAACGCATTGCCCTCTATCTGGCCAATGACGGGGAGATCAACCCCTTGCCCACCATCCATTGGCTGTGGGCCCAGCACAAAGAGGTCTACCTGCCGGTGCTCCACCCCTTTACTCCGGGTCACCTGCTCTTTTTGCGCTATACCGCTACCAGTCCCATGGTGCGCAACCGCTACGGCATCGAAGAGCCGGAGCTGGATATCCTGCAGGTGGTGCCCCACAGCACCCTCGATCTTATCTGCACCCCGCTGGTCGCCTTCGATGCCCAGGGCAATCGTCTTGGCATGGGGGGCGGCTACTACGATCGCACTCTCGCCATCTGGCATGAGCACAAGCTGGGGCCCAAGCCGCTCGGCATTGCCCACGACTGCCAGCAGGTGGATGCGGTCCCGCAAGAGGAGTGGGATGTGCCGCTGCCCCAGATCATCACCCCGAGCCACTGCTGGCGCTTTGAATAGGCTGTGTTTGGCAGGCAGCCCCTGCTTTGTGCGCGCAAACGCAGAATAAACAGGCAAACGATTTACAAAGTCCCTCTTTTTGCCCCGGAACGTGAGCAACAAGGTCGCGACGGGGTACCGGGTTGGATATAATGCGCCCGCTTTTTTCTTAAGGAACGATCATGACTCAAGATGAAATGAAGAAGGCGGCCGGTTGGGCTGCGCTCAAGTATGTGGTTCCCGGCACCATCGTCGGGGTGGGCACCGGCTCTACCGTCAACCACTTTATCGACGCGCTGGCGACCATGAAGGACGAGATCAAGGGGGCGGTATCCAGCTCCGTGGCCTCTACCGAGCGCCTCAAGGGCTTCGGCATCACCGTATATGATCTCAACGAGATCGACGCCCTCTCCGTCTATGTGGATGGCGCCGACGAGATCAACGCAGCCCACGACATGATCAAGGGCGGTGGCGCAGCTCTGACCCGCGAGAAGATCGTTGCCGCCGTCGCTGACAAGTTCATCTGCATCATCGACAACACCAAAACCGTCGACGTGCTGGGCCAGTTCCCGCTGCCGGTGGAAGTGATCCCGATGGCCCGCGAATACGTGGCCCGCGAAATTCGCAAACTGGGTGGCAATCCGGTGTGGCGTGAAGGGGTGGTCACCGACAACGGCAACCACATTCTGGATGTGAAAGGCATGGCCATTACCGACGCCAAGGCGCTGGAAGTACGACTGAACGCCATTGTTGGTGTGGTCACCAACGGCCTGTTCGCAGCCCGCGGCGCCGATGTGGTCCTGATCGGTACGCCGGACGGCGTGATTACCCAGTAATCCCGACACCGGCAGCACAGTGCAGCGGCATCCTCCCTCGCACGCCAGCGCCACTCTGCCACCCCTGACGCAGCAGCGGCGTTGATTGAGCCCTGGGATGTGATATGACCCAAACATTGCACTGTGAATAAATGACGGCGCCTGATGGCGCCGTTTTTATTTATCCCTCAACAATTTGCATACGGATGTTTACAACATTCGTTGATAACTTCAAAGAATTTGACTTTCGTCACAAATATTCCCTCTCCCAAACGTTTTTGCTACTTTACGGTTTTCTTCGCACACCAAATCTGCACTTACGTTTGCACATACAGAGGGATCGTCATGACCGCCAAGTTTTCATTGGACAAGGATAAAATCAAGGTACTGCTGCTGGAGGGGGTTCACCCCAACACCGTAGAGACCTTTCGTGCCGCAGGTTACACCAGTGTGGAGTATCTCAAGACCTCGCTCTCCGAAGAGGAGCTGATCGAGCAGATCCGTGACGTCCATTTCATCGGGCTGCGCTCGCGTACCCAGATCACCGAGAAGGTGCTCGACGCCGCCAGCAAGCTGGTTGCCATCGGCTGCTTCTGTATCGGTACCAACCAGGTCGAGCTGGAAGCGGCCCAGATCCGCGGTATTCCGGTCTTCAACGCCCCCTTCTCCAACACCCGTTCGGTCGCCGAGCTGGTTCTGGGCGAGATCCTGCTGCTGCTGCGCGGCATCCCCGAGAAGAACGCCAAGTGCCATCGCGGGGTGTGGGAAAAACTGGCCAACCGCTCGGTGGAAGCCCGCGGCAAGAAGCTCGGCATCATCGGCTACGGCCACATCGGTACCCAGCTTGGCATCATCGCCGAAAGCATCGGCATGAAGGTTTATTACTACGATATCGAGAACAAGCTCTCGCTGGGCAACGCCATTCAGGTGCCGAGCATGGTCGAGCTGCTCAATATGTCTGACGTCATCAGCCTGCACGTGCCGGAGACCGCCTCCACCAAGAACATGATCGGTGCCGAGCAGCTGCGGATGATGAAACCGGGCGCCATCTTCATCAACGCCGCCCGCGGTACCGTGGTGGATATCGATGCGCTGGCTGACGTCATCAAGAGCGGCCATATTGCCGGCGCCGCCATCGACGTCTTCCCGGTCGAGCCCAAGTCCAATGACGAGGAGTTCCAAAGCCCGCTGCGGGGGCTGGAGAACGTGATCCTGACCCCGCACATCGGTGGCACCACCCATGAAGCGCAGGAGAACATCGGGCTGGAAGTGGCCAACAAGCTGGTCAAATACTCCGACAACGGCTCCACCCTCTCTGCCGTCAACTTCCCGGAAGTGTCGCTGCCAGGGCACAAGGGCTCCAGCCGCCTGCTGCACATTCACCGCAACCAGCCGGGGGTGATGAACCAGATCAACCAGATCTTCGCCGAAGAGGGGATCAACATCGCCGGTCAGTACCTGCAGACCAGCAGCCATATCGGTTACGTGGTGATCGACGTGGAGACCGAGCACAGCGAGAAGGCGCTCGCCAAGCTCAAGGAGATCAACGGCACCATCCGCGCCCGCATCCTCCACTGATAGACCCTTATCTGCGCAGCAAAAAGCCCGTCGTGATGACGGGCTTTTGTATGAAGCAGAACCTCAAAGCAGCGTGATGGCTTACCACCACCCCAACAGGTTGCGGCCCACCAGCGCGCCCCATACCAGGGCATTGAGGGCCAACGCGATAAAGACGGCGGCAGAGCCCAAATCCTTGGCGCGACCGGAGAGCTCATGATGCTCGGAGCCAACCCTGTCTACCACAGCTTCAATGGCTGAGTTGAGGATCTCGACGATCACCACCAGCCAGCTGATGACGATAAGCAGCAGGATCTGGTTGAGGGAATCCCCCAGCCAGAAGGCCAGCGGCATCAGCAACAGGATCAGCATCAGCTCCTGCCGAAACGCCGCCTCGTTAATCCAGGCTGACTTGAGCCCCTTCATGCTGTAACCGGTTGCATTGATGATGCGGGTGACCCCGGTTGCCCCTGGCTTTGCCACGCTATCTACCTCATTTGGAATCGATTTTGGCCTCACATCCTATCAGAGCCCCCCAAGGTTTCAATCGGTGGACTTTTGCTTTATTTTATCTCTTTGCTTTTTCGCCCCTTGCGGCTGACACCACCCACTCGAGACTTGAGTTGTATGTCCATTCACACAGATGAATTGCGCACCCGTCGCCTGGAGTCACTGATTACTCCGAGCGAGCTTGCCCACGCGTTTCCGATCACCGATACCATTGCCCAGAATCTGCTGGATGCCCGTCGCGAAGTGGAAGCCATTCTGGCCGGAGACGATCAGCGCCTGCTGGTCATTGTCGGCCCCTGCTCTATCCATGATCCCGCTGCTGCTCGCGAGTATGCCCAGCGCCTCAACGCCCTGCGCGAGCAGTATAAAGAGAGCCTCTGCATCGTGATGCGCACCTATTTCGAGAAGCCGCGCACCATCGTCGGCTGGAAAGGGCTGATCAATGATCCGCGCCTCGATGGCAGTTTCGACGTCAACGAAGGGCTGAAACTGGCGCGCAAACTGCTGGTCGACATCAACGAGATCGGCATGCCAACCGCCACCGAATTCCTCGATATGGTGACCGGCCAGTATATTGCCGACCTCATCACCTGGGGCGCCATCGGCGCACGCACCACCGAATCCCAGGTACACCGCGAGATGGCTTCGGCTCTCTCCTGCCCGGTCGGCTTCAAGAACGGCACCGACGGCAATACCCGCATCGCCATCGATGCGGTGCGCGCCGCCCGTCACAGCCACATCTTCTATTCGCCGGACAAGGACGGCAAGATGACCATCTACCGCACCGCTGGTAACCCCTTTGGTCATGTGATCCTGCGTGGTGGCCACCGGCCAAACTACGACACCGCCAGTGTCGATGAAGCGTGTGAAGCGCTGGCCGATGTGGGCCTGCCGGAGCGTCTGGTGGTCGATTTCAGCCACGGCAACAGCATGAAGGATCACCGCCGTCAGCTGCTGGTGGCGCAAGATATCTGCGATCAGCTGCGCCGCGGCCGTACCGGCATCGCCGGCATCATGGCCGAAAGCTTCCTGGTGGAAGGGCGTCAGGATGTGGAGAACGGCTGCGCCGCCACCTTCGGCCAGAGCATCACAGATGCCTGCCTGTCATGGAGCGACACCGAAACCCTGCTGGCGATGCTGGCAGAGGCGGCGCAGGTGCGGTTGAACAAAGCAAACCTGCGGTAACGGCTGCGTCATCACCCTTCGGCCAGAACATCACAGATGCCTGCCTGTCGTGGAGCGACACCGAAACCCTGCTGGCGATGCTGGCCGAAGCCGCGCTGGTGCGATTGAACAAAGCAAACCTGCGGTAACGACTGCGACATCACCCTTCGGCCAGAGCATCGCAGATGCCTGCCTGTCGTGGATCGACTCCGAAACCCTGCTGGCGATGCTGGCAGAGGCGGCGCAGGTGCGCCTGAGCAAACAGGCTTGAACTGCGAATAAAACCAAAGGGGCCGGTATTTTTGATACTGGCCCCTTCTTCTTGCTATCGGCCGATTACGCTTCGCTAATCGACCCTACATGCGCGCTCTTTCCTATACACCCTACTTATAAACTGGGCATAAACCACACTCGCCCCGCAGCTTCGATGCGGTCGGTGCGGATCTGGAATACCTGTGCCAGCAGCGCCTCATCCACCAGCTCGACACCCCCTTCGCGCACCACCGCGCCCCCTTGCAGGCAGAGAATGCGGTCGGCCCAGTCGATGGCCAGATTGATATCGTGGATGGCGAGCACCACCAGCAAGCCTTGCCCGGCCAGGGTTTTCAGCAACCGCAATAGCGCCAGCTGGTGATGCAGGTCGAGCCCCGCCAGCGGCTCGTCCAGCAGCAGCACCTTGCCGGTCGGATTGAGGCTCGGCCACACCTGCAGCAGGGTGCGGGCAATCAGCACCCGCTGCTGCTCGCCCCCCGACAACCGGCTGAAGTCACGAGCCAGCAAAGCTTCCAGCTCCAATGCCTCGCACAATGCATTTATCGCCTCGTTCTGTCTGGCAGGTGCAACCATCTCATCGAGCCCCAGGCTCAACACCTGAAACACCGGAATATGAAACAGCTGGGGCTGACGCTGGGGCAGCATGGCGCGCCGTTTGGCAAGCTCGGGCCAACTCATGTCAGTAAGCACTCCCCCCCCCAGCAGCACTGTGCCATCGGCGGGTAAAATCCCCGCCAGCGCCCCGAGCAGGGTCGACTTGCCACTGCCATTGGGGCCAAGCAGCGCCACCAGCTGGCCGCCATGCCAGCGGATATCCAGGGGAGAGAGCCGTCCGGCAATGGCAAGTGCGCGCGCCTCCAGCAGCGGCGCAGCAGCACGAGAAGAAACCGGCATGTGATCAGCGGGCGACATCGGCATCTTGCCTCAACAACGGGTAAATAAGGTGACTGCGCGCCCCGACCAAATCATGCAGAACCATCAGCAGTTTGCCTCAATAGCAGATAGATAAAGAGCGGCGCCCCCACCGAGGCGGTGATGACCCCGATAGGCAACTCCCCCGCGCTCAGGGTGGATCGAGCAACCAGATCGGCTGCCAGCAGCAGGGCCCCGCCACCGAGCGCCGACGCAGGCAGCAGGAAACGCTGATCGCTGCCACCGCAGAGCCGCAGCAGATGGGGCACCACCAACCCGACAAAACCGATGACACCACACAACGACACCGCCACCCCGGTCAGCAGACAGACCGCCAGCACCAGCCGTACTCGCATCCTGTCGACATCCATCCCCATCAGGCGGGCCTGGGTCTCCCCCAGCAGCAACTGTTGCAGCGCCTTGCCCTGCCAGCAGAGCCAGCCCAGGGTGAGCGGCAGCACCAGCCACCACCAGGCAAACTGCTGGCTGCCGTAAGAGAGGCTGCCCATCATCCAGAACATGAATTCACGCAAGGAGCCGTCGTCGGCAAAGTACATCAGCCAGGTCATGGCGGCATTGGTGAGAATACCGATAGCCACCCCAAACAGTAGCAAGCGGGCATGGCCGAGACGCGCCCGGCGAGCCAGCCGAATGAGCAGCATGGTCACCAGCAGGGCGCCACCGAAGGCCGCCAGTGACAGCCCCCAGCCGGGCAGATAGACACCGAAGGATTTGGCTACCGCCATCGCTACCATGGCAGCCAGTCCTGCCCCGCTCGAGACACCAAGCAGCCCGGGCTCCGCCACCGGGTTGTGCAGCATCACCTGCAGCACGGCACCGCCACAGGCAAGCGCTGCACCAGCCAAGAGGGCCAGCAAGGCGCGCGGCAGACGCAGCTCCAGCAGGATGCGCTGTTCGAGATCGCCAAGGGGCTGCCAGGGCAGCAGCACAAACTCGCCCCAGACGAGGGATAAGAGAAACAGCAGCAGGGTCAGCAGCGTCAGGCCACAGAGCCAGCGCCGCTGCCAGCGCTGCTGGCGGGCGATAAGGGAGAGGTACAAGGAGGATCCCCAACAATAACAAGGCTACATCCCCAGCCCTGTCGCAGCGCCTGGGGGAAGCAGGAAAAGGGCATGATAACAGTGGCTTGCCACCCAAGGTCAAGGCTGGTAACGCTTTGCCATCACGCTTATCTCGCCGCTGGCCACCAGATTTTGCAGCGCTACCAGCAAGGGCTGGCGCAACGACTGATGAGGTGAGTGCTTGCTCATCCCCAGATAGAGGGTCACCGGCGTGGCGGGGCGGTAGTCCGCCTTGCCTATCCGGCTGGCATTTCCCTGACTCAGGGCATAGTCCACCTGACAGTCGGTGCCAATCATCAGCGGCAGGTGACCGCGCTGCACCATGCGCAGCAGCTGATCTTCGGTGGGTACTCCGTGCTTGTCGAGGCGACTGTCAGAGTTGAAGGGCTCAAAGTAGGCGGAGTTGAGCACATAGCCCACCTTCACCCCCTGCAGATCGCGGTATTGGTGGATCCGGGCCACATTGATCGGCTGACCATAAAACGCGGGCCAGCACTTGTAGTAGGCAGGCTGCAGATAGTCGATAAACTGCGCCCGCTCGGCGGTATAGGCGAGGCCAATCATCAGATCGACCTGACCGGTTTGCATCTGCTTGAGCGCCCTGCCCCACGGCATCCGCCGTACCTGCAACTCAATGCCGCTCGCCTGTTGCAACCGGCGCAGGATGTCCATGTCGAGCCCCTGCAACCGGCCATCCGCTTGCAGGATGCGAAATGGCGGCCACAGATCGGTGGCCACCGTCAGCGTCGGGGTCGCACACACCGGCATGGCAAATAACAGTAACAACACAATCCCGCATAACTTGCCCATCCCGTCGCATACCTCGCACGGCTTATCCTGTTGGTTAAAAATACCCTCCCGCACCACGTATGAAAACCCGTGGTTCAGGGATAAAATGCGCCGGATTTTCAAGGAGAACCCTATGAACCCGATTTTCACCAGTATCGGTCTGCTGCTCTGCAGCAACGTCTTTATGACCTTCGCCTGGTACGCTCACCTCAAGAGCATGAACCATAAACCCTGGATCATTGCCGCCCTGGTGAGCTGGGGTATCGCTCTGTTCGAATACCTGCTACAAGTGCCCGCCAACCGCATCGGCCATACGGTGATGAGCGTGGGCCAACTGAAAATCCTGCAAGAAGTGATCACCCTCACCGTATTCGTCCCCTTCTCTATCTTCTATCTCAAGGAAGATCTGAAATGGGACTACCTCTGGGCAGGGCTCTGCATTCTCGGGGCGGTCTTTTTTGTCTTTCGCGAGAAACTGACCGGCGCCTGACGCTGTACACTCAATATCATCCCGCTCATGGCATCTCATTGATCGACGAGGCAAAAAAATGGAATTGCGAGACATGCTACAGATCCTGGCCAAACAGGATGGCTCAGACCTCTATCTGTCGACCGGCGCCCCCCCCTGCGCCAAGTTTAATGGCGGCCTGCGCCCCCTCAACGAAACGCCGCTGGAACCGGGGGAAGTGGCGCGGATCGCCGCCGAGATCATGGATGGTGAGCAGAAGCAGCAGTTCGAGAAGGATCTGGAGATGAACCTCGCCATCTCCCTGCCCCAGATCGGCCGCTTTCGGGTCAACATCTTCAAGCAGCGCAACGAAGTTTCCCTGGTGGCCCGCAACATCAAGACCGACATCCCCCGCTTTGAAGATCTCAAACTCCCGCCTGTGCTGCTCGACACCATCATGGAAAAACGCGGCCTGGTGCTGTTTGTCGGCGGTACCGGCTCGGGTAAATCCACTTCGCTGGCAGCGCTTATCGACCATCGCAACCGCAACAGCGGTGGCCACATCATCACCATCGAAGATCCGGTGGAGTTCGTTCATCGCCACCGCAAGAGCATCATCAACCAGCGGGAGGTGGGGGTAGATACCCGTAGCTTCCATGCCGCCCTGAAAAACACCCTGCGTCAGGCGCCGGATGTCATTCTTATCGGCGAGATCCGCGATCGCGAGACCATGGAGCATGCGCTGGCCTTCTCCGAAACCGGCCACCTTGCCATCTCCACCCTGCACGCCAACAATGCCAACCAGGCGCTGGATCGCATCATCAACTTCTTCCCGGAAGAGCGCCGCCCACAGCTGCTCAACGATCTGGGCAACAACCTCAAGGCCTTTGTCTCTCAGCGGCTGGTGAAAACCACCGATGGCGGCCGCCGGGCCGCAGTGGAGATCATGCTCGGCACCCACACCATCCGCGACATGATCAAGCGCGGCGAATTTGGCGGCCTCAAAGAGGTGATGGAAAAGTCAAAGGCCCTCGGCATGGTCACCTTCGACAGTGCCCTGTTTGATCTGGTAGTAGAAGGCGTAATCGACGAGGAGGAGGCCGTGAAAAACGCCGATTCGGCCAACAACCTGCGCCTCAAGATCAAGCTGTGGAAGGAGAAGGGACAGATAGCCAGCAGCAGTGATGCCACCGGCTGGAGTCTGGAGCCAACAAAGGATGAAAAGGACGATCTCTTCTGATCGCTCCCTCCCGTGCCTCAACAGGCACGGGGGCATTATCTCCCTCTCACACTTTCGCAAAGTGTCTTCCAGACCACTTAACACCAACGGCGAACGCGCTGGCAATACGCCACATACTCGTCACCAAAGCGGGCGCTTAGCAGCCGCTCCTCCGGCATGATCTGAAAGCGAGTTAACCAGGCCACCAGCACGATTGGCCCAACCCAGACCCACATCCCGCCGAGATAACAGCCCCAGGCGGCCAGCCAGCAGAGCAAGCCCAGATACATGGGATTGCGGCTGACACGATAGACGCCACAGGTCACCAGACGGCTGGTGTGCTGCGGTTTGGTGGGGCTGACCGTGGTCTGGTGGTGACGAAACCGTTGCAGGGCCCCAAAGCCCATGATGGCCCCCGCCACGACCAGCACAGCCATCAGTGTCATTGCCCAGATACCGGGCTGGCTCTCCCCTCTTAGCCACCCCATGGCCCCTGCACAGAGCAGGAAGATCAGCGGTGGTGGCAAACGTAACTCAAGATTGACCATTTTATTCCCCTGACGAGTGTCGGCCGAACCCGTGTTGCGGTAGACTCCCAACCAGTCAGCGCCTGTTGAGAGTGACAAAGATCATAATAATAACAATAAGTTGTGGTTAAACCACCACCAATGTGGCCGACCCCGTCCAAACTATCCAACGCGAACAACAAAAAGGAATCACCATGCACAAGAAAACTCTGCTGGCTACCCTGATCTTCGGCCTGCTCGCGGGCCAAGCCGTTGCGGCTCCCTATCTGCCCCTTGCGACAGATCATCGCAACGGCCAGGAGCAAACCGCCAGCAACGCCTGGTTGGAAGTGGATCTGGGCGCCTTTGAGCACAATATCCAGACCCTCAAGGATCGTCTCGGTGACAAGGGCCCGCAGATCTGCGCCATCATGAAGGCCGACGCTTACGGTCATGGCATCGACCTGCTGGTCCCCTCCGTGGTCAAGGCCAATATCCCCTGCATCGGCATCGCCAGCAACGAAGAGGCGCGCGTCGCCCGCGAGAAGGGCTTTACCGGCCGTCTGATGCGGGTGCGTGCTGCCACCCCGGATGAAGTAGAGCAGGCCCTGCCCTACAAGATGGAGGAGCTGATCGGCAGTCTGGTGAGTGCCCAGGGTATCGCCGATATCGCCCAGCGCCACCACACCACCATTCCGGTGCATATCGCGCTCAACTCAGCCGGCATGAGCCGCAACGGCATCGACCTGCGCCTGGCCGATGCCAAGCAGGATGCGCTGGCCATGCTCAAGCTAAAGGGGATCACCCCGGTCGGCATCATGACCCACTTCCCGGTTGAGGAGAAAGAGGACGTCAAGATGGGACTGGCCCAGTTCAAACTGGACTCCCAGTGGCTGCTGGAAGCGGGCAAGCTGGATCGCAGCAAGATCACCATCCACGCCGCCAACTCCTTCGCCACCCTGGCTGTGCCGGACGCCTACTTCGACATGGTGCGCCCGGGCGGCCTGCTCTACGGTGACTCCATCCCCTCCCACACCGAATACAAGCGGGTGATGGCATTCAAGACCCAGGTCGCCTCGGTCAACCACTATGCAGCGGGCAACACCGTCGGTTATGACCGCACCTTTACCCTCAAGCGTGACTCCTGGCTCGCCAACCTGCCGCTGGGCTACTCCGATGGCTATCGCCGCGCTCTCAGCAACAAAGCCTATGTGCTGATCCAGGGTCAGAAGGTGCCGGTGGTCGGCAAGACTTCCATGAACACCATCATGGTGGATGTGACGGATCTGAAAGGGGTGAAACCCGGTGACGAGGTGGTGCTGTTTGGCCGTCAGGGTGACGCCGAAGTGAAACAGGCGGATCTGGAGGAGTACAACGGCGCCCTGCTGGCGGACATGTACACCATATGGGGCTACACCAACCCCAAGAAGATCAAACGCTGATCACGCGATATGAAAAAGGGCTCCCGCGGGAGCCCTTGTTGTTATTGCTTCATTGTCTGCCGCGCTCAAGCGGCCTTTTTACGGGTCACAAACAGACTCAGCCCCATGGATGCCAGCAGGATCAACGCGACTACGCCCAGTGCTATGCCGGTCGGGATCTTGAAGATATCCAGCAGCAGCATCTTGACCCCGATAAACATCAGGATCAGCGCCAGACCGTATTTGAGCAGGGCGAAGCGATCAGCCACACCCGCCAGCAGGAAGTACATGGCACGCAGACCCATGATGGCGAAGATGTTGGAGGTCAGCACGATGAAGGGATCCGTGGTCACCGCGAAGATGGCCGGGATACTGTCCACCGCGAAGATGAGATCGCTCACCTCCACCAGCACCAGGATCAGCAGCAGCGGGGTGGCATAGCGCACACCGTCACGCCAGACGAAAAACTTCTCCCCTTCCAGGGTCTCGGTCACCTTGAAGCGACGGCGCATCCAGCCTAGCAGCGGATTGTTGGCCAAGTCAGGCTCCTTGTCGGCCGCCCACAACATCTTGGCACCGGTCAGCAGCAGGAAAGCGCCGAACAGATAGAGGATCCAGTGGAACTGCTCGATGAGCCAGCTGCCCGCGAACACCATACCGGCACGCATCACGATGGCACCCAGTACCCCGTAGAGCAGCACCCGGCGTTGCAGCTCGGCCGGAATGGCAAAGTAGCCGAACAGCATCAGCCAGACGAAGACGTTGTCCACTGCCAGCGCTTTCTCGATAAGGTAGCCGGTGAGGAACTCCAACCCCTTCTGGTTGGCGATTTCACGGCCCGCGCTGTGATCCAGCCAGAGCCAGATAGCCAGGTTGAAGAGCAGGGCCACGCTGACCCAGATGAGGGACCAGACACCCGCCTCTTTGAGGGACACCTTGTGTGACTTGCCGCCACCAACAAAGCGTATGTCTATCCATAACAGGACCAGCACTATGCTGAAGAAACCGGTCCACATCCACCATTCACCCATGTTCACTTCTCCCAAAAACGACAAAACCCACGACCGAGAGGCGTGGGTTTGCGTTTGGAGCAGATACACCTTGCCTCTCGGCAAGGTCTCACTTACAGCTGATTTGCATCGACTGCCCGGCTGCCGGGTGCACTGCAGGAAATGGGTGCACCGTAATGACGACAAACCGGCGAGAAGTTACTCCCCTTGTTGCGCGGATAGTAGCAGCGGTAAAAGATAACGCCAAGAGGCATCTTCACTGCCGCCAGAAATAAATCGGGGCCCCATCAAGGAGCCCCGCAAACAGGTTCAACACATCCCTATCAGAGCGGATCGACCTTAAGGCAGGAGACTGCGTGATCGAAGTTCCCCTCAAGCACAGGACGGGTCTTGGCACACTCGGGGCCAGCCACCGGGCAGCGGGTGCGGAACACGCAGCCTGACGGCGGATTCATTGGCGATGGCAAGTCCCCCTCCAGGATCTGGATCACCTTGTTGCGCTCCAACTCAGGGTCCGGGATCGGCACCGCTGACATCAGCGCCTTGGTGTAGGGGTGCAACGGGTTGGCGAAGATCTCCTTGCGGGTCCCCAACTCGACGGCGTTGCCCAGATACATCACCAGCACCCGATCGGAGATATGCTTGACCACCGACAGGTCGTGGGCGATGAAGATAAGCGACAGCCCCATCTCCTTTTGCAGGGATTTGAGCAGGTTGACCACCTGCGCCTGAATGGATACGTCAAGTGCCGAGACCGGCTCGTCGCAGATGATCATCTTGGGCTCGAGGATCAGCGCCCGGGCAATCCCGATCCGCTGGCACTGACCGCCGGAGAACTCGTGCGGGTAGCGGTTGACCAGGTTGGGCAAGAGCCCCACCTTGCTCATCATGGCGCGCACCTTCTCCTTCACCTCTTCCCGCGGCAGGTTGGGGTAGAAGGTGATGAGCGGCTCGGCGATGATGTCGCCAATGGTCATACGCGGGTTCAGAGAAGCCAGCGGGTCCTGGAAGATCATCTGGATCTCTTTGCGCTTCTCGCGCAGGGCATTCTGATCGAGCTTGGTGAGATCGTCACCCAGCCACACCACCTTGCCATCGGTGGCCGGTACCAGACCGATGATGGCGCGGGCAAAGGTCGATTTGCCGCAGCCGGACTCCCCCACCACACCGAGGGTTTCACCCTCATAGAGACGCAAGGTCACCCCATCGACCGCCTTGAGGTCGGACGGTTTGGCCCA
Source organism: Aeromonas sp. 603757 (assembly GCF_049171255.1). Taxonomy (NCBI): domain Bacteria; kingdom Pseudomonadati; phylum Pseudomonadota; class Gammaproteobacteria; order Aeromonadales; family Aeromonadaceae; genus Aeromonas; species Aeromonas sp. 603757. The sequence continues at coordinate 222,529 of NZ_JAAKOE010000002.1, read as the reverse complement.
AGGCCACGCCTTGCCACTCTTGATACTGAAGTGGACCTTGAGGTCAGACACTTCCAACAGCAATTTTTTGTCGGCACCCATTTAGTTGGCCCCCTTGTTCATGGCATCCGAAACCCAGTGGCAAGCACGCTCCCGACCATCGTTGAACGGGGTCAGGATCGGTGACTGCTGGCCGCAAATCTCGCTGACCCGGTGGCAACGCTCCTGGAAGGGGCAACCGGTGGGCAGACGCAGCAAGTTGGGCGGATTGCCCGGGATGGTGGGCAGCACTTCCCCTTCGGTATCGAGGCGGGGAATGGCGCGCAGCAGGCCTTCGGTGTAAGGGTGGCTCGGGCGATAGAAGATATCGTCTACCTTGCCGTACTCCATGGTACGACCGGCATACATCACCAGCACCTTGTTGCAGATACCGGCGACCACGCCAAGGTCGTGGGTGATCATGATGATGGCGGTGTTGAACTCGCGCTTGAGCTCGTTCATCAGAGTCATGATCTGGGCCTGAACGGTCACGTCGAGCGCGGTGGTCGGCTCGTCGGCGATCAGCAGTTGCGGCCGGCAGAGCAGCGCCATGGCGATCATCACCCGCTGACGCATGCCGCCGGAGAACTCGTGGGGATACATCCCCATCCGCTTGCGTGCTTCGGGGATCTTCACCGCATCGAGCATCCGTACCGACTCTTCGAACGCTTCCGCCTTGCTGACGCCCTTATGCAACATCAGCACTTCCATCAGCTGATCCTGCACCTTCATGTAGGGGTTGAGCGAGGTCATGGGGTCCTGGAAGATCATGGCGATCTTCTCGGAGCGGATCTTGTTGAGCTTGGACTCCGACAGGTTGAGGATCTCCTCCCCCTGAAATTTGGCAGAGCCGGTAATAATGCCGTTTTTGGCCAGCAGCCCCATGATGGCAAAGGCCGTCTGGGATTTGCCGGAGCCGGACTCGCCGACGATCCCCAGGGTTTCACCCGCAGAGAGAGAAAAGTTGAGGTCGTTGACCGCCACCACATTGCCGTCCGGGGTCTTGAACTCGACCCGCAGATCTTTCACATCCAGTAACTTCATATAAAAACTCCTTATCGATCTTTCGTGATGCTTTCCTGTCGACCCGATGCTCGATTAACGATCTTTCGGATCGAGGGCGTCACGCAGACCATCCCCGAGGAAGTTGAAGCAAAACAGGGTCACCACCATAAAGCAGGCGGGGAACAGCAGTTGCCAGATGGCCACTTCCATCGACTTGGAGCCTTCATCCAGCAGGGCACCCCAGCTGGTCATCGGTTCCTGAACACCAAGGCCCAGGAAACTCAGGAAGGATTCAAACATGATCATGCCCGGCACCAGCAAGGTGGCGTAGACGGCCACGATACCGAGTACGTTCGGTACGATGTGACGGGTAATGATCTTCCACTTGGAGACGCCACAGACGTGGGCTGCCTCGATAAACTCCTTGCTCTTGAGGCTGAGAGTCTGGCCGCGCACGATCCGCGCCATGTCGAGCCAGCTCACCGCCCCGATGGCGATAAAGATGAGTGCCAGATTGCGGCCAAAGAAGGTGACCAGCATGATGACAAAGAACATGAAGGGGAAGGCGTTGAGGATCTCCAGTACCCGCATCATCAGGCTGTCGACCCGCCCGCCGATAAAGCCGGAGGCCGCGCCATACAGGGTGCCGATGATGACCGCCACCATGGCGCCCATGATACCGACCATCAGGGAAATCCGGCCACCCAGCAGAGTGCGCACGAACAGATCGCGCCCCAGGCTGTCGGTACCGAAGTAGTGACCCGCTTCCATATCGGGCGGCGACTGCATGGCGCCCCAGTCCGGATCGTCAAAGGTGTATTGGGACAAATGGGGGCCAAAGATGACCGCCAGACCGATGATGGTCAGAATGATCAGGCTGGTCAGGGCCGCCTTGTTGCGCAGGAAACGGCGACGGGCATCCTTCCACAGGGAGCGTCCCTCCACCACTTCCACTTTTTGCGCGAACGCCTCGACGGCATCGCGTTTTTCAGTTGAAACAACCATGATGAACTCCCGAATTAGTAACGGATCTTGGGATCGATAAAGGCGTAGAGAATATCGACCACAGCGTTAAAGGTGATGGTGAGGGCGCCGACCAGAATGGTCAGACCGAGCACCATGGAGTAATCACGGTTAAGGGCACCGTTGACGAACAGCTGACCGATCCCCGGCAGGCCGAAGATGGTCTCGATCACCACGGAACCTGTGATGATGCCGACAAAGGCCGGGCCCAGATAGGAGACCACTGGCAGCATAGCCGGACGCAGCGCGTGTTTCAGGATGATATGGCGCAGCGGCAAGCCCTTGGCACGGGCGGTACGGATGAAGTTGGAGTTCATGGTCTCGATCATACTGCCCCGCATGATCCGCGAGATGGCGGAGATGTAGTACATCATCATGCCGAACACCGGCAGCACCATAAACTGGATGCCACCACCCTGCCAGCCACCGGCAGGGAACCAACCCAGATGAATACTGAAAAACAGCACCAGCAAGGGCGCCAGCACAAAGCCCGGGATCACCACCCCGGCCATGGCCGACGACATCAGCAGATAGTCGATGATGGTGTTCTGTTTCAGTGCCGCTATGGTGCCGAAAGTGACCCCCAGCAGCACGGCGAAGAAGAAGGCCGTGGTCCCGATCTTGGCGGAAACAGGCAGCGCCTGGCTCACCAGATCATTGACGGTGAAATCCTTGTATTTGAAAGAGGGGCCCAAATCACCCTGCACCAGGTTGCCCAGGTAGGTGAGATATTGCATGCCAATGGGTTTGTCGAGCCCATATTTGGCCTCGATGTTGGCGATGACTTCGGGGGGCAGTGAACGCTCGCTGGTAAAGGGGTTACCCGGGGCGAAACGCATCATGAAGAAAGATACGGTGATCAAGACCAGCAGAGTCGGGATCGCTTCCAATAGCCGTTTAAAAATGAATTTCAACATAGACATTTCCTGTCCTGTACTGCTTCCAAAGGGTCGCGGTTGTAATAAAGGCCCACCGTCTGGCGGGCCCTGCTTGTTATGCGACTTGTTGCTTTAAATCAGTGAGCAATGATGTACATATCTTTGCTGTAGAGGTTATCCAGCGGGTTGCTTGGGTAACCCCCAACATAAGCTTTGACCATCCGAGGTTGAACATATTGGTATATCGGGATGATCGGCATGTCCTTGGCCAGGATCTCTTCCGCCTGGACATAGAGCTTGTTGCGAGCGTCCGCATCAACCTGATCACGAGAGTCAGTCATCAACTTGTCAAACGCTGGATTGGAGTACTTGCCATCGTTGTTGCCGTGAGTGGTCTGCATCAGATCCAGCATGGATGAGGCTTCGTTGTAGTCGGCGCTCCAGCCGGCACGACCCACGTCAAACTGGCCCTGCTTCTTGGTTTCCAGGTAAGTTTTCCACTCCTGGTTCACTAAACTGACCTCTGCACCCAGTTTTTTCCACATGGAAGCAACGGCCACAGCCACTTTCTTGTGGTTGTCATCGGTGTTGTAGAGCAGCTCGAACTTCAACGGCTTGCTGGCATCGAAACCTGCCTCTTCAAGCAGCGCCTTGGCCTTGGCATCACGCTCGGCCTGGGTCATTTTTGACCACTCTGGGGCAACCGGTTTAAAACCATCGACATAGTCAGGCGTCAACCCATATGCGGGTTTTTGCCCTTGCCCCATGACTTTATCTGCAATCACGTCACGATTGACCGCATAAGAAAGAGCAGTTCGCACTCGCACGTCATCAAACGGCTTTTTCTTGATGTTGAACTGGTAGTAATAAGTAGAAACCAGACCTTCAACCTTCAAATCAGCCGGGTAATCTTTCTTGAGTTGCTTGAAACGTTCGATAGGCACGTTCCATGTCATATCAATTTCACCAGCCAAGAAGCGATTTAGCTCCGCGTTGGTGGACTGAATCGGAAGATAGGTAACCTTGTTGATCACCGTTTTCGCATCATTCCAGTAGTTTTTATTACGCTCCAAGCCAATTCGCTCATTAACAACCCACTCCTTCAATACGTAGGCACCATTACCTACCATATTGCCCGGCTGGGTCCATTTTTCACCATACTTCTCGATGACCTTCTTCGGTACCGGGTAGGTGGTGGTGTGAGAGAGCATGGTTACGAAATAAGGGATAGCCTTCTCGAGCTGCACTTCGAAGGTGTAGTCGTCGGTCGCCTTCACGCCCAGCATATCAGCCGGCTTCTTGCCAGCAATGATCTCTGTAGCATTGGCAATAGTTGGCATCTCCAGATACCAGGAGTAAGGAGAGGCTGTCTTGGGGTCAACTGCACGCTGGAAGGCATATACAAAATCATGTGCGGTGACAGGTTCACCGTTGGACCACTTGGCATCTTTGCGCAGGTGGAAGACGTAGTGCTTGTTATCCTTGGTTTCCCAAGACTCTGCGACACCAGGAACAACTTCCCCTTTCGAACCGGATGTCACGAGACCTTCAAAGAGGTCGCGCAAAATTGCAGACTCAGGCGTTCCTTCAACTTTCTGTGGGTCCAAGGTCGCAGGCTCGGAACCGTTGCCTTTTACCAGTTGCTGGACTTCAGCCAGCTTGGTTCCCGCCGGGACATCGGCAGCCTGAGCCACATTGACGCCACCAAACAGTGCAGCCACCAGCAATGTGTTAATCATTGTTTTTTTATGAGTCATTTCCCTACTCCAACAAGAACATTCCATGCATTTTTTAAAGTGACGGGGTTAAAACCCGCTCCCAGCATAATTCCCTGCCAATTCCGATAATGCAACAGATATTGTCAGGGTAATCGTCATTTTCTGGTCAAAAAATCAGCTAGCATGCGCTTTTTCAGTATTAAAACACCAGCAAGGCGCTCATTTTTCACACAAACGACCGATTCTAGAAAAGACCGAGCAAAAAGCAACCAATAAAAAGCCGGTCACGAGGACCGGCTTTCATAAAGCGGAGCTGGCTCACATCAGGCTGGGGAAAACCCCCTTGATACCGGCCACCATGATCTCGATACCCAGCGACATCATGATAAGACCCATGATACGGGTCACCACGTTGATGCCGGTGTTGCCCATGATCTTGAACAGCAGCGGCGCGGCGCGGAAGATGAGCCAGGAGCAAAAGGAGAAGACCACGACAACCACTGACATGCCGAGTAGCTGCTGCCAGTGGCTCTGGCTGGCATAGACAATCACCGAGGAGATGGCACCGGGGCCCGCCATAAGCGGCAGCGCCAGCGGTACCACGGCGATAGACTCGCGCACAGCCAGTTCGCCCTTTTCCTGTTTGTTGTGCTTCACCTCGCCCAGCTTGCCCTGCAGCATCGACCAGGCAATCAGGGTAATCAGCGACCCACCGGCGATCCGGAACGATGCCAGCGAGATGCCAAACCCATCGAGGATCAGCTGCCCCATATACATGGAGACCAGCAGGATCACCATCACCGCGATATTGGCGGTGGTATTGGTTTTCATCCGCTCGGCCTGGGTATGGTGGCTGGTCAGGCTGACAAACACCGGCAACAAACCAAGCGGATTGATAATTGCGAACAAACCGACAAAAAACTTCAGATACAACGAGACGTCAATTGCTGCCATAGGCGCCTTCCAATAGAGTTTCGGGCCCAGCGGGCCAGTCCATTAATTTCGTGCGTAAATTTACATCATAGCCAGAGCGGGCACCAATCAAATAATCTCACCATTTTGAGGGTTTTTTAGTTAGTTCATCTAATGCATCCGCGCTAACTGGCATAAACCGATGCCAAAAGCCCTTTCTACCGCCCGACACGCGTTAGAAAAGTGAGCGCAAGCCTGCTTAATCATGACCAGAGAGTCCGACGGTGACTGACCGAATGACCAAGCGACTCGAGAGGATCCAGGCTTTGCCTTCCCACTATTTCAGGCCAGACATTACTTCATTGACTCGGCAAGAGAGCCACAATGCAAAAACCGGGAAAGGGGGCAGAAATAGCCCCCTTGGGGAATAAAGCGGATTAGTCATGGATTAAAACAACAATCATTTTTGCAACAAACGCTGGAATAAAGTGCGTTTGTCGGTGATTTTGAAACCAATTCACTCATATTTGCTAACCTATACCGCCAAAATAGCTCTGTAATACTATGGCCTAGTGCAATTAACCACTTGATAAATGTGGTTTATTGCTCTGCATTAACAAGTCTCTCACCTTTCCCTTTGATGCACATTCCGATAACATCAGTCAAACAAGGATTGTGAAATAAAATTTCTTTTGTTCTTTTGTTACACATGATCCAGATCAAGTTTTTCTGAGTCAGCCCCGCTCTATAATCGACTCAGAAAGCGATTTAGTAAGGCATGTGAAAAAGCTGTTGCAACGATACCGTCTTGACAGGGCGACTATAATTGCCGGGCATTGCCAACGTCTTACTAAACAGTTTTCAAATAATCAGGAGATAAACATGGCAGTAACCAATTTGGCTGAACTGGATGCACTGGTCGCCCGCGTTAAGGAAGCCCAGCGTGAATTCGCCAGCTTCTCTCAAGAGCAGGTAGACAAGATCTTCCGTGCCGCCGCCCTGGCCGCCAACAACGCCCGTATCCCCCTGGCCCAGATGGCCGTGGAAGAATCCGGTATGGGTATCATCGAAGACAAGGTTATCAAGAACCACTTCGCCTCCGAATACATCTACAACAAGTACAAAGACGAGAAGACCTGCGGCATTCTGAGCGAAGATGATCAGATGGGTACCATCACCATCGCCGAGCCGGTAGGTATCATCTGTGGTATCGTTCCGACCACCAACCCGACCTCTACTGCGATCTTCAAATCCATGATCGCGCTCAAGACCCGCAACGCCATTATCTTCTCCCCGCACCCCCGCGCCAAAAACTCCACCAATACCGCAGCCAAGCTGGTACTGGATGCAGCTGTTGCCGCTGGTGCACCGAAAGACATCATCGGCTGGATCGACCAACCGTCCGTTGAGCTCTCCAACGCCCTGATGAAGCACGAAGACATCAACCTGATCCTGGCCACCGGTGGCCCGGGCATGGTGAAAGCAGCCTACTCTTCCGGTAAGCCTGCTATCGGTGTAGGTGCCGGTAACGTGCCTATCGTTATCGACGAAACCGCCGATGTTAAGCGTGCCGTTGCCTCCATCCTGATGTCCAAGACTTTCGATAACGGCGTGGTCTGTGCTTCCGAGCAAGCAGTCATCGTTGTTGATGCCATCTACGACCAGGTTAAAGAGCGCTTTGCATCCCACAAGGGCCATGTGCTCTCCAAAGAAGATGCTGACAAGGTACGTAAAGTCATCCTGATCAACGGTGCCCTGAACGCCAACATCGTTGGCCAGCCAGCCACCAAGATTGCCGAGATGGCAGGCGTGACTGTACCGGCTGATACCAAGATCCTGATCGGTGAAGGCGTCAAGCTGTGTGCAGAAGATGAGTTTGCTCACGAGAAATTGTCCCCGCTGCTCGGTATGTTCCGTGCAAGCAGCTTCGAAAACGCCGTTGATATGGCCTGTGACATGGTCAACATCGGTGGTATCGGCCACACCTCAGGTCTGTACACCGACCAGGACCGCAACGCTGACCGCATCAAGTACTTCGGCGACAAGATGAAAACCGCGCGTATCCTGATCAACACTCCGTCTACCCAAGGCGGTATCGGTGACCTGTACAACTTCGCAATGGCTCCGTCCCTGACCCTGGGTTGCGGCTCCTGGAGCGGTAACTCCATCTCCGAAAACGTGGGTCCGAAGCACCTGATCAACAAGAAGACAGTCGCAAAACGGGCAGAAAACATGCTGTGGCACAAACTTCCGAAATCCATCTACTTCCGTCGTGGTTCCCTGCCGATCGCTCTGAGCGACCTGGAAGGTAAAAAGCGTGCCATGGTCGTAACTGACCGCTTCCTGTTCAACAACGGCTACGCCGATGAACTGGTCAGCCTGCTGAAAGCACAGAATATGGAAGTGGAAGTGTTCTACGAAGTAGAAGCTGACCCGACCCTGGCTGTGGTTCGCAAGGGTGCCGAGATGGCCAACTCCTTCAAACCGGACGTTATCCTTGCGCTGGGCGGTGGTTCACCGATGGATGCAGCCAAGATCATGTGGGTGATGTACGAGCACCCGAACACTGCGTTCGAAGATCTGGCCATGCGCTTCATGGACATCCGCAAGCGTATCTACAAGTTCCCGAAAATGGGCGTGAAGGCCGAACTGGTCTGTATCACCACCACTTCCGGTACCGGCTCTGAAGTCACTCCGTTTGCAGTAGTAACCGATGAAGTGTCTGGTCAGAAGTATCCGCTGGCTGACTATGAGCTGACCCCGAACATGGCCATCGTTGATGCCAACCTGGTCATGGGTATGCCGAAGTCCCTGTGTGCCTTCGGTGGTATCGATGCCGTGACTCACGCCATGGAAGCCTATGTTTCCGTACTGGCCAACGAGTACTCCGACGGCCAGGCGCTGCAAGCCCTGAAAATGCTGAAAGAGTATCTGCCGTCCAGCTACCAGAACGGTGCCAACGACCCGATCGCTCGTGAGAAGGTGCACAATGCTGCCACCATCGCCGGTATCGCGTTCGCCAACGCCTTCCTGGGTGTGTGCCACTCCATGGCTCACAAACTGGGTGCCGAGTTCCACATTCCGCACGGTCTGGCTAACGCCCTGCTGATCAGCAACGTCATCCGCTACAACGCAAACGACAACCCGACCAAGCAGACTGCGTTCTCCCAGTACGACCGCCCGCAGGCTCGTCGTCGTTACGCCGAAGTCGCTGACCACCTGGGTCTGACTGCTGTCGGTGACCGCACCGCCGCCAAGATCGAGAAGCTGCTGACCTGGCTGGACGAGCTGAAGGCTACCTTGGGTATCCCGGCCTCTATCCGCGAAGCTGGCGTGACTGAAGCTGACTTCCTGGCCAAGGTTGACCAGCTGGCTATCGAAGCTTTCGATGACCAGTGCACCGGCGCCAACCCGCGCTACCCGCTGATCAGCGAGCTGAAGCAGGTTCTGCTGGACTCCTACTACGGTCGTCCGTTCACCGAAGCCGCTCCGGTAACTGCTGCCCCGGTTGAAGCCAAGGTTGAAGGCAAGAAGAAATCCAAGGCCTGATAACCAGTCCTGAGATAACAAGCCCGCGCACTGCGCGGGCTTTTTTTATCTGCCACTTATCACAGAGCTCCTCTCTCCAGCAGATTGCGGTAGTGCAGCCCCTAACTTCCCAACCAACCAACCAACCAACCAACTCGCCCCAGCCAATTCGTTATCGACATCCCAACCTGTGACTCTGTATTGATGAGCACCTGTGATAACAAGAGCACGCCCCACTACCTCCTCTCCCCTACCCGCAACGCAATTACCCTGACGGGCAGATGTGAGCAGTCAACGCCATCTCAAGAGCTAAAGGTGTGATAAACAGGATAAGCGGAGCCTCGCTAACGCAACGCAGCAGAACTGCCGACTGGCGTACGTGCAGGGCCAACCGACTGGCATGAATAGAGCAATGATAATGCGCAGAGAAAGCGGGAAAGACTGTCAGTGAAGAGAGTTGCAGCACCGGTTGCTCAACCGACACATCAGCAGTTGCCACGATGCAAAGATAAAAAAATGGCAGCCATCTGGCTGCCATCGGGAGAGCACAATTCAGCGATCAGAGGGTCGCAGCGACTTCATCGGAGATGGAGCCGTTGTGGTAAACCTCTTGCACGTCGTCCAGATCTTCCAGCATGTCGATCAGACGCATCAGCTTGGGTGCAGTCTCTGCATCCAGCTCCGCTTCGGTGGAGGGGATCATGGTCACTTCGGCGCTCTGGGCCTTGAAGCCGGCAGCTTCCAGACCATCCAGCACGGTACCGAAGTCGTTCGGGGTGGTGTACACCTCGATGGTGCCATCCTCTTCGGTGACCACGTCATCGGCGCCCGCTTCCAGCGCGGCATCCATCAGGGCATCTTCGTCTACGCCCACGAAGGTCAGCAGACCTTTCTTGCTGAACAGATAGGCGACGGAGCCGTCGGTACCCAGGTTGCCACCGCACTTGCTGAAGGCGTGGCGCACTTCGGCTACGGTACGGTTACGGTTATCGGTCAGGCACTCTACCATCACGGCAGAGCCAGCCGGGCCGTAACCTTCGTATACGATGGTCTCGAGCTGTTCGCCATCGCCACCACCGGCGCCACGCTGAATGGCACGGTTGATGGTGTCGCGGGTCATGTTGTTGGTCAGGGCGGCAGTCACCGCAGCACGCAGACGCGGGTTGTTGGCCGGATCGGCATCACCCAGACGCGCGGAGGTAGTGATTTCGCGGATCAGTTTGGTGAAGATCTTGCCACGCTTGGCGTCCTGAGCGGCCTTGCGGTGTTTGATATTGGCCCATTTACTGTGACCTGCCATAGAGACTCTCCGTTATTTTTTAAATGTCAGTAACACTGATCATGACTAACCCAAGGGAAACACAGAGGCCGCACGGCGGCGGCCTCCGGTGCCGGTATCGGCTTACTCGTCGCCCTTGACGGTGGTTGCAATCGCCAGCTCACCCAGTTGGGCGGCATTGGCAAGGCTGGGGGCGTCTGTCATCAGACAGGCAGCCGCGGTCGTTTTCGGGAAGGCGATGACGTCCCGAATGTTTTCGGTGCCGGTCAGCAGCATGCTGAGACGGTCCAGACCGAAGGCCAGACCGGCGTGCGGCGGGGTACCGTACTTCAGCGCATCCAGCAGGAAGCCGAATTTCAGGCGCTGCTCGGCCGGGGTGATACCCAGGATATCGAACACGGTGGATTGCATCTCGCTGTTGTGGATACGGACAGAGCCGCCACCCACTTCGTAGCCGTTGATCACCATGTCGTAGGCGTTGGCGTAAGCACCCACCGGGTTGGCTTTCAGCTCGGCCGGGCTCATGTTGCTCGGCGCGGTGAACGGGTGGTGCATGGCGGCCAGACCACCTTCACCATCTTCCTCGAACATCGGGAAGTCGATGACCCACAGCGGTTTCCAGCTGTTCTCCAGCAGGCCCAGATCGCGACCCACTTTCAGACGCAGGGCGCCCATGGCATCGCAGACCACTTTCTTGCTGTCAGCGCCAAAGAAGATGATGTCGCCGTCGGCAGCGCCGGTACGGGCCAGGATCTCGCGCACGATGGCGTCAGAGAGGAACTTGGCAACCGGAGACTGCACGCCTTCGATACCATTGGCCGCTTCGTTGACCTTCATCCAGGCCAGGCCCTTGGCACCGTAGATGCCGACAAACTTGGTGTATTCGTCGATCTGCTTGCGAGAGAGCTCGGCACCGCCCGGCACTTTCAGGGCAGCCACACGGCCTTTCGGATCGTTGGCGGGGCCCGCGAACACGGCGAACTCGACAGCAGTCAGCAGATCAGCCACATCAACCAGCTCCATTGGCAGACGCAGGTCCGGCTTGTCGGAGCCGTAGCGACGCATGGCTTCGTCGAAGGTCATGATCGGGAAGTCGCCCAGATCCACGTTCAGGATATGCAGCCACAGTTTGCGGATCATCTCTTCCATCACTTCACGCACTTGCGGTGCGGTCATGAAGGAGGTCTCCACGTCGATCTGGGTGAATTCCGGCTGGCGGTCGGCACGCAGGTCTTCGTCACGGAAGCACTTGACGATCTGGTAGTAGCGATCGAAGCCGGACATCATCAGCAACTGCTTGAACAGCTGGGGGGATTGCGGCAGCGCGTAGAACTTGCCCTTGTGCACGCGGCTCGGCACCAGATAGTCACGGGCACCTTCCGGGGTGGCCTTGGTCAGCATCGGGGTCTCGATATCGAGGAAGCCGTGCTCGTCCATGAAGCGGCGTACGAAGGCGCTGGCCTTGGCACGGGTCTTCAGGTACTTGGCCATCTCGGGACGACGCAGATCCAGGTAGCGATACTTGAGGCTGATCTCTTCGCTGTTGACCTGATTGAAGTCCAGCGGCAGCGGCTCGGCACGGTTGATGATGTTGAGTTCGTGAGCGAACACTTCGATGGCACCAGTGGCCATGTCGCTGTTGCGCTGGGACTCGGGACGGGTGCGCACCACGCCGGTCACCTGGATGCAGAACTCGCCGCGCAGCTCGGAGGCCAGGGCGAACGCGTCCGGCTTGTCCGGATCGAAGAACACCTGAACGATCCCTTCCCGGTCGCGCATATCGATAAAGATCAGACCGCCGAGATCACGACGACGATGAACCCAACCGCACAATGTAATGGTCTGCCCTGCATGGGCCTCATTGACCTGTCCGCAATAGATAGAGCGCATGGACTTCTTCCTTCGAAATTGTAGAGAGACGGTTAACCTTGGGCCGCCGGGCACGACTGGCAAGCACCGTCTGTCTCACAGCTGGCCAGATTCTTTTTCTTACCCGGTTTGAAATCAGTCTCGTACCATCCGGTTCCCTTGAGCCGGAAGCCTGCCGCCGATATCAGCTTGACCAGATTCGGCTTGCTACAGGCCGGACAGTCGGTCAGGGGGGCATCGGAAAGCTTTTGCAGTTTTGCCAATTCATGGCCACAGACGTCGCAACGATATTCGTAGATAGGCATGGGTCACAAGAAATTGAAAAACAAAAGGGCTGGCATTATAGAGGAAAACCCCCTTTTGGGTAAAATGGCCAGCAGCCTCCTTTCGCCAGTTTTTTGCACTCGATGGCAAAAAGCGGGTAAAAAATCGGCACGAATGCACCAAGAGTGAAGAGAATAGCCATCATGAGCCTCTATTTGGGCCTGCCGCAGTGGTCCCACCCCGGCTGGCCCGGCCAGCTACTGGGCCTTGGCGCCAAGCCTGCCGAACACCTCGCCCACTACGCCACCGTGTTCAACTCAGTGGAGGGTAACACCACCTTCTACGCCCTGCCGACACCGGACACGGTACAGCGCTGGGCCGATGCGGTGCCCGATCACTTTCGTTTCAACTTCAAATTTCCGCAAACCATCAGCCACCAGAGCGATCTGGTGAGCGCAGACAAACAAGTCGCCGACTTTATTCGCCTGCTCGCCCCGCTGCACGACAAGCTGGGGCTGCTCACCCTGCAGTTGCCCGCCCGTTTCGGGCCACAGGGGCTGGCCAGACTGGCGGCCTTTATCGAGCGGCTGCCACGGGCGTTTCGCTACGCCCTCGAGGTGCGTCACCCTGACTTCTTCGCCAAGGGGGAGGCCGAGCGAGCATTGAACCGGCTGCTCATGGAACAAGGCATCAACCGGGTGATGCTCGACAGCCGGCCACTCTTCTCGGTGCAAGCAACCACGCCAGCCCTTGTCGATGCCCAGGGCAAGAAGCCACGCCTGCCGGTACATCTGCTGGCCACCGCCAACGCCCCCATGGTGCGCTTTATCGGCCTGCCGGATCCGGCGGCCAATCACCCCTTCCTGCCCAGCTGGCTCCCCCACTGGCGCCAGTGGCTTTCCGAGGGCAAGGATCTCTACCTCTATATACATACTGCCGACAACGCCCAGGCACCTGAGCTGGCCCGCCAGATCACCCGCTTGCTGGAGCAGGAGATGGCCCCCTGGCCAGGGGAAAACGATCGCGCACGGCAGGGAGTGCTGCGCTTTTAGCCAACCCATTCTGCGGCCATCGTTTCGCTGCAAAAAAAGTGCTTTTTTGTGGCGTGGCAAGCCCTGGCGTCAAGACAAACGGCCATCAATCCTCTACACTACCGCCCCAAGTAAGGGTCCGGAACATGGCCCGTACGAACAGGACAGGTCCAAAGGATTTCACGACCAGCCACCCCGTTCGTAAACAGGTGATAAATCTACTCTGATGGGTGTCACCCAACGACTCAATTGAACAATACAGCCGGGTGATGTCCCGACTGTCAGGTTGCGCCAGCATGCATACCAAAGATCAAATTTTTGCCGCCCCGATCGCCCGATTGGGTGACTTCTGTTTTGACGAACAGGTCGTCGACGTGTTTCCCGATATGATCCAGCGCTCGGTGCCGGGTTACAGCAACATCATCTCTGCCATCGGCATGATGGCCGCCCGCTACGCCCAACCCGAGAGCCGACTCTATGATCTCGGCTGCTCACTGGGCGCCGCGACCCAGGCGATGCGTCGCCATGTCAGCCAGTCCGGCTGCCGCATCACCGCGGTGGATCTCTCCCACCCGATGATTGAGCGCGCCCGCGCCCACCTCTCCGGTTTCAAATCCGAGGTGCCGGTGGAGCTGGTGGAAGCAGATATCTGCGACATCGAGATCGAGAACGCCTCCGTGGTGGTGCTCAACTTCACCCTGCAATTTGTCGAGCCCGAAAAGCGTGCTGCCCTGATCCAGCGCATTCACGATGGTCTGCGCCCGGGCGGGATCCTGATCCTGAGCGAGAAGTTCCGCTTTGAAGATGAACCGGTCAACGAGCTGCTCATCGATCTGCACCTCGACTTCAAGCGGGCCAATGGCTACAGCGAGCTGGAGATCAGCCAGAAACGCACCGCCCTTGAGAACGTGATGCGCACCGACAGCCTGCCGGTGCATCAGGCTCGCCTACGGGACGCCGGTTTCGTCCATCAGGATCTCTGGTTCCAGTGCTTTAACTTCGGCTCCATGATTGCCATCAAATCCAGCGACGCCCAGCCATGATCGACTTTGCCAATTTCTATCAACTGATTGCCAAAAACCGGCTGAGCCACTGGCTGCATACCCTGCCCGCCCAGCTGCACGCCTGGCAACATGACAACCAGCATGGCGACCTGCCGCGCTGGAACCGCGCTCTCAACAAGCTGCCGGTGGTCTCCCCCGGCAACGTCGAGCTGAAAAGCCGGGTCGAGATTGGCTCGGCCGAGAGCCTGGGCGAAGGGGAGCGCAAGAAGGTCGAAAGCCTGCTGCGCCACTTCATGCCCTGGCGCAAGGGGCCGTTCACCGTGCACGGCATCCACATCGATACCGAGTGGCGTTCTGACTGGAAGTGGGATCGGGTGCTGCCCCATATCAGCCCGCTCGAAGGACGTTACGTGCTGGATGTGGGTTGCGGCAGCGGCTACCACCTCTGGCGCATGGTGGGTGAAGGGGCTCGGCTTGCAGTCGGCATAGACCCGAGTCCGCTGTTCCTCTGCCAGTTCGAGGCCATTCGCCACTTCGCGGGCAATGATCAGCGTGCCCACCTGTTGCCGCTCGGTATTCAGGAGCTGCCGGAGCTGCGTGCCTTTGACACCGTCTTCTCCATGGGAGTGCTCTATCACCGCAAATCCCCCATCGAGCACATCGAGCAGTTGCGCAATCAATTGAAAGATGATGGCGAGCTGGTGCTGGAGACGCTAGTGATTGACGGCGGTGTCAACGACGTGCTGATGCCCACCGATCGTTACGGCAAGATGCGCAACGTCTGGTTTATTCCCTCAAGCCGCGCCCTCAAGCTATGGGTCGAGCGCTGCGGCTTCACCGACGTGCGAATAGTAGACGAGAATATGACCAGCACCGACGAACAGCGTCGTACCGACTGGATGATTAATGAATCCCTGAGTGACTATCTGGATCCAGACAATCCGGCACTCACGGTAGAAGGACACCCGGCGCCGAAACGTGCCGTACTGATTGCCCGCAAGGCCAAAGACTAGCCGGTGGCGCTTGTGGAAGTTACACTGACCCAATTCCAGGAAGCACAGTTAAATGAATGACATGAAAAGCAAATTAAAAGGAATGACCCTGCTCTCCCTGCTCAGTCTCGGCGGGTGTGTCAATATGGAAAAAACGCCTCAGGTTCCCGCTCTGACGCTGGCCGAGCTTCGTAGCGAGCTGAGCCAGAGCGAGCTGCGCCTGCAAACATCCATGGAACAGCAACAGAAGCAGTATGTGCAGCAACAGCACCTGCTGGTTCAGCTCAACACAGATGTCACCAATATGAAAGAGTCCGTCAAGCAAGTAGATCACAAGCTCGCAGCTCTCCCCTCCGAGCCACCCAAACCGATGGCCATCCCCACCGAGAAGTGCCCGGCCCCCAATCAGGGCCACACCATCGATGGCAAGCTGATGGTCGGTGAAGCGGAGTGGATCTGGGTTGATGCCGCCAACGACGCCTTCCAGGCGCGGGTCGATACCGGTGCGACCACCTCCTCCATCAGTGCCCAGGAGATCACCATTTTCGAACGCAATGGCAAAAACTGGGTGCGCTTCTTCCTGAGTCATCAGGATGTGGATGACAAGATCCAGATCGAAGCGCCGCTGGTACGCCATGTGCGGGTGCGTCAGGCCTCTGCCGACGATCTCGACCGCCGTCCGGTGGTCCGTCTGGCGGTACGGATTGGCGACATGACCGAGAAAGCCGAATTTACCCTGAAGGACCGCAGCGACATGACCTTCCCGGTGCTGCTGGGTCGCGAATTTTTGAAAGACATCGCCGTGGTTGATGTGGCCCGCGAATATATCCAACCCAAACCCAAGCTCAAGGATGTGAAATAATCCATGGTTTCCCGTAAGCCGTTCTATTTGCTGGTAGCCCTGCTGTACATTGTCGGCCTGGGGATGACGATCTATCACCATATCGCGTTGGATGTGCCGCTGACGCCCGGTGAAAAGCGCCAGATCTGGTCCATCGAAGCCAAGCTGGAGTTTGAGGCGACCGGTGAGCCGGTGATCGCCTCCCTGGCCATTCCGGGCACCCAGCCCGGTTTCACCCTGATGAACGAGAACGCCGCCAGCCCCGGCTACGGCCTCTCCTTTGTCGAGAAAGATGGCGATGCCCGCGCCGAGTGGTCCATCCGCACCGCCTCCGGCCGTCAGGAGCTCTACTACCGCGTCGACATGATGGCAGATGCCCATGCCAAACCGGCCGCCAATCCGCAGCCGCCTGCCATCGAGAAGCAGATCGAGAGTGAGCCTTATGCCACCGCGATGAAGCAGATCCTCGAGCGGGCCCAGGAGCGCTCTGCCGACGGCTACACCCTGACTCGCGAGATCATCAAGGAGATCGAGAAGCAGGAGCAGAACGCCGAGCTGCTGAAAAAGCACAAGAGCCGTGCCAACCTGATCGCCGAGCTGCTCAACAATGCTGACGTCCCCACCCGCGTGGTGCATGCTCTGAATCTGGAAGATGGCCGCCGTCGTCAGGAGCTGGTGGATTACCTGCAGGTATTCAACAGCCCGACCGACTACAAGCTGTTCAACCCGCAAACCGGTGAACAGGGCCGTCCGGCCAACCTGCTGCTGTGGGAGTACAACTCCGGCGCCCTGCTGGATGTGACCGGTGGTCACAACTCCCGTGTCAGCTTCTCGATGATCGAGCAGGAGCAGCCGGTCAGCGTGGCGCTGGCCCAGAAGTTTGAAAAATCAGAGATGATGAACTTCTCTATCCACAGCCTGCCGCTGGAAGAGCAGACCCTGTTCAAGGGCTTGCTGCTGATCCCGATCGGCGTGCTGATGGTGGTGTTCTTGCGCGTGATTGTCGGCATCAAGACCTCCGGTACCTTTATGCCGGTGCTGATCGCCGTCGCCTTTATCCAGACCCAGCTGATCACCGGTCTCATCGGCTTCCTGCTGATCGTCGGCACCGGTCTCATCATCCGCTCCTATCTATCTCGGCTTAACCTGCTGCTGGTCGCCCGAATATCGGCAATCATCATCATGGTTATCTCGATGATCGGTATCTTCTCCGCGTTCGCCTTCAAGCTGGGGCTGACCGACGGTATGAAGATCACCTTCTTCCCGATGATCATCCTCTCCTGGACCATCGAGCGGATGTCCATCCTGTGGGAAGAAGAGGGCCCGAAAGAGGTGTTCCGTCAGGGCGGTGGCTCCCTGCTGGTGGCCATCATCGCCTATCTGGCCATGGACAACGAACTGATCCGTCACCTCACGTTCAACTTCCTCGGCCTGCAGCTGGTACTGATGGCGACCGTGTTGTTGATGGGTAACTACACCGGCTACAAGCTGAGTGAGCTGAAGCGCTTCAAGCCGCTGGTGGACGAGATCAAGTCTGGCGCCACCCCGGGTAAGGACAAGTAACAGATGTGGTTCTGGGAAAAGTACACTACTCCGTGGAGCCTGTCGCAGGCAGGCATCCTCGGTATGAACAAGCGCAACCACTCCTACATCAGCCGCTACAATCCGCGCAGCCTCTATCCGCTGGTGGATGACAAGCTGCAGACCAAGCAAATTGCGCTGGATGCAGGCGTGACGGTGCCTGAGCTGATCGGCACCATCCGTGCCCAGCACGATGTAGGTCGCATCACCGAGCTGGTAAAAGATTGGCCGGGCTTCTGCATCAAGCCGGCCCGTGGCTCTGGCGGCAAGGGGATCCTGGTGATCCTCCGTCAGGAAGATGGTCTCTTCTACAAACCCAACGGCAGCGCCTGCAACGGCCAGGATCTGGAGCGCCATGTCTCCAACATTCTGGCGGGGCTCTATTCGCTTGGTGGCAAGCCAGACGTAGCGCTGGTCGAAGGCCTTATCAACTTCGATGACGTATTCGACGGCTACTCGTTCGAAGGGGTGCCCGATGCCCGGGTGATCATCTTCAAAGGCTTCCCGGTGATGGCGATGATGCGCCTCTCCACCTCGGCCTCCGATGGCAAGGCGAACCTGCACCAGGGCGCCGTTGGGGTGGGTCTGTGCCTGCGTACCGGCCGCGCGCTGCGGGCGGTGCAGTTTGGCAATCCGCTGCGACACCACCCGGATACCGGCCTCGACCTCTATGAGCTCAAGGTACCCCACTGGGATACCCTGCTCACCCTGGCCGCCTCCTGTTACGAGATGTCTGGTCTGGGCTACATCGGTACCGACATGGTGCTGGACAAGTTCCGCGGCCCCATGCTGCTGGAGCTCAACGCCCGCCCGGGTCTGGCCATTCAAATCGCCAACGGTCGTGGCCTGGTGCCCAACCTCAAGACCATCGAGAAGCTGGGACAGGTCAAGATGAGCGTGGCGCAGCGGGTCAACTTTGCCAAAGAACACTTCGGTATCTTTGACGAGTAGTCCCGCCCCCCATGTCAAAAGCGCGCCAAAGGGCGCGCTTTTTTATGACTGCCGTTTATCGGCGCGCTGCCGGCAACGACAATCCTGCCGAGCAATGGGACAGAACCAGACAGCCAAACAACGGCCATAAAAAAACCGATGCCTGGGCATCGGTTTTTCACTATCCGGCACGCAGACCCGATTACAGGGAAGCGGCGTTCTCGGACAGATACTTGGCAACGCCATCCGGGGAGGCGGTCATGCCTTTCTTGCCTTTCTCCCACTGAGCCGGGCACACTTCGCCGTGCTCTTCGTGGAACTGCAGGGCATCCACCATGCGCAGCATCTCGTCGATGTTGCGACCCAGCGGCAGATCGTTGACTACCTGGTGACGAACAACACCGTTTTTGTCGATCAGGAAGGAGCCACGGAACGCCACACCGGCTTCCGGGTGCTCGACATCATAGGCTTTGCAGATCTCGTGCTTGATGTCGGCCACCAAGGGGTACTTGACTGGGCCGATGCCGCCGTCTTCGATCTTGGTGTTGCGCCAGGCGTTGTGAGAGAACTCGGAATCGATGGAAACACCGATCACTTCCACGCCACGCTTGTTGAACTCTTCCAGACGGTGATCGAAGGCAATCAGCTCGGACGGGCAGACGAAGGTGAAGTCGAGCGGATAGAAGAACAGGACGGCTGCCTTGCCTTTGATGTGGGATGAGAGGGTGAACGAATCAACGATCTCGCCATTACCCAGAACGGCTGCGGCGGTAAAATCGGGTGCGGGACGGCCTACCAATACCATATTCAATTCCTCTTTAAGTGAAGTGAACAATCCAGTCAGGATTGGGCTACCAAGAGCCTAGTCCGTCTAATTCAAGCGACAAATTATAGACCCGGTGGTAGATTAGTTAAATCAAATTAAATAGATAGCATTAATCGGATTTTCCTATGCAACGTTGGCCCAGCCTCAAACAGCTGCAATATCTGGTCGCTCTCGACGAGCACAAGAACTTCAACCGCGCCGCCAAGGCCTGTCATGTCAGCCAGTCGACCTTGAGTACCGGGATCCAGACGCTGGAAGAGATGATGAACCTGCAACTGGTGGAGCGGGACCACAAGAGCTTCATTATGACCCCGGTCGGCATGGAAATCGTCGAGCGCGCTCGCAATTTGCTCTCCGATGCGCGAGATCTGATGGAACTAGGTCAACACCAGGGTGGTGTGATGCAGGGGACCGTGCGTCTGGGCTGTATTCCCACCATCGCCCCCTTCCTGCTCAGCAAACTGCTGAAAGTATGCAGCAAAACCTATCCTGACCTCGAATTGTTACTGCGGGAAGACACCACCAGCAATCTGCTTAAGCAGCTGGAACAGGGTCAGCTCGACTTGCTGATCCTCGCTCTCCCCATCGAGATCGGTGGTTTTCACTGCAAGACCGTCGGCCAGGATCCGTTCCACATGGTGATGCCCGCCAGCATGGCGGCCGGTCTGCACACCCCGTTCGACTACAAGGAGCTGCCAAACCAGAGCATCTTCCTGCTGGAGCGGGAGCACTGCCTCACCGAGCACGCAGTGAGCGCTTGCCGTCTGCGGGACAAGAGCAAGATCAATCCCTTTGCCGCCACCAGCCTGCACACTCTGGTGCAGATGGTCGAGGCGGGACTTGGCACTACCTTCCTGCCTCAGATGGCCATCGACGCCGGCATTCTTGCCAATTCGGATCTGGTCGCCATTCCCCTGCCGGGGGAAAAATCCTATCGCGAGATCGGCATGGTTTGGCGTCCCAGTACCACCCGGGTGCAAACCTTCTATAAGCTGGCCGAATTGCTTACCCCACTGATCAATCCCGCCCACTGACCCCGAATGCCAGCCGCAGGCTGGCGTTTTTCGCTCACTTGCCGCATTTTCTCCTTTCGGGACTAGGTATCAAGCCAGATCCCTGTTTATGATGGAAAAGTTGTCACGCCACTGGCGGCCGTCACCATATTCTGTCCGGGGTGGCGGTTAACAGACGTCTCTATTGGTAGACCCCGTTGTGGAGAGCTCTCCGATGTACCGCAAGCTGATGCTATCCCTGCTGACCCTGCTGCTGGCCGCCTGCTCCAGCACGCCAGAGCCACCGCCGCCCCGCCAGCAGAGCAGTGCCTTTGACGGTTTCTACCAGCAGTGGCGTGGCGTCCCCTACCGGATGGGCGGCACCAACCGTGCCGGACTCGACTGCTCCGCCTTCACCCAGCTCGCCTACAATCAGGTGCTGGGAGTCAACTTGCCAAGAACCACCGAATCCCAGGCCAGTATCGGCAAACCGGTGGATCGCTACCGGCTGCAACACGGGGATCTGGTCTTCTTCAAAACCGGCTGGCAGCAGTACCATGTGGGGGTCTATACCGGTGCCGGCGAGTTTATCCACGCCTCCACGAGCAAGGGTGTAATCCGTTCGAGACTCGACAATGTCTACTGGAACAGCCGCTATTGGCAAGCCCGTCGGGTAACCCAGTAAAGGTTCAAACACCTGCCCGTTATACTGCTGGACTCCGTCAATCCCGGTCGCCAGGTCGAGATAATCCCCTGCACTGAAAACTCAATTGGCCCCAAAACCTGCCTTTCATACCATTTTGTGATAAGGTGGTGGCCAATTTTTAGCACTTTCGCGCTTTTCTCATACGCTATCTGTCCTGATTGACAATAAGCGAAGCAGCGAAAGTGGCTGTGACAGAACTGCCGGACGGGTGGCTCACAGCAGCAGTATCAAGGGTTAAATAGATAAGGAGATCATCCAATGAAACAGTATCAAAACTGGCTGGGGCAATACCTGATGAGTCGCCGTGACGGCGACCACGCCATGGCATGCGAGATGGCGAGTTCCATCTGCGAGTTCTGGCAACAACAGGGAGATGAAACCGAACTGGACAAGTGGCAGCAGATTTACCAGAACCATCTGGAAAAGACCACCTGATCCCGACCGTCACCTTGCTGCCAGCCATCTGTTGGCAGCAAGGCTGCCCCCTATTGCTTCGCGCATAGCAAGTTCCCGCATAACGCCCTTTTGCATGTCCCCCTCTACCATTTCTTGAGTCCATGACAGTGCTCATCCAGAACCAAGTGTCGAGCTCGTCGATGCAACCGGACACAACAGGGTTCCCCACCCTGTTTCCCCGGGTTTCATCCAAACCAAGCGTGCCCTCACGGCGGGTTTTCTGTTTTGAGAACAAGGGGATGGGCAGTTCTGTCGCAATCCATGGCGACAATTTCCCCAAGTTGGTCAGTTTGTGCTAAAATGGCGCTCATTTTTTGACATCTCGCGTCACGTTCGCCGCCAGATTGCCCATCGGGCTCTCTGCCCGGGTCGTGACTTTGCACCATCATGCCTGATGATGTTCCCCCCAAGATGAGCCGACAGGCTCCCGTCAAGGTGGGCACCCTCAAGGGCACATGAGATAAGGAGATCGGGTAATGAAACAATATCAAAGCTGGCTGGGAGATTATCTGATGAGTCGACGTGACGGAGATCATGCGATGGCTTCGGAACTTGCCAACACCATCTGCGCCTTCTGGAAGGCCCAGGGTGATGAAGCAGAAACCAGCAAATGGCAGCAACGCTATCAGCAACACGTAGAGCAGGCGCAATAAGCCCCTGCACTCTTTCGCGATAAAAAAACCGGCGCACATGGCGCCGGTTTTGCGTTTCTGGCAAGCAGCAGATTACATCTGGTCGATCATGTCCTGAGCAAACTGGGAGCAGGAGCGCAGGGTGGCTCCTTCCATCAGACGCTCGAAGTCATAGGTGACGGTCTTGTTGCGGATCGCCGCTTCCATCCCCTTGATGATGAGATCGGCCGCTTCGACCCAGCCCATGTGGCGCAGCATCATCTCGGCGGAGAGGATCAGCGAGCCCGGGTTGACCTTGTCCTGACCGGCATACTTAGGTGCAGTACCGTGGGTCGCTTCGAACAGGGCCACACCATCGCCGATGTTGGCACCCGGCGCGATACCGATACCGCCTACCTGAGCGGCCAGCGCGTCGGAGATGTAGTCGCCGTTGAGGTTCATACAGGCGATGACGTCATACTCGGCCGGACGCAGCAGGATCTGCTGCAAGAAGGCATCGGCGATGACATCCTTGATGACGATGGTCTTGCCGGTTTTCGGGTTCTTGAAGGAGCACCAGGGGCCGCCGTCAATCAGCTGGGCACCGTACTCGTTCTGGGCCAGAGCATAACCCCAATCCTTGAAGGCACCTTCGGTGAACTTCATGATGTTGCCCTTGTGCACCAGGGTCACTGAGTCGCGATCATTGTCGATGGCATACTCGATGGCGGCACGCACCAGACGCTCGGTACCGGCCTTGGACATCGGCTTGATGCCGATCCCGCAGGACTCGGGGAAGCGAATTTTCTTCACGCCCATCTCGTTTTGCAAGAAGGCGATCACCTTGTTCGCTTCGGCACTGTCGGCCTTCCACTCGATGCCGGCGTAGATGTCTTCGGCGTTTTCGCGGAAGATCACCATGTCGGTCAGATCAGGACGTTTCACCGGGCTCGGGGTGCCCTCGTAGTAACGCACCGGGCGCAGGCAGATGTAGAGATCCAGCTCCTGACGCAGGGCTACGTTGAGGGAGCGAATACCGCCACCGACCGGGGTGGTCAGCGGGCCCTTGATGGCCACGCAGTATTCGCGAATGAAATCCAGGGTTTCGGCCGGCAGCCAGGCACCTTCGCCATAGACATGAGTCGATTTCTCGCCGGTGTAGATCTCCATCCAGGCGATCTTGCGCTCGCCCTTGTAGGCTTTCTCGACCGCAGCATTCACCACATTCAACATGGCAGGGGTTACGTCAACACCGATGCCATCCCCTTCAATAAACGGAATGATCGGATGGTTGGGAACCTGCAGCTTGCCGTTGGCATCGACTGTGATTTTCTGACCCTGGGTCGGGATTACTACTTTGCTTTCCATCGGCATCTCCTAACTTCCGTTTGTTATCAACTTGTTTGTTGCGCGCGGCCATCTTAGCCCATTCATTTTCATAATAAAACGACAAGAAAACATGTCAGACCAAAGAGGTAGCCACCCGCCAGTGCGCCGTCACAACGCCTTGCCGACCCCGCCCCGTTATTCTTCCAGCTCGCTGGTCGCCGCCTGCGGCTGACTCAGGGAACGGTACTGGGAAGGGGTCAAGCCGGTCTTCTGTTTGAACACCCGGCAGAAGTAGTTCACGTCGGTAAACCCACAGCGATTGGCGACCTCTTCGAGACGGAAGCGATACTTTTTCAGCATAAACTTGGCCCGCTCCAGCCGCACCCAGCTGATGTAGTCCGCTAGCCGCATGTGCCCCTGCTGGCGGAACAGGCGTGAGAGATGGCTGGGGGAGAGATTGAAGCGGGCGGCGATGCATTCGCGACTGATGGGGCGGTGGAAATTTTCCTGAATGTAGATGCAGATGCCGTGAAAAAGATCGGAGCCACGAGGACGACCGCTCTCCGACTCCACCAGCAACTGCCGTGAGTAACTGAGCAGCGCCTGCAGCAGGTGATTGTCCATCGGTGCCCTTATCGGCTCCTGCGCAAGGGTGTTGAGGGAGAGCAGTATATGATCGAGCGCCCGTCCGGCACCGGCCTGAATACTGTGCTTCTGCACATCGAAGAAGCCGGTGTCTCCCTTGTGCTTGCTCACCAGACTGAACCCTATCTGACGCTTGCCGAACAACAGGCTGAGCACGGAACAGTCATTGTCCCAATCCGGCTTGTTCCAGCCGTTGGGGGGAATGTACATCGCCTCCCGCGGCCCCATCTGTACCGACTGCACATCCCCTTCCGGGGACCAGATCTGGTTGAGATAGTGACCACTGAATACCAGCTCGAGACGCGGAAAATTGACCTGATAACTGAAGCAGGGAGGCACCCCTTTGTCAGAGGCAAACAACACCTTCTCAAAGCCTCCCCCCTCACTTAGAAAGCCGTCCAACAGCTGGGTAAAGATGATACTCATGAATGATCCTGATCAAGATGCAGAGAGCAACCGATTGCGGTGCGCTGCCCCTGCCATGCTATAGTCCGCGCCAGACTGAAATTCCCAAAAAATCGTTCTGATACAAGGAGCCATCCATGAGCTACCCGCCGTTTTTTCTAATGTGCAACCCGATCCAGGATTATGTCTGGGGCAGTCGTGACTCCCTGACCACGCTGTTTGGCATCAAAAATCCCGAAGGCAAACCACAAGCTGAACTGTGGATGGGCGCTCACCCCAATGGCTGCTCCGAAGTGACCCTGGCAGGCGAGACCGTGAAGCTTTCCAGCCTGATTGACGCCAACCCCGTCGCCATGCTGGGCGAAGCTACCCAGGCTCGTTTCGGCTCACTCCCCTTCCTGTTCAAGGTGCTCTGCGCCGAGCAAGCCCTCTCCATTCAGGTACACCCGAGCAAGGCACAGGCCGAAGCCGGTTTTGCCAAAGAAGAAGCCGCAGGCATCGATATCAAGGCGAGCAACCGCAACTACAAGGATCCGAACCACAAGCCGGAGCTGGTCTTTGCCCTCACCCGCTATCAGGCGATGAACGGCTTTCGCGCCATCCCGGCCATCCTGGCCCTGTTCGATCGCATGGCGCTGCCCGCACTGGTCGACCTGACCGCGGCGCTTCGCCAGTCACAGGATGAAGCTGGCCTGCAGCACTTCTTCCACCAGTTGCTGATCCTCAGCGGTGATCGCAAGGACGAGGCGCTGGCTGGCCTGCTGGCCTATGCCGCCGCCCATCAGGATGAAGAGACTTTCGCCACCATCAGCAAGCTGGCCAACCAGTACCCGGGGGATGTGGGGCTCTTCTCGCCGTTGCTGCTCAACGTGGTAACACTTGAGCCGGGTCAGGCGATGTTCCTCGACGCCCAGACCCCCCACGCCTACATCCACGGCACTGGCCTCGAGATCATGGCCAACTCGGACAACGTGCTGCGTGCCGGTTTGACCCCCAAATACATGGATGTGCCGGAGCTGCTGGCATGCACCCGCTGTGTCGCCAAACCGGACGACCAGATCCTGCTCACCCCTCGCATGGAAGGCACAGTACAGCACTTCGACGTGCCGGTACCGGATTTCACCTTCAGCGTATATGGCGCAGGCGAACATGCCCTCACCACCGGCAATGCCGAGATCCTGTTCGCCATCGATGGGCCCATCACCCTCATTGGCCAGGATGGTGAGCGTCTGACACTGACCATAGGGCAATCTGCATTTGTACCCGCCAGCACCGGCGATTATCGCGTGACGGCTGAAGGGCGTTTTGCCCGCGCCAGCAACCGCTGATCCTGGTGGGCCATCGGCTCATCACTCTCTGTTCAAAGGGCCCAGCAGGGCCCTTTTTTTCAGCTCATCTGACCATGTAGAGCCCGGTACGACTCACAAAATCGGTCATTTAACTCAACATCGAAGAATAACACGCTGAATTATAATGATTAATATCATTTAGCCTCCCTGGTCACGCCACCCTGCAGTTATGCGAGCCAGCTCACACCCTTCCCCACACGTCATAAAAATCCAGTTAATGCCATTTTTTTCCTCTGTCCCAGGATATTAATCAACGAAATAATAGAAACAGTTAATTTACAGGCAGCAGGAAAA
The DNA here is from genome assembly GCF_049171255.1 of Aeromonas sp. 603757. NCBI lineage: Bacteria > Pseudomonadati > Pseudomonadota > Gammaproteobacteria > Aeromonadales > Aeromonadaceae > Aeromonas > Aeromonas sp. 603757. Next base: position 196,043 of record NZ_JAAKOE010000002.1, on the reverse strand, counting down.
ACATTTAAGAGCATTTATATATTCCAGATGTAACACAGCTCAGCCACTTATTTCATAAGTGTAAGGGGCGATTTTTTAAATCAGGCTATAGGTGCCTGTTATTTTCCTGCGCATTTATTTTTCCGCCTGTATGGCCAGAACGTTTTCACTATCCATTTTATCTGGCTGATATTCCCCCCGTCACCCTCTATATCCAGTGACAGTCGGGGTAATACATGCAGATGGCTCTCTCATCCGGCAGATATTCATTGGCTGGCCCGGCGTTCTGCATTATCTGTTTTTATACGTTCGATACCCTACTTTCATTAACCTGTGGCGACAAATATGAAACTGAAACGTTCCCTGCTCGCGTGTGCCGTACTGGCTGGCCTGGTTGGTATATCCGGTTGTCAAAATGACTCGGATACCGCTGTCGATAACAATAAAGAGACTAACGTCTCCCGTTACGTCAATCCGTTCATCGGCACAGGTAATTTGGGCAACACCTATCCTGGTGCCACTACCCCGCATGGCATGGTGCAGCTGTCGCCCAATAATGGGGCCAATGGCTGGGAATATATCTCCGGCTATTACTACCACGACAACCGCCTCGCCGGGTTTTCCCACACTCACCTCTCGGGGGCCGGAGCTGGAGATCTCAACGATATTCTGGTGATGCCGATCAACTCACGCTCCAATTTCATGCTGAACGAGGGGTCGGCCTCACTGAATCTGGAGGCCTCCCGCTACAGCCACAAGGATGAAGAGGCAACGGCGGGCTACTACAAGGTCAATCTGAAGGATTACGGGATCAAGGCCGAGCTGACCGCCTCGGATCGGGTGGGGGTTCATCGCTACACCTTCCCGCAAGATAAAAAATCGGAAATCGTGGTCAACCTCGGCTTCAAGGTCAACTGGGACTACACCTCCGACTCCTATCTGAAATGGGACAAAACCCACAACCGGATCGAGGGCCATCGCTTCTCTGACGGCTGGGCCCCCAGCCAGAAAGAGTTCTTCGTGATGGAGTTCGACCAGCCCATCAAAAACATCCGCTTCGCCTACTTTGACAAAGACCAGAACCGCTATCTGGACCTGCCGGAAGGCACCACCGAGATCGGCAACGAGACCCGTGGCAAATATCAGTACGCGCGTGCCTATGTGGAATTTGATACCGCGGCGGCGGGCTTGGTTGTCGAGGCCAAGGTAGCCCTCTCCAACGTCGAGATCGGCCGGGATGGCAACGCTGGCGCCTCACTCAACATGACCGAAGTGGCCAATATGTCGTTTGACGATGTCCGTCAGGCTGCGACCCAAAAATGGGAAAAGGAGCTGGGCAAGATCCGGGTCAGTGGGGATGAGGAGTACAAACAGACCTTCTACACCGCGCTCTACCACACCTATCTGGGCCAGACCATTCACTCCGATCTGGACGGGCGCTACCGCCAGGTGCATCAGGGGCGCAACGCCTATCCGGATGGCAACACACCGTGGGGCGAGCAGATCGATACCCTCAAGGAGTCGGTGCGTACCGCCGATGCCAACCGGGATGGCAAAGCGGACTTTACCCGTTACGACACCTTCTCCCTGTGGGACACCTACCGCGCAGTACAACCCCTCTCGTCACTGCTGGAGCCGGATCGCCTCGCCGATGTGGTGCTCTCCATGCTCTCCTACGCCGAGGAGGAGTGGATGGACGATCTGGGCAACCTGCGCAAGGGCAGATTGCCGGAGTGGACCTTCAAGGGTAACGAGACCGGCATGATGATGGGGATGCACTCCACCCCGGTGATCCACGACGTGCTCTCCAAAGGCTCGCTGGACAGACGGATGATCGCGCTGGGCTTCAGCGATGCGGAACGTCAGGAGATCAAGGAGCGACTGGTGACCGCCATGATCACCGACGCCCGCGCAGCCACCAGCCAGGGAGTCGCCTGGATCAAGGAGTACGAGCAGCAAGGCTATGTGCCTGCCCAGTTGCATGACACTCCGCCGGGCAATGACTGGGAATCTCACTCCCCCTTCAAGGATGCCTGGACCTCCTCCTACTCGCTGGAGTACTCCATGAATGACTGGGCGATCGCCCAATCGATCAAGGCAGTATTTGGCGAAAGTGACCCCCGCTATCAGGAGTTTGCCGATAGATCCAAGAACTGGCAGGCGCAGTTTGACTTTGGCGGCAAGCAGTACAAAGGGTGGTTCAAGGCCCGTGACTACGATGGCAACTTCATCGATGCCGGCTGGGTAGACCCGAAAACCGGCCGGGCAGTGGGCAAGGATTGGCGCCCCGACATGTTCAACTGGTCATTCGCCGAGTCCAACGGCTGGCAATACGCCTTCAGCGTTCAACATGACATTCATGGCCTGGTCGATCTGATGACCCGGTTCGACCAGACCCGGAATCCTCAGGCCAAACGGGGCGAACTGTTTGCCAAACGGCTGGACGAGTATTGGAGTACCTATCCGGATCGCAACGCTGGCGACAACCAGTTCCCGGTATTCAACACCGGCAACGTGGGACAGCATGTGCAGGGCAACGAGCCCGATATCCATGTGCCCTACCTCTACAACTACGTAGGACAGCCCTGGAAGGGACAGGCCGCCATCGTGGCAGCCACCAACGTCTGCTACAAGAACACCCCTGACGGCATCTGTGGCAACGATGACTTTGGCACCCTCTCTGCCTGGTTCGTGTTCCGGGCGCTGGGCTTCTTCCCGGTCAATGCCTCCTCCGGCATCTACGAGATTGGCACCCCCATGTTCGAAACCGCCTCGCTCGATGTGGGTGCGGGCAAACAGTTCACCGTCACGGCCCAGAATGTCAGCCGCGACAACATCTACATCCAGTCCGCTCGCCTCAATGGCAGCGAGTTCAATCGCAGCTACCTCACCCATGAGGAAATCCTCAGTGGCGGCAAGCTTGAATTCGTGATGGGCGATAGCCCCAACCAGAATTGGGGCAGCCAGCCGGAAGATCTGCCGCCCGCGCAAGGTATCGGCACCTTCCTGCACGAAGGCGACCTGCCTGCCGGTTCCCGTTAATCACCTGTTCGGGGGAGGACTTCCTCCCCCATCACCACTCAAAAATGGAATGACCATGTTCAAGTGCAATCTTCTTTCTCTTGCGGTGATTGCCGCACTGACCGGTGGCATCGCCGGTTGCAACAGTGAGAGCGAGTCTACCGCTATCGAGAAACCGGTAACTCCGGTTGTCGATCTGTCGGTACTGAAATACGTTGACCCCATGATAGGCACCGCCGCATCAGGCCACACTTTCCCCGGTGCCACCCGCCCTGCCGGCATGGTGCAGCTCTCGCCGGATACCTTTATTGGCTCCAACACCGATCACGAGAGCGGACTCAACCCCTGGCACTCAGCCTCCGGCTACTGGGACTCTTCCAATTACCTCACGGGCGAGATCGTCGCAACCGATGTTCCGCTCTACGGCTTCTCCCATACCCATCTCTCCGGCACCGGCGCCACCGATCTGGGCGACATTCTGGTACTGCCCTACGCCGAGATGGCCGACGCCCAGATAAACGCCTTTGACAAAACCAATGAGCACGCCAGCGCCGGTTATTACAAAACCAGACTGAACAAGGGGGAGATTGAGGTTGAACTGACCACCACCAAACGAGTCGGTTTGCACCGTTACACCTTCGCCAAAGGAGCGGATCGGAATGTGAAATTCGATCTGGGTCATACCCTGCTGAACAACAACGGCCAATCGCTGAAAAACAAAATCGAAGTGGTGGATGAGTACACCCTGCGTGGCCGCAAAACCTCCACTGGCTGGTTCCAGGGACAGAACCATCAGGGCCAGAACATCTTCTTCTACGCCAAATTCAACCAACCTGTGGCCAGGGCCATGCTGGGCGAGCAGGACAAGATGCCCACCCGGGAGATGCGCCCCAACAGCGTCTATCAAGGGGATGACCTGACCGCCTACCTCAATTTTGGCCAGGGTGACCAACCGCTCGAGATCCGGGTCGGTATCTCGGCGGTGAGCTGGCAAGGAGCACAGAAGAATCTGGAGGCGGAAGCCCCCACCTTTGATTTTGCCAAGGTGAAGTCAGACGCAGAATACGCGTGGGCCGAAAAGCTGGCAACACTCAAAACCGAAGGGGGGACGGAGACCGAGAAGACCAATTTCTACACCGCCCTCTACCACATGATGATCGCCCCTATCGAGCTCTACGATGTGGATGGCAAGTATCTTGATATGCAAGGCACCCTGCGCACCCTGCAACCTGGCGATACCCCCAACTACTCCATCTACTCGACCTGGGATACCTTCCGCGCCGTTCACCCCATGTGGACCATCATGGACCCGCCACAGGCGACTCTCTACGCCAAGGATCTGATCCGCAAATCCAACGTGGAGTTCGGCCTGCTGCCCAAATGGGAAGGCCACGGCTCGGAAACCGGCACCATGATTGGCTACCCCTCGGCGGCCATCCTTGCCGATGCGGTGACCAAGGGGCTGATCGATGCGCAAGAGGCACTGGAAGCCTCGGTCAAATCGGCCCACTACCGGCCTGCCGATTACCCGCAGATCCATGACGACATCCTGAGCTCGCTGATGGCCGGTCAGCTCAGCTATCACGAGAAAGAGCAGTGCGTCCGTTATCCCAACTGGAACTCGGTCTCCTACTCGCTGGAGTTCTCTTTCTACGACTGGACCATCGCCGAGATGGCGAAAGCCGCGGGCGACATGACTACCTATCAGGAGTTCAAGGCACGATCCTACAACTCGCTCAAACATTGGGATCCCCAGGCTGGCAATGCCGATGGCAAAGGCTTCTTCGTACCGACCGAGCTGAAAAACGGTGACCCGTGCGCCCTGAAATACGCGGCGGCCGATTTCGATCCCTACAAGTCGGATCCCTTCTACTACACCGAGGGCAACGCCTGGCAGTGGCAGTGGTCATTTATGCAGGATCTCGACAAGCTGACCGAGATCATGGGCGGCCAGCAGGGGCTGAACGACAAGCTCGACAACCTGTTCAATGCCGACCCCAACGGGGGCGAAGCACATCAGGACATGACCGGTTACATCGGGCAGTACATTCATGGCAACGAACCCTCCCACCACGTCATCTATCTCTACAATCGCACCGCCCAGCCCTGGAAAGCGCAGGAGTACCTCGACCGGGTCTATAAGGAGTTCTACAAAACCACCCCGGATGGTCTGATCGGCAATGAAGACGTCGGCCAGATGTCGGCCTGGTACATCATGAGCGCCATGGGCTTTTATCAAATCGCCCCAGGCGACCCGACCTACACCATCGGTCGTCCCATCTTCGACAAGGTCACCATCAACCTGCCCGACGGTCAGTTCAACGTGGTGGCGCAGAACAACAGCCCGGACAACCTCTATATCAAAGAGGTCACCATCAATGGCAAGCCACTCAACCAGTACAACACCTTCGCCCACAGCGAGATCCGTCCCGGTGGTGAGCTGCGTTTTGTGATGACCAACCAGCAACCGACCCAGTAACGCTACAAGCGGCAAGCCACCCGGCTTGCCGCTTGTTCATCTCCGGAATTTGAGGAACAACAATGTTCAAACCCCACAAGCTGGCCATCATGGTGACAGCCCTGCTTGGCCTCTATGGCTGCAACACAAACGATGAGACTACTGACAATGGCCGCCCCGATAATGCCCTGCAGGTGCTGCAATATGTCGATCCGCTGATCGGCACCGATGGGCTGGGCAATGTCAATCCGGCCCCGGTCATGCCGGAAGGGATGATCCAGCCGGGCCCGGACAACTGGAATCCGGCCAACTGGAATGGCAAGGGATCCCCTTCCGACTATCACCACCATCTGGCCAAGCTTTCCGGCTTCAGCAGCACCCATATCTCGGGGGCAGGCAAGGGGGATCTCAATGATTTCGCCTTCTTGCCCTTCATCGGCAGCAATACCGACCCGGTCACCATCAACAAGACGAGCGAACAGTCGGAAGTAGGCTATTACAAAGCGGATCTGGTGGAGACCGGCATCAAGGCCGAACTCACTGCCACCCAGCGGGTCGCCTTCCACCGTTACAGCTATCCGGCGGGTGAAGATCGCAAAGTCCAGCTTGATCTGCAGCACGAGCTGCTGGAGCAGTACGGTAACCACTCCCGCAATATTTACTTCAAGCGGGTGAACGACAACGCCATTGCCGGAGCCAGAACCAGCAACGAGTGGGGGCAGTGGCAGACGGTCTTTTTCTACGCAGAGTTTTCCGAGCCGTTTGTGGATCAGATCCTCTATGTCGATGGCAAATTGAGCAACGACACCGAGGTGGGGTTGGCCGATTACATCGGGTATGGCGAAACCAGACCCCGGGTACGGGATGTGGTGACCCAGCTCAACTTTGCCAAAGGGGAACGGCCCATCACCATGAAGATGGCCATCTCGGGCACCGGCATTGAGGGGGCCATGGCCAACCTGCGCGCCGATGAACATGACTACCGCTTCGATCAGGTGGTGCAGGAGAGCAAGCAGGCATGGGCGAAAGTGCTCAATAAGTTCACCCTGGAGGGTGGCAGCGATGCCGACAAGACGATGTTTTATACCTCGCTCTATCGCACCTACATCGCCCCCTTCGTCTATCAGGATGTGGATGGTCAATATCGCGGAATGGATGGCAAGGTGCATCAGGCCAAGCCGGGCTTTACCAACTATTCGGTCTACTCCATGTGGGACACCTTCCGCGCCGCTCACCCATTGAAGACCATCATCGAAAAAGAGCGATCCATCGACTATGTGCACGATCTGCTCAACAAATATAAAACCGGCGGCATCATGCCCAAATGGGAGCTGCACTCCGACTATACCGGCGAGATGGTCGGCTACCCGGCGGTCTCCATCATCGCCGACGTCATCGTCAAATACCCGGATGCATTCACACAGGAAGAGATAAAGCTGGCGCTGCAGGCGGCCAATGTCTCCGCCAACTTTGACCTCGCGCTGACCAAAAGCTGGGTGCCCTATCAGGATCCCTGGAACGGCGACAAGCGCTTCACCGTGATGACCCGTCACGGCCAGTATGCCGAGCAGCACGGCTATGTCCCCGCCAACGTCAAACTCAAGCCGGAAGAGGGCGGCATGGCGCAGGACAAGTACGATGAACTGGTCAACGAGTCCGTCTCGTACGGTGTCGAGAATGCCTACTATGACTGGTGCATCGCCCAGCTGGCCCGACTGGCTGGCGACAAATCCGCCGAGAACCGCTATCTGGCCCGGGCGACTACCTGGCGCGCCTATTTTGACTACAACCCGGCGCAATATGGCAAATATGGCGCGACCGGCTTTATGCGCCCCAAAAATTACGATGGCAGCTGGGTCAACAATTACCCCTCCTGCGCCATCGATAAAAACGGCAATCCCGTTACACCACCACAAAACTGTGACACCAACGACAGCAGCCGTTATGACATCTTCTGGCCCTATCGGGCCGAGCACAGGGGGCAGGACTTTACCGAAGGCAACACCTGGCAGTGGAGCTGGTTTGTTCCCCACGATATCGAGGGGCTCAAAGAGGTGATGGGGGGCGAGGAGGGATTCCGGAAGAATCTGGATGCCCTCTTCACCGCCAACTCCAACGCTGATACCTCGCAAGGGGATATGACCGGCTATATCGGGCAGTTCGTGATGGGGAACGAACCGGATCACCATGTTCCCTACCTCTATAACTGGACCAAGGAGCCGTGGAAAACCCAGGAGTATGTGGATCAGGCGGTGCGCAGCTTCTTCCACCCGACCACCACAGGGCTGATTGGCAATGAGGATGTGGGGCAAATGTCCGCCTGGTACATCATGAGTGCGCTGGGCTTCTATCAGGTCACGCCGGGGCTCCCGGTCTACACCATAGGTCGGCCACTGTTTGACAAGGTGATCATGGATATCGATGGCGGAAAATTCACCGTGATCGCCGAAAACAATGGCACCCAAAATATCTATGTGGAATCCGTCACCATCAATGGCAAACCATTGGGGGAAAACCTGACGTTCAATCACAGCGATATTCGTGCCGGTGGTGAACTGAAATTTATCATGACGGCGCAAAAACCGATCCGCTCAGATAATAAATAACCATCATGCACTATCAATATATGTTCAGGCCCAAAGCTTCCTTTGGGCCTCTTTTTTGTTCACTAACAAAAATGTTCAAAAATATACCGCACGCAATTACATGATACCCGGATCACAAACAGCGCGCCTTGCCACAAAAGTCTAGTGAATGACACTTTTTTACTCTGTCGATGAAACAGATGGCATGGGAATAATAGTGCTCGCCGGGATCAATGCCATCGAGCACCAATATTGCTCAGGGATCGCTCCGGTCTCATAAAAATAGATCATGACTGCTCACCCTCTACCCGATGGAGCCGCTCAATATGTTCAAGAAAAATATTCTGGCCATTGCCCTGACCAGCACAGTAACCATGTTATCCGGCTGCGATTCAGATAACAGCAGCGACAATAACGACGATCAAAAGCCAACGCCAACCAATGTGTTGCAATATGTGAACCCATTCGTTGGCACTGGCTTTAACGGTCACACCTTTCCCGGCCCTGTGGTACCGGAGGGCATGGTGCAACTCTCGCCGGATACCGAGTTGATCGGCTGGCACTCCTCCTCCGGCTATCACTTTGACAAAGATACCCTGTTCGGATTTTCCCACACCCACCTCTCAGGCACCGGCATGGGGGGGCTGGGGGATATTCTGTTCCTGCCCTTTACCGAAGATAAATCCAAATACATCGAGCAAAGCGATGATTACCGCAAAGCCATCTCGGTCAAAATGGACAAAAAATTCGAGCAGGCCGAGCCTGGCTACTATGCGGTGCGCATCGCCGAGAATGGCATCAAGGCCGAGCTGACCGCCTCCGAGCGGGTGGGCTTTCACCGCTACACCTATCCGCAGGGGCAACCCCAACGGCTGAAGATCGATTTGAACTCGATCCTCAACAGCGACTGGGGATCGAGTTCGCTGCGCAACAAACTCACCGTCAGCGAAGATGGCTACACCATCACCGGCGAGCGAGATGCGACTCACTTCTCCGGCTGGGCGAAAAACCAGAAGATCTTCTTCCATGCGACCTTCGACAAGAAGATCAAAGGGGTCTACATCCTCGCTGGTGGTGTGCCGGTAGAGGGCTTGAGCGCCGAGCACAAGGCCAAATCCAAAGCGGATGTCACCGCTTACGTCGAATTTGAAGAGGGCGGCTCAGCCCAACTGAACGCCAAAGTTGCCCTATCGGCGGTCGATGCCACCGGCGCATGGAACAACTACCAGGCCGAAGGGGATGTTTCGTTTGACGAGGCCCGCGCCAACGCCCGCGAAAAGTGGGCCAACGCCCTCAATTTCACCATCGAGGGGGGCAGCAAGGAGCAAAACGAGATCTTCTACACCGCCCTCTACCACACCAAGATCGCCCCCATCGTCCATCAGGATGTGGATGGCAACTACCGCGGCATGGGCAAAGGGGCGCAGGCCAAGGGGGAAGGCAGCTACTCCATCCACTATGGCCAGGCAAGCGAAGATCAGCCCAACTTCTCGGTCTACTCACTGTGGGACACCCAGCGAGCGCTGCACCCGCTTAAAACCATCACCGAACCCACCCGCGCCGTGCAGTATGCCAAGAACCTGCTCCAGAAGTATCTGGAGAGCGGCCTGCTGCCCAAGTGGGAGCATCTGGGGGATGAGACAGGCACCATGGTGGGCTATCCGGCAGTGGTGGTGATTGCCGACGCCATCACCAAATACCCCGATGCCTTCACTGCGCAGGAGAAAAATCTGGCGCTCACGGCCGCCATCGACTCCTCCACCTATACCAACTACCCCATGCTGGCGACCGAGTGGGACAAGGCGGTGCTGGACAAGACCCTGACCAACCACATCGATTACATCGAAAAGAACGGCTTTGCCCCGGCAGTGCAGCGGATCGACGGTCAGCCCGTCTTCGCTGACTACACCCTCGAGTCGGTCTCCTACGGTCTGGAGAACGCCTTCTATGACTGGGCCATCGCCCGGATCGCCAAGGCGGCCGGCAACCCGGCGGCCGAAGCGCGCTATCTGGCCCGTTCTAACGGCTATCAGCGCTACTTCGACCACAATGCGGCCGAATACGCCCAGTACGGGGTGACCGGTTTCATGCGTCCGGTGATGATCGATGGCGCCTTCATGACGCCGTTTGATCCCTATGGCACCGAACATGAGACCGGCAACTATACCGAGGGCAACGCCTGGCAGTGGACCTGGTTTGTGCCCCATGACATCAAGGGTCTGAAAACCGCGATGGGCGGAGAAGAGGCCTTCAAGCAGAATCTGGACGCCACCTTTGCCGCCGAGAGTCAGGGGTCAGAGACCGCTGACATGACCGGGATGATGGGTCAGGTGGCCTTCGGCAATGAACCCTCCCACCATATCCCCTACCTCTACAACTGGACATCGGAGCCCTGGAAAACTCAGGAGACGGTCGACTACATCCTCGACACCATGTACTCGAACACCCCGGCAGGCATCATAGGCAACGAGGATGTGGGCTCCATGTCTGCCTGGTATGTGATGTCAGCACTTGGCTTCTATCAGGTGAATGCGGCAGATCCCGTCTACACCATTGGCCGCCCGCTATTTGCCAAAGCGACCATCCCGGTCAAGGGGGGAACCTTCACCATCATCGCCGATAACAACAGCGCCAAGAACCGCTATGTCCAGTCGGTCACCATCAATGGCAAACCGCTCAAGGATGGTCTCTTCTTCGAGCACAAGGAGTTTATACCGGGGGGCAACCTCCACTTCGTGATGGGCGATACCCCGCCACAAAAGTAACGATCGATAGCATTGAGGTGACATTCAGCACGCAATCCGAAAATGTCACTTTGTGATACCCGACGGCCCACGCCAGATGGATTGATAAAATCCAATCAGCGCTGGGCCATTTTATTTTCCAGTGGGAAGCCCAGGATCAGCCATTAACCCGTTTTTCTCAAATATGCCTTAAATCGGGCAATAAACCGCAAAAAATGGCTGTAAATCCCATTACAAGGGTTTTTCTGTCATATCTTGACCGCTGTCACATCCTGCCATTAATTAAACAAAAACCACTACTGAGTTAAAGATCAACACTTTGCGAGCTGGATCACACCAGCAAAACCATGCAACAAAAATCCAGTTATTGCTACATTCATCGCCTGTCCAACCCTACCCTTGAGGGCAATAATGAGCCCAATTCGCAACGCATGACTTAGCCCTTACAGGGAAGGAGAGTGAGATGTTACCCACCATGACCAACGGCAGACTCATCTGCCTGGAGTTGAAGGCCACCAGCAAGGAGGCTCTGTTCGACGAGATGGCACAGATGCTGGCGCGCGATGGCGCCGTGTCTGATCAACAGCAATTCGTCAAGGATATCTGGGCCCGCGAGCAGCTGGACTGCACCGGCTTCGAGCAGGGTGTCGCCCTGCCCCATGCCAAGAGCAAGGCGGTCAGTCGTCCGGCCATTGCCATCGGTGTCAGCCGTCAGGGTATCGAGTACGGCGCCGAAGATGGCAAGCCAACTCAACTGATCTTCATGATCGCCTCCCCGGATGGCGGCGCCAACCACCACATCGAAGTGCTGGCCGAGCTCTCCACCCGTCTGCTGGAACCGGGCTTTATCGAGCAGATGAAAGCCGCCACCACCGTCGAGCAAGCGCTGACCCTGCTCAAGCAAGGCCCGAAAGTGCAAAAACCGGCCCCAGCCGCCAAACCGGCTGCCACTGCACCGGCTGAACCCGAAGAGCGCACCTTCAAGGATCGCCTCAATACCATGAAGCAGCACCTGCTGTTTGGTACTTCCCACATGATCCCTTTCATCGTGGCGGGCGGTGTGCTGCTCTCCCTGTCAGTGATGATGAGCGGCAAGGGCGCCGTGCCGGAAGCGGGCTTCCTCAAAGACATGGCAACCATGGGGATCGCCGGTCTGACCCTGTTTACCGCCGTGCTGGGTGGCTATATCGCCTACTCGCTGGCTGACAAGCCGGGCCTGGCCCCGGGCATGATCGGCTCCTGGATTGCCGTTCAGCACTATCAAACCGGTTTCCTCGGCGCCATTCTGGTGGGCTTTATCGCAGGTTTCGTGGTCAATCAGCTCAAACGGATCAAGCTGCCTGACTCCATGACCTCCCTCGGTTCCATCTTCATCTATCCGCTGATCGGTACCTTTCTGGTGTGCGGCATCGTGATGTGGGGGATCGGTGCCCCGATCGCCGCCATGATGGAAGGGATGAACCACTGGCTCTCCAGCATGGCGGGCTCAGGTAAAGTGATGCTGGGTGCCATTCTGGGTGGTATGACCGCCTTCGATATGGGCGGCCCGGTCAACAAGGTTGCTACCCTGTTTGCCCAGACTCAGGTCAACACCCAGCCCTGGCTGATGGGCGGCGTCGGTATCGCCATCTGTGTGCCGCCGCTCGGTATGGCACTGGCTACCCTGATGTCTCCGAAGCGTTACAAGAAAGAGGAGCGTGAATCCGGCAAAGCGGCCGCCATCATGGGCATGATCGGTATCAGCGAAGGTGCAATCCCGTTTGCCGCCGCGGACCCCATGCGTGTCATCCCAGCCATCGTCGCAGGCGGTATCGTCGGCAACATCACCGGCTTCATGATGCACAGCATCAACCACGCCCCCTGGGGTGGCTGGATTGTCCTGCCGGTTGTTGAAGGCAAGATGGGCTACATCCTGGGTACCATCCTCGGCTCCCTGACCACCGCCATCATCGTCAACCTGCTGAAGAAGCCGGTGAGCGAAGAAGATGATGTAACCACCACCCAAACCAGCTTCGAAGTCATTGAAGCGGAAGGGGAAGCAGACGTACTGGCCATCACTGCCTGCCCGTCTGGCGTGGCCCACACCTTCCTGGCCGCCAAGAGCCTGCAGAAAGCCGCCGCCAAGCAGGGGATCAAGATCAAGGTCGAGACCCAGGGCGCCAACGGCATCATCAACCGCATCACCGCCAAGGATGTCGCCAACGCCCGCTACGTCATCTTCGCCCACGATGTGGCCATCAAATACCGTGAACGCTTCACCGATATCGAAGTCATCGATGTGAAGACCAAGGAGGCGATTCACAATCCGGAAGGTCTGCTGGCCCGCACGCTGGGCAACAAGGAAAACGCCGCCTGATAGCCGTCAGACTCCACCTATCACAAGGGGCCCTTCACGGGCCCCTTTTCGTTGCCTGCCGAGCAATCGCACATCATCCCACCGACCAAGCCACTGATTTAAAACATATTAACCAGTCACATCACGGATCTTGGCGAGCCGTCACAGAACGGTGACGTGTAAAAAAACAGCAATTGAAGCGCTGGTCAGATCTCATGTCAAATGGCTCCGCCTACTAAACTGGAGCATCACAAAAATGATAAAAATCAATAAATTGGTTCTGGCTGTTACCCTCACCCTCACTGCCACCCCCTTGCTGGCCGCCCACTGGGAATGCGGCCAGCACGTGCGCTTCGGCCTGCCCTCCGAATCGGATCAGAAGCTCTGCCGTGAAGGGTATGCCGTCGGCTACAACTACGACTACAAGGTGGCGGACTGGGTCTCCTACCGAATGACCGCCCAGAGCGCACAGGGCACAGTGCCCCGCAAGGATGCCTTCGCCGAGGACAGGGAGATCCCGGTCGCCTACCGCGCCACCCTCTCCGACTACAAGGGCTCGGGCTACGACCGTGGCCATCAGGCCCCGGCGGGGGACATGAAATCGAACAAGAACACCATGAAAGAGAGCTTCCTGCTGAGCAACATGACACCGCAGATCGGGGTGCTCAACCAGAAGGCGTGGCGCGTGCTGGAGGACAAGGTGAACAAGTGGGCGGTCTCCCGCAAGGATGTGCAGGTGATCACCGGCCCCATCTTTACCGGCTCTGAAGAGTCCATCGGTCAGGGTGTGGCGATCCCGAGCGCCTACTACAAGATCGTGATGGACCCGGCCAGACTGCAGGCCATCGCCTTTATCATGCCGCAGGAAGAGGTGCCCATCAGCCAGATCGCCGACTACCGGGTCTCGGTACGTGAGGTGGAGGAGCAAACCCGGCTCAACTTCTTCAGCGATATGCCCGAAGAGCAGCAAGAGACGCTGGAAGCCCGCATATCCCCGATGTGGAACTGACCGCGAACACTCGCCAACAGATGGATTGACACCCCATCTCTCTTGAATCGCGATAGAGGAAGGGGCCCGCGCCCCTCCCAGCAGGGGGAGTCACGCTCCCCCTGTCCTTTTCAGATGGCAGCTGACCCGTTACGGCCACTTTTGCGGCCACTGGTGTGGCATCACCCGACGACCCGCCCCGACTCACAGTTTGCCGCACCGTTAACTGGTATATTGCCCTCTCTTTGGCACTAACAGACTGAATTGACGCACATTTGCCTTATCCCATCGGCCCGCAAACCGGAGCCCACGACGCGATTCAGCCCGACAGAGGACCTTTTGATGAAACAGACCCTTCTTGCCCTCACCCTCGGCGGCCTGCTGGCGCTCTCGCCCCTCGCCCTGCAAGCGGCCGAGAGCTCGATGCAAATGGAGCACGACCTCAATACTCTGGTCAGCAAACGCCAGGCGGTGGACATGTTGCTCGGCGAAGCGCTGCAGATCTACAAGTCGCCAGCCAAGATCTCCCACGCCGGTTTTACCGCCAAGATGCCGAGCAATATGGAGCTGGTGACCGAGCGGCTGTTGGCCGCCTACCAGCTGGAACCCTACCGCACCGACCTGCTCATCTCGGCGGCCAACGCCCAGATCTACAACGGCAACCTGAGCCGCGCCATCACCTTGCTGGAGCAGGCGCAGGCCGTCGCTCCCGATGATCTCGACATCAACAGTTATCTCGCCATCTGGCAGCTGGTGAAGGGCAACAAGGATGCCTCCCGCAGCTATCTGGCGAAAGTGGCGGATCGCAACAGTGGCCGCGCCGCCGATCTGGAGGAGATCATCGCCCGGGTGCAGCGGATCACCGCCGCCCCGCTGCAGACCGAACTGACCGAGGATCAGGTCAAGGCCAGCAGGGAGGGCAAACGCGCCATCGTCACCCTGGGCTACGCCCTCAATCCCGACGGCAGCATGGACAAGATCCTGCTGGGCCGTCTGCAAACCACCCTTGAGCTGGCCAAAGCCGACCCGGAAGCGCTGATCATCCTGACCGGCGGCGTGCCCCAGAACCGCCAGACCGAGGGCAAGCTGATGGCTGACTGGCTGGCCAACCACGGCATCGACCGCAGCCGCCTGATTGAAGAGAACTACGCCACCAGCACGGTGGATAACGCCCTCTACAGCGCCTATGCCCTCGCCCGCCACCAGATTGACTATGCGGTGCTGGTAAGCTCCGCCAGCCATGTACGCCGCGGCCAGACGGTGCTGGAAATCGCCTGCGACCAGATTGGCCCGGCCAACATCAAGGTGGCGAGCGTCAGCTACCCCGACAAGCCCCTCGAGGAGCTGGCCACCCCGAGCGAGAGTGAGCTGCTCGGCATCTACCGCGACGCCCTGCGCACCTACGGCATGTGGAGCTACCGCTCCGCCCCGCTGATCGAGCGTTGATCGGCCATCAACACGAAAAAGAGAGGGAGGCGCGATGCCTCCCTCTCTTTTATTGACCGATGATTGGCCAAGCCTCGCCCATTAGCTGACGATAAAGCCCTGTGAGGGGGCCGCTTTGGGATCGTCACCGAAGCGGTTTGGCCCCTGCTGGCCATTGCAAACCATAAAGTAGATAAGCACCAGGGTGCCGATAATGGGGATAAGCCCGAGCAGCAGCCACCAAGCGCTGCGGTCGGTATCGTGCAGACGACGGGCCGCCACCGCCAGAGATGGCAGCAGCACAGCCAGCGAATAGATCGAGCTTACCAGCTCCTTATCGCCGCCGATCAGCTTGTCCACCATGCCGAGCAGCAACATGACGATGACGTTGCACAGCACGAACATCCAGTATTCGGTGCGACGGGCCCGTCCGCTAAATACCGCATATTGCTTGAGGACCGAGATATACCAGTTCATTGCGCCTCCAGACTGTTTTCAAAAACAAGTAGTTGCAGATCCGAACCGAGCTTAGCGCGATCAGTGTCCGGCGTCGATCACCAGCAGCTCCAGATCCTGGCGACTGACCCGCTTGCTGTCCACCTTCACATAGAGCGAACGTTCCTTCCGTGCCAGCAGTACATCGTTCACCCCGTCGCAGGCTCGGAGTTTCTGCTCCAGTGCAGGACTCGCCTCCACCCCTTCCGGTAACAGGATGCGCAGACTGCTCACATAGGGGGGCTCCTGCATGGTGAGGCAGACCCCGAGCCAGACAAGGGCCAGCGCAGAGCAGCCGCCAAACACCAGGGCGCCACCACCCAGACTGTAGAGCAGGCCCCCCAGGCTGCCACCGATAGCCACTCCGATAAACTGGCTGGTGGAGTAGATCCCCATGGCCGTACCCTTGTAACCCGGTGGCGACTCCTTGCTGATCAGGGATGGCAGCAACGCCTCCATCACGTTGAAGCCGATGAAGAAGAGCTGCAGGCCGGCGAGCAGGCCCCACAGCTGCAGGCCAGCCTGCCACAGCACCACTTCGGCGCTGAGCATCACCAGCACGCAGATCTGGAACACCAACTTCATCTTTCTGCGCGTCTCGGCATAGATGATGAAGGGTACAACGCTGACGAAGGCAATCAGCATGGTGACCAGATAAGCCTGCCACTGGCTGTCCCGAGGCAGACCCGCTTGCTCCAGCAGCGGCGGCAACGCCACGAAGCTCGACATCAACAGGGTATGCACGCACAAAATGCCGAGATTGAGTTTGAGCAGGCGCGGATTGGTCAGCACAGTGCGCATCCCGCCCCTGACCATGCCGGACTCGCGATTGAGCAGATGAGTTGTCGGTGTCGGCACCAGCCAGAGGGTGACGGCAATGCCCCCCAGCGCCAGCAGGGCGATGAGCCAGAACAGGCCGGAGAGTCCCAGCGCATGAGTGATGAGGGGGCCGGTCACCATGGCGATGGCGAAGGTGATGCCAAAGCTCACCCCGATGAAGGCCATCGCCTTGGTGCGGTTCTGCTCGCGGGTGAGATCCGACAAGAGCGCCATCACGGCGGCCGAGATGGCGCCGCTGCCCTGCAGGGCGCGGCCGGCGATGACGCCCCAGATGGAGTGGGTCAGCGCCGCGATCACGCTGCCGAGGGCAAACATCAGCAGGCCGCCGACGATGAGGGGCTTGCGGCCCACCTTGTCGGAGAGCAGACCGAACGGGATCTGGAACAGCGCCTGGGTCATGCCGTAGATGCCGATGGCCAGGCCGATGAGCGCCTCGGAGGCCCCCGCCAGCGACATGCCGTAGGTGGTCAGCACCGGCAGCACCATAAACATGCCGAGCATGCGCAACGAGAAGACGGAGCCGAGCGCCCAGGTGGCACGGCGCTCGCCCCTCGTCATGGTGAAATCATTCATGATGGCCTCGATAGGTCAGGGAAAAGGAAGACTCAAGGGGTGGCCGACACGCGCCATGCCACACCCGACAGAGGGGAAAAGTACCCGATGGGCGGCCCCATAATAACAGAGCCGGGGAGGTTCCCGGCTCTGGATCTCATGCAATCGGAAGCAACGCACACTATCGGAGCAACATGCTCACCAGCGCCACAGGCTCGGCCTCTGGCTGGAAGTCTACCGACATCATGACACTCAGACAGGTAATGGTGACGATGGAAAACATAAACAGCTTGCGCGCCCAGAGAGCATCATCAACCAGTTGTTTGTAACCCGACAGCGCCATCCCCAGCCACCAGACACTCACCGCAGTGGCCACCACCAGATACTTGTAGCCGGCGTAACCGCCGAGGAACAGCATCAGGGTCGGCACCATAAAGGCCAGGATGTAGAGGGTGATGTGGTGCTTGGCCACCGAAATTCCCTTCACCACCGGCAACACCGGAATGTTGGCCGCCTGATAATCCTTGAAGCGGAAAATGGCGATCGCATAGGAGTGCGGCATCTGCCACAGGCTGAAGATCGCCAGCAGGATCAAGGCCCCCGAGTCGAACTGACCGCTCACCGCACAGTAGCCGATGACCGGCGGCGCGGCGCCGGAGAGGCTGCCCACCAGGGTGCCGTAGACCGAGTGACGCTTCATGTAGAGGCTGTAGACCCCCACATAGACAATGAAGCCCAGCACCGCCAGCAGAGCAGCCAACGGATTGGCCGCCCAATAGAGCAGTGCAATGCCCGCCATGCCAAGCGCGGTGGCGTACCAGAGCGATACGCCGGGGGCGATCAGCCCCTTCACCAGAGCACGGTTCTTGGTGCGCTCCATGATGCAGTCGATATCCCGGTCGATGTAGTTGTTGAACACGCAACCGGAGGCCACCACCAGCGAAACACCCACCATGGTCAGCATGAACAGGGGCAGGTCCAGGCTTCCTTTTGAAGCCAGCAGAAATCCCCCGATCACCGAGATGAGGTTGCCGAAGATGATGCCCGGCTTGGTCACTTGCAGGTATTGCTTCATCATTGCCAGCCTGCTCAGTGGACCATCATGTTGATGTTGAGGTTGTACATGATCCACAGGGAACCCACGACCACGATGGCAATGATGAGCACGGTAAAGACCAGTGCCACCAGGTTCCAGCGCTCCTCGGACGAGGTGTTCATGTGCAGGAAGTAGACCAGATGGACAAAGATCTGCACCACCGCCATGCCAACCACGGTGGCCAGCACGGTGGTGTGGGAGGCGGAGCCGTCTATCACCATCCAGAACGGTACGGCAGTCAGGATCAGTGACAGCACGAAGCCGATCAGGTAGCTCTTGGCGCTGCCGTGGCTGGCGCCGTGATTATCAACGGAATGACTCATTTACATTGCCCCCATCAGATAGACCACGGTAAAGACGCAGATCCACACCACGTCGAGGAAGTGCCAGAACAGGCTCAGGCACATCAGGCGGGAGCGGTTGCGATCGGTCAGCCCCTTCTTGGCCACCAGCACCATCATCACGATGATCCAGATAAGGCCGCTGGTGACGTGGATACCGTGGGTACCGACCAGGGTGAAGAAGGCGGAGAGGAAGGCGCTGCGATCCGGGCCGTAACCTTCTGCGATCAGGTGATGGAACTCGTAGATCTCCATCGCGATAAAACCGGCACCCAGCACAAAGGTCACCAGCAACCAGCCATTGACGGTAGACACCCGGTTCTTGTTCATCGCCAACATGGCAAAACCGAAGGTGATGGAGCTCAACAGCAGCAGCATGGTTTCGGCAAATACGAACGGCAGTTCGAAGATATCCTTGCCGCTCGGACCGCCGGCAGTGCAGTTGACCAGGACCGCATAGGTTGCAAACAGACATGCAAACAGAATGCAGTCACTCATCAGGTAGATCCAGAAACCAAACACCTTGTTGGCACCGGCATCATGGTGCCCATGGTCATGGGCACTCTCGTGAGTGTGATGTAGAACGTCGGTCGCCATAGCGTCACGCCCCCTTGTTAATGTTGGCAAAATGCTGACCTTCGGGTGCCCATACCCTCCGGGCACCGTAGACGTGAATGTGATATGAAACGCCAGTGGTCATAGCACTAAGCCCCCTTGTTGATGTTGGCAAAATGCTGATCTTCGATGCGCGTGATCTCGTCAACCTGGACGTAGTAGTCCACGTCATCGTTGAAGCTGTGGATGATCCAACTGCCAATCATGGCGGCAAAGGCAAGGATGGCCATCCACCAGATATGCCAGATCATGGCAAAGCCAAAGATGGCGCTGAAGCCCGCGATGATCACCCCTGCCCCGGTGTTCTTGGGCATGTGGATCGGCGCATACTGCTTGGGCTGCTGATAGGCTGAACCGTTTTGCTTGGCCTCCCAGAAGGCATCCAGACCGGTGATCTTCGGCTCGATGGCGAAGTTGTAGAAGGGCGGCGGTGAAGAGGTCGCCCACTCCAGCGTCCGGCCACCCCAGGGGTCACCACTCACATCACGGTTCTGCTCGCGGTCACGGATGCTGACCACCAGCTGGATCACCTGGCACAAGACACCAAGGGCAATCAGGCCGGCACCACATGCTGCTACCACCAGCCAGGGGTGGAAGGCCGGATCCAGCTGTTGGCTGATGCGGCGGGTCATCCCCATGAAGCCCAGTACGTAAAGCGGCATGAAGGCAACAAAGAAGCCGATAATCCAGCACCAGAAAGCACGCTTGCCCCAGGTTTCGTTCAGGGTGAAGCCGAACGCCTTGGGGAACCAGTAGGTGATACCGGCAAAGCAGCCAAATACCACGGCACCAATGATGACGTTATGGAAGTGAGCGATGAGGAACAGGCTGTTGTGCAACACGAAGTTGGCCGCCGGCACCGAGAGCAGTACCCCTGTCATGCCACCTATGGTGAAGGTGATGATGAAACCGACGGTCCACAGCATGGGTGAGGTGAACTCGATGCGACCACGGTACATGGTGAACAACCAGTTGAAGATCTTCACCCCGGTCGGGATGGAGATGATCATGGTGGTAATGCCGAAGAAGGCATTCACGTTTGCGCCCGAGCCCATGGTGAAGAAGTGGTGCAACCAGACAATGAAGGAGAGCACGGTAATGGCAATGGTCGCCCATACCAGCGAGGTGTAGCCGAACAACCGCTTCTTGCTGAAGGTGGCCACTACTTCGGAGAAGATCCCGAATACCGGCAACACCAGGATATAAACCTCGGGGTGGCCCCAGGCCCAGATCAGGTTGATGTACATCATCATGTTGCCACCCATGTCATTGGTAAAGAAATGGGTACCCAGATAGCGGTCTGCGGTGAGCAGGGCGATGGTAACGGTCAGGATCGGGAAGGAGGCGATGATCAGCACGTTGGAGCACAAAGCCGTCCAGGTGAACACCGGCAGACGCATCATGGTCATGCCAGGAGCGCGCATCTTGATGATGGTGGCGAAGAAGTTGACGCCAGTCAGCAAGGTGCCCAGACCCGATATCTGCAGACTCCAGATCCAGTAATCAACCCCGACCCCCGGGCTGTACTCCAGCCCAGAGAGGGGCGGATAGGCCAGCCAGCCGGTCTGGGCGAATTCACCGACCCCGAGGGAGATGTTGATCAACACCACGGCAGCGGCGGTGAACCAGAAGCTGATGTTGTTGAGGAAGGGAAAAGCCACATCACGGGCACCGATCTGGAGCGGCACGACGATATTCATCAGACCGATCACCAGTGGCATCGCCACGAAGAAGATCATGATGACCCCGTGGGCGGTGAAGATCTGGTCGTAGTGGTGGGGCGGTAAAATGCCGTCACCACCAGCCGAAGCCATCACCTGCTGGGTACGCATCATCACAGCGTCGGCGAAGCCGCGCAGCATCATGACCATACCCAGGATCAGATACATGACCCCAAGACGCTTGTGGTCGACCGAGGTAAGCCACTCTTTCCACAGATATTGCCACTTGCCGAAATAGGTGATCAGGCCGGCAACGGCCAGCCCCCCCAAAATGATACCGGCTACCGTCACCATGATGATGGGTTCATGGAACGGAATGGCATCGAGTGTTAATTTTCCAAACATCGGTTATTCCTCGGATCCTGCTTGCACAGCCTTGTTATCCAACGGCGCGTTCATATGTCCGGCATGCTCCTTCTGCCCGTCATGCGCCATAGCGGCATGGTCCATCTGCATATGTGCCATGTCATCGTGATTCATGGCGGCGCCATGCTCTGAGGGGGCTTTATGGGTCATCCCCTTGTGCTCGCCATGCCCCATGTCACCCATAAACTTGTTGATCAGCTTGACGAAAAGGGCCGGATCGGCACTTGAGAAATACTCTACTGGGTGGTTTTCGCTCTTCTTGGCCAGCGCATTGAACTCATCCATGGTGGTCAGCATCTTGGGAGAGGCCTTGACTTTGGCAACCCAGGTATCAAAACCGGCCTGATCCTGCGTAGCAATCGCCTTGAACTTCATGCCCGAGAAACCGGCTCCGCTATAACTGCTGGAGATACCGTCATACGCGCCTGCTTCATTGGCAATGAGATGCAACTTGGTCTGCATACCTGCCATGGCATAAATTTGCCCGCCCAGCTTGGGAATGAAGAAGGAGTTCATGACAGTGTCTGAAGTCACCCGGAAATTGACGGGGGTATTGACCGGGAATGCTAATTCATTGACCGAGGCAATCCCTAATTCTGGGTAGACAAACAGCCATTTCCAGTCGAGGGAAATAACATCAATCTGGATCGGCTTCACCGTGGACTCCAGCGGCTTGTAGGGATCCAGTTCGTGGGAAGTTTTCCAGGTAATGGTTGCCAGAATGACGATGATAATAACTGGTACGGTCCAGACAACCGCCTCAATTTTATTGGAGTGAGACCAATCCGGAGTATATTTGGCATTGGTATTTGATGCCCGGTATTTACGAGCAAAGACCACCGCCATAATAATCACAGGGATCACCACAATTAACATCAGCCCCAAGGCGGTTAATATCAGTGATTTCTGTTCCAGACCAATCTGCCCTTTGGGATTCATCAAGGCCATGTCGCAGCCGGTCAGCAAGCTGGCCGATGCGATCAACAGCAAAGCACCCAAGCCCCTCTTTAATTCAAAAGGTCTCATGCAGTGTCCTTATGGTCGCAAGGCTAAAGTTGTAAAAACGGGCAACATTGTGATCAGAACCGGAACATGTAAACAACATGGAAAATTAATCTTAAGATTGTGCCAAACTTGGCCTCAGCATGTGAAAAATGTTAATTTTGCATCCGTATCACTATTAATGGCGCCTTTTCCCATAATTAATCAATGACACTCTCTTCTCAATTTATAATTGGACAGGGAGCATTATCTCGCCAACTAACCTTACATAGCATATGGGTATATATGACGAAAAATTAATCCTCCAGCATGAATAATAAACACCTGTCGACTTTGATGATCTGCGACAATTTGAACTCATCATCATTTACGTAATTAAACGCGACGAACAGAACACAGCACGATATTTTTTAGCTGGATTGTTTTTTAACAATTCGAACCCAAACAGATATGTCACTCCATACTCGTTTGATCAATCTGTTTAATAAGTTATTATCAACCCATATAGACGCCATAAAAATATGGCGGTAGGTTGCGTCCTCTTGCTGCTGGCCAGCTACCCCACTCTGTACTTTTCCATTTTTCATACAGCAGGTATTGCCATGAGTATTACACGCAGAGATTTTCTCAACGGCGTTGCCATCACCATTGCGGCAGGCGTCGCCCCCATCAATCTGCTCAAGGCTGCCGAAGGCGGCAGCACGCTGGCGGATAAAACCCTAGCCTACCCGCCCGCCCTCACCGGGCTGCGCGGCAACCACCCGGGCTCCTTCGAACCGGCCCACAGCATCGCCCGTGACGGCAAGCAGTATGACTTCGCCAATATTCCCCTTGAGGGGGAGTACGATCTGGTGATCGTCGGCGCCGGGATCAGCGGTCTGGCCGCCGCCTGCTTCTATCAGCAACTGCTCGGCGCGGATAAGAAGATCCTGCTACTCGACAACCACGATGACTTCGGCGGCCACGCCAAGCGCAACGAGTTCACCACCCCCGATGGCCTGCGTCTGGGTTACGGCGGCAGTGAATCCCTGCAATCACCGCGTTCGGTCTACAGCCCGGTTGCGCTCGGTCTGCTCAAGGCGCTGGAGGTCAACATCGACGAGCTGGCCGCCGGTTTCCAGCAGACCTTCTATCCGGATCTGGGGCTGAGCCGCGGCGTCTATTTCGACGAGAAGCACTTTGGCATCAACAAGATAGTGAACGGGGATCCGGGCCACAACGTGGCGGACGATATCCCGCGCGATCGCCTGAACGGTCGTCCGCTGGCAGAATTTATCGGTGACTTCCCCCTCGATGATGCTGACAAGGCCGCCCTGTTGGCCCTGCACGAAGCGAAGATCGACTACCTGAGCGGCATGACCCGCGAGCAGCAGGACGAGTGGGTGACCCGCAACAGCTACACCACCTTCCTGCGCGATAAAGTGGGCCTCAGCGAGCGGGCGATCACTTACTTCCAGCAGCGCACCAACGACTTCCAGGCGGTCGGCATCGACGCCACCGCCTGCGCCGATGCGCGCCTCTGCGCCTTGCCGGGGTTCGACGGCCTCAATCTGACGCCGCTGGATGCCGAGGAGCAGGCGGAGCTGGACGATCCCTACATCTTCCACTTCCCCGATGGCAACGCCGGTCTCACCCGCCTGATGGTGCGCAAGCTCATTCCGCAAGTGGCGCCGGGTCACACCATGCAGGATGTGGTGCTGGCCAAGTTTGACTACAGCAAACTCGACCTGCCTGAGCACAAGGTGCAACTGCGCCTTGGCAGCACGGCATTGCAGGCCAAAAACGTGCGCCTCGCCGACGGCAAGCTGGCTGTGGATGTCACCTACATCAAGGAGGGGAAACTGCATCGGGTGCGGACCAAGCAGTCGATCATGGCGGGCTACAACATGATGATCCCCTACATGGTGCCCGAGATGCCGGAGCCCCAGAAGGAGGCGCTGCGCCAGAATGCCAAGGCGCCGCTGGTCTACACCAAGGTGGTGATCAAGAACTGGCAAGCCTTCGTCAAGCTGGGGGTGCACGAGGTCTACTCCCCCGCAGCCCCCTACAGCCGGGTCAAGCTCGACTATCCAGTCAGCATGGGTGGCTACGAGCATCCCAAGAGCCCGGATCAGCCGATGTGCCTGCACATGGTCTATGTGCCGACCCTGCCGGGCAGCGGTCTGTCGGCCCGCGAACAGTCCCGAAAGGGGCGCGCCATGATCCTCGGCATGCCGTTCGAACAGCATGAGCAGATGATCCGCGAACAGCTGCAAGGGATGCTCGGCAGCGCCGGTTTTAACCATGAGCAGGATATCCTCGCCATCACGGTCAACCGCTGGTCTCACGGCTACTCCTATGTCACCAACACCCTGTTTGATGACGAAACACAGTGCGAAAAATGGATTGAACTGGGTCGCCAGCCGATCGGCAACATCACCATCGCCAACTCGGATGCAGGCTGGAGCCCCTACGCCCACGCCGCCATCGACGAAGCGTGGCGCGCCGTCAACGAGCTGGTTGCCATGAGCAAGGGAGGTGCCCAATGAGCCGCGCCCTGTCACTGACCGCCAGCGCCCTGCTGCTGGCCCTGCCTGCCCTTGCCGCCCACGCCATGTCGGCGGGGGAATACGTGGCCAAGCTCGGCGATTGCGCCGCCTGTCACACCAGCGAAACCAGCAAGCCGCTGGCGGGCGGCAAAGGGTTCCCGACCCCCATCGGCACCGTATTTGCCACCAACATCACCCCCGACAAGACCCACGGTATCGGCAACTACAGCCTGCCGGAGTTCATCAAGGTGATGCGCGAAGGGGTGGCCCGCGATGGCCATCGCCTCTATCCGGCCATGCCCTACACCGCCTACGCCAAGATGAGCGATAAGGATCTCGAAGATCTCTATCACTACCTGATGAAGGAGGTACAGCCGCTGGCCATCGCCAACAAGGAGAGCGACATCCCCTGGCCCCTCAACATGCGCTGGCCGCTGATGGGCTGGAACTGGATCTACCACGATGACAGCCGCTTCACCCCGGTCGCAGGCAAGAGCGAGGAGTGGAACCGCGGCGCCTATCTGGTGCAGGGTGCCGGCCACTGCGGCAGCTGCCACACTCCGCGCGGGCTTGGCATGCAGGAGAAAGCGCTGACCGAGGCGGACCCTGTCTACCTGAGCGGGGCGGCGCTGGATGGCTGGTATGCCCCCGACATTCGCGGCAGCCGTTACAGCAAGCAGGCGCTGATCGATCTGCTGAAAACCGGCCGCAGCCAGCATGAAGCGGTCGCGGGCCCCATGGGGGAAGTGATCACTCACAGCAGCCAGTATTTCAGCGACGCCGATCTGGCCAGCATCGCCACCTATCTGACCGATCTGAAAGATGAACCGGTGGCGGAGAAAGGGGCCCGCGCCTACGCCAGTGCCAGCGGCAAGGCGGACTACGCCATGTACTGCTCCACCTGTCACGGGGTCAACGGCCAGGGCAATGACCACGTCATCCCCTCGCTGGTGAACAACCGCACCGTGCTGGCGAGCGATCCGTCGAGCCTGATCAACGTGTTGCTGCACGGCGCCGAAACACCGGTCACCCACGGCCATCTGGGTTACCACATGCCGGGCTATGGCTGGACCATGGATGATGAGCGGCTCGCCGAGCTGGTCAACACCCTGCGCGCCTCCTGGGGCAATGAAGGCACCGCCGTCAAGGCGGCTGCGGTCAAGGCCCAGCGCGAGCTGCACGGTAAAGAGTAAGGGCTGTCAGCCCTCTCTTGGCCAAGTGCCATAAAAAACGGGCCTCCACTGGAGGCCCGTTTGCTATTGATGAACCAGGTTCCGGTGCTTATCCCTTGCGGGATTTTGGCCCCGGCAGCGGCGCCGTTGGCTGGCGGTAATCGCCATAAGGGAAGATATTGCGAAAACGCTGGGCCACCGGCTCGGGGATGGAGCGGGAGAAGATCAGCTTTACACCATCGCCATCACGCTGCCCCACAATGCGACCGCGCACCGTGTCGTGGCGCAGGATCTGCTTGGCATGCTCAATAAAGGCGGGTGACACCTTGCCCTGCTTGACCACTACCTTGCCGGGGGCAAGACGGATCTCGAACAGGGCGCCACGCCCCAGCTTCATCAACCACCAGATCAGGGCTATCGCCACTATCAAGGAAATCCAGGCCATCTTCATCCCTCCCAAGCTCTTGATATAAGGCAGTATAAGCGGCCGAGCGTTCCGATTGTTTGGCGCCGATCACAGCCCCCGCGTCAACGCAATAGCGCCTCTTTGCTCAGCAATCCTTGCCCCAGCCCACCAGCGTCTCGCGATAGAGCGCCAGCAAGGCTTCATCGCGCACCGCCACCCCGACCTGCGGCGGACGATAGGCTGCCCAATCATCGTGGGAGTGGCGTTTGCCATCGAACTTTTGCAGGGTGTGGCCGATGGCCGGGCCGCTGGTAATCACCCGCACCGGCCCCTCGCGCAGGGTAAAGAGGGTCGGGTCAATGACATAGGCGATGGCGGACGGATCGTGAACGTGGCAACCAGAGAGCCCCAGCTTCTCGGAGTAGAAGCGCAGGTAGAAGCGGCTGACATCCCACAGGAAGCGGCCCGGCTCCCCCGCCTTGTCCCTGAGCTCATCCAGATAGGCGCTGCTGAAGAAGCTCTGCTGAGTCACGTCCAGCCCGATGATCACTACCGGCCAATCGGCGGTAAAGACCCGGTCGGCGGCATCGGGATCGTCGTGGATATTGGCTTCGGCATAGGGGGTGACGTTGCCGCGATGGCCGTTGACGCCAAAGGCTCCTCCCATCACTACCACCTGTTTCACCAGCGAGACAATCTCGGGCGCCTGTTGCAGCGCCAGCGCCAGATTGGTCAGCGGGCCGATAGTGACCAGGGTGATCTCCCCCGGTGCGGCTTTGACCGCCTCGACAATATATTGCCAGGCGGGGCGGGGATCCGGAGCGATAGTCACCTCCCCCGCCTCCATGTCGCCAAAGCCGCTCGGGCCGTGGACTATGGTGGTAGGGCCGACCGGCTCGCGCAGCAGCGGGGCAGCCGCGCCTTTGGCCACATCCACCTTCATGCCGTACTTCTGCTTGAGCCAGAGGGCGTTGCGGGTACCATTGTCGATGGTGGCGTTACCAAAAACTGTGGTGATGGCGAGCAGCTCGATGGCGGGGTGGGCCTCGGCAAACAGGATGGCCATGGCATCGTCGATACCCGGGTCGGTATCCAGAATGATTTTATGGGTCATGAGAAATTCCTACGGTGACAAACCCTGCGACAAAAGGGAGAGTCTACCCGGCTGACGGTCTCGTATCCCGGCATGGGATCACAGACCGGGCCTTTGCTCCCGGCAGCGGGGGCGCTGCTGGCGACAATCTGCATAAAAAAAGCGCGGCCCTGTTGTCAGCGCCGCGCCCTTTATCGTTGTTCGTTATCTGCTATCTGGCAGTGATCTGCCTGACCGGATCCTCAGTGTTTGCGGTGCCAACGCGGTGAGGTCGCCTTCTCCCCCCAGGGGGTGACGCAGGGGAGCAGTGCCCCTTCAATCACCCTCTCGCTGCCTGCCAGCGCCTCGGCGATCTTCTGGTGCAGCACCCGCAGTACCTTGCCCTCGTGCTCGGCCAGAGAGTGGCCCGCGGCAAAGAACTCCGGCTGATATTGCAGTGCCAGCTTCTGGGCGAATTCGTAGGTGTTGAAGCAATCCGGCATCCGCTCAACCACATCTTCAAGCCGGGCCAACAAGCTGTTCAGTTCCCTGGTCATAGTGCTCTCTCCGTGTAGGTTAATAGCCAAAAACTACCCCTTATTAGATAAGCCACCAACGAGCAAACCACAAAAGTGTGGGGAGACACACAGTTCTCTCTTGCGTCTGGCTCGAGGTGAACGGGAGAGAGCTTGCCAGCTTTACATTCCGGTAACAAACAACTAGATTTAGACCGACTAATCAGTCGGTCATTTTTCATGCGGAGAACAACATGGGTGCGGCGCAGCTTCAACACACTCCTGAGGATATCCTCGCCATCAAATTGTCCCTGCCGGATCAGTTGGCACGGCTCAAGCGGGCGAGTCTGGCTCACCCCATGCCTACCCTGGCCGAGCGCCGGGCGCAGCTGACCAAACTCAAGCAGGCGTTGCTCGCCCACAAGGGGCAGCTGTGCAAGGCGCTGGCGGCAGATTATGGTCAGCGCAGCCACTACGATAGCCTGATCGCTGATGTGCTGCCCTGCATCATGCAGATCAACTACACCCAGAAGCGGCTCAAGCGCTGGATGCAGCCCCACCGCCGCCACACCGGCCTGCTGCTGGCCCCCGCCAAAGTTGAGGTGCACTTCCAGCCGCTCGGGGTGGTCGGCATTATCGTGCCGTGGAACTTTCCGGTAATGCTGAGCCTTGGCCCCCTCATCACCGCCATCGCAGCGGGCAACCGGGCGATGCTGAAACTCTCCGAATTCACTCCCCATACCAACGCCGTGCTGCGCACCATGCTCACCAGCGTGTTTGACGAAAACGAGATCGCCATCATCGAGGGAGATGCCCAGATGGCGGCGGCGTTCAGCTCACTGCCGTTCGATCACCTGCTCTTTACCGGCTCCACCATGGTGGGCAAGCTGGTGATGGCCGCTGCCGCGCCCCAGCTCACCCCCCTCACCCTTGAGCTGGGTGGCAAGAGCCCATGTCTCATCGCCCCCGACATGCCGGTCGCCACCGCGGTCGAGCGGATGATCTTCGGCAAGAGCCTCAACGCCGGGCAGATCTGCGTCGCCCCCGACTATGTGCTGCTGCCCCGCAGCGAGGTGGATAACTTTATCGCCGCCTATCGCCGCCACTTCAGCAAGCTCTACCCGCAGGGGCTCAATAGTGCCGACTACGGCGCCATCATCAACGACCGCCAGTATCAACGTCTCGTCAGCTGGCTCGATGAAGCCGAGCAGGCGGGTGCCCAGCTCCACCCCTGTGGCAACCCGGCCCGCGACGACCAGCGTCGCCTGCTGGTGCCCCACCTGCTGACCGGGGTGCCGAGTCAGTGTCAGGTGATGCAGCAGGAGATCTTTGGCCCGCTGCTGCCGCTCATTACCTACGACACCCTGGAGGAGGCGCTCGCCTATGTGGCTGAACGGCCCCGCCCGCTGGCCCTCTATCTGATGAGCTTCGATCCCGAGTTGCAGGCACGGGTGACCCGGGAGACCCACTCCGGCGGCATGGCGATCAACGAGAGCCTGTTTCAGGTGGCTGCCGATGATGTGCCGTTTGGCGGCATCGGCGCCTCCGGCATGGGCCACTACCACGGCCACGAGGGGTTTCTTACCTTCTCCAAGGCGAAAACCGTGCTGACCCGCGGCAAGTTCACCACCGGCTCCCTGATCCATCCGCCCTACCACAGCTGGATCCAGAAGCTGATGATGGCCTTCTTCCTGCGCTGATGGAGATGACCATGAACCAGGCTATCCCGCAGCCACAAACCATGACCGACAAGCGCCGCCAGATCCTGGATGCCGCCCTCGCCCTCTGCGCCGAAGATGGCCTGCAGGGGGCCGCCACCGCCCGCATCGCCAAGGCGGCCGGGGTGGCCAACGGCACTCTGTTCCACCACTTTCCGAGCAAGGAGGCGCTGATCCTCGCCCTCTATCAGGATGTGAAAACCCGGATGGGGAGCGCCATCCATGAAGCAGATCCCACCCTGTCGCTGTACGACCAGACCCGCCACTACTGGCAGCTGGCGATGGGGTGGATGCTCGCGCATCCCAATGAGCTCAAATTCGTGCTGGGCTTCTTTCACTCTCCGCTGCTGGCCAGACCGGCCCGCAGCCAGATCCTGAACGATGCCCTGCGCTTTCTGCCTGCCCTGCTGGCAAAGGGGCAGGCCAGCGGCGAGCTGATGCAGGCTCCCGCACCACTGTTGCTGGAGGTGTGTCAGGGCCAGTTCCTCGCCTGCGCATCACTGTTTGTCGATCAACCGGAGCTGGGACAGGACGACTACTGGCAAGCCAGTGCCTTTGCCCTCTTCTGGTCAGCCATCTCAGGAGCCAACCCCTATGACAACTCCGACCGTTGAATCTCTGGCCGCACTTGGCCGCCGCCTCTGGATCACCACACTGCTCTGGGTGGTGGGTCGCACCCTCTGCCGCGCCGCCCGCACCGATGAGGCGGTACGCCGCGAATTGGCGCCGTTGCCGGACGGGCTGGCTATTCGCCTCGAAGTGGGCGGCATCGGCTACGCCATGAACATGCACAAGCAGGGGGGCCGCTGGTATCCCGGCGCGCCGGCGGCACCCCATGCCACCATCCATCCGCTGCGGGTGCGCTTCAAGCACCCCAATATCGCCTTTCGCGCCCTGAGCTTTCGGCTCGGGGTCAATCAGGCATTTGGCGAAAACCGGCTGCTGGTAGAGGGGGATCTGACCACCGCCATGCATCTGGTGCGGGGGCTTGAGCAGTTGCAGTCCCTGATCCTGCCTGCCTTTATCGCGCGGCCACTGCTGCGCCACTATCCCGCCCCGACCAACAAGATCGGCCGGGCCTGCAACATCTATCTGGGTCTGGTGACCGGCTAACGCGCAAGGAGCCTTGAAATGAGCCGCTATTACGATTTCTTCTGCCCGGTCAAACTGCTGGCCGGTGAACAGGCGCTGGAGCAGCTGGCCAGCGAGCTGGCCAGCCTCGGGGCCCGTCGCCCGCTGCTGCTGACCGACAAGGGGGTCAATGCCACCGGCCTTGCCACCCTGCTGGCCAATGTGCTGGCCGAGGGGGAGCTGCCGGTTGCCGCCATCTGGGACGAGATCCCGGCCGACTCTTCCACCGCCGTGGTGGAGCGGATCGCCAAACGCTATCGCGAGCTCGACTGCGACAGTCTGGTGGCGCTGGGGGGCGGCTCGGTCATCGACACCGCCAAGGCGGTCAACATTCTCACTTCCATGGGGGGGGATCATCTGCTCGACTACTCGGGCGCCGGTTGCCTGACCCGTCCCCTCAAGCCGCTGGCAGTGGTGCCCACCACGGCGGGCACAGGATCAGAAGTGACGCTGGTGGCGGTGATCAAGGATGAGGCGAGCGGGCGCAAGGTGCCCTTCACCTCCCCCTTCCTGCTGCCCCAGCTGGCGGTGCTCGACCCGCGCCTGACCCAGGGGCTGCCCCTCAATATCACCGCCGCTACCGCCATGGACGCCATGACCCACGCCATCGAAGCCTTTATCGGCACAGCGAAAAATCCAGTGAGCGATGCGCTGGCACTGATGGCAGTGGAGAAGATCGCCAGCGCCCTGCCGCAAATCATCCACGACCCGCAAAACAAACAGCTGCGGCTGCAACTGGCGGAAGGCTCCACGCTGGCTGGCATGGCTTTTTCCAACTCCATGGTGGGGCTGGTGCACGCCCTCGGCCACAGTCTGGGAGCCCGCTGCCATCTGCCCCACGGGCTGTGCATGAACCTCTTTTTGCCGACCGTGCTCGACTACAACCGCCCCGAGGTGGATAGCGAGTTGGCCCGGCTGCTGTTGCCGCTGGTGGGGGCAGAGCGCTTTGCCGCCACCCCGGCCCATCAGCGGGCGGAGGCGACCATCACAGCCATTCGCACCCTGCGCGACACCTTGTGGCAAGCGGTCAAGCTGCCGCGCACCATGAGCGAGGCTGGGGTAAGCGATCGCTCGCTACTGACCGAGATCCGCGATCTGGCAGTCAACGACGGTGCCCTGCTGTTCAATCGCAAGGACGCCGACCGTGAGCAGTTGCTCACTCTGCTGGAGCGGGCCTGGGTCTGATCCCTCCCCTTTGCCAACACTCTTGTGCTGACACTAACGCGGTGCCCGACTCACCATCGGGCACCTTGATCTGCATCGCGATATTGATGCGCCCTCTGTCAAAGGGGGATGATATTGACCACGGGCTCTCATTATCTGTTCTATACCTTGGCTA
This sequence comes from Aeromonas sp. 603757, assembly GCF_049171255.1. Classification (NCBI taxonomy): domain Bacteria; kingdom Pseudomonadati; phylum Pseudomonadota; class Gammaproteobacteria; order Aeromonadales; family Aeromonadaceae; genus Aeromonas; species Aeromonas sp. 603757. Next base: position 163,599 of record NZ_JAAKOE010000002.1, on the reverse strand, counting down.
ACAGTTATGTTGTGCCGAGAGACCCAACTTTATGCCAGAGGTGCCCACCATGAGCGACATCATCCATCAGGCCAACCAGCAGCAGTTCATCTGTATGGTGGAGGGGAAAGAGTCGAGACTGCGCTACCGACGGCTCGATGCCAAGACCATCGATGCCTACAGCACCTTCGTACCGCCCGAGCTGCGGGTGCAGGGGATTGCCGATCAGCTGGCACGCGCCTTCTTCAACTGGACTCAGGCGGAGGGGCTCACTATAGTGCCGAGCTGCCGCTACATTGATGTCTGGTTACGCCGCAATGCCAACAACTGAACCTCTGAACTCCCCCCTCGAACAGCAATTCCAAGCCAAAACAGAAGCCCTGCTGCGGGCCGATCCGCAGCGGATGGCCTGCCTGCAAGCCGCGGCCGAGCTCAATCTGCCCGACTGGGCGCTGGGGGCCGGTTTTATCCGCAACCTCATCTGGGATCACCTTCACCACAAGGCGGTGCCCACCCCGCTCAACGATATCGACCTTATCTATCTCGATAAAACCGATCCGCAAGGGCTGGCCGAAGCGGAGCACGAAGCTTGGCTCGCCAAACGCCTGCCCAGCCAGCAGTGGGAGGTGCGCAATCAGGCCCGCATGCACACTCGCCAGCTGGTGGCGCCATTTGCCAGCAGCCTTGAGGCGCTGAGCCACTGGGTCGAAGTGCCCACCTGCATTGGCGTGCGCCTGACCCAAGATGGCGAGTTCGAGTGGCTTGCCCCCTATGGCTTTGCCATCAACTGGTCGTTGCAAGTGAGTGCCAACCCCAGATGCCGCCAGGACAAACAGATCTTCACCCAGCGCATCAAGGAGAAGCAGTGGCAGACCCTCTGGCCTGACCTTCAGGTAAACTGGCCATAACCTGATTGCAATCTTTCGATAACCTTGGGCACACTAGGGTAAAAGCTGGTTGTAACTCAATGGGTTAAATAATGCGCGACTTCTTCTCTCTCGAACGCTGGCTGCCGGGTCTCGCCGCCCTGCTGCAATACCAGCGCGCCTGGTTGATGCCTGACCTTCGCGCTGGACTCTCGGTCGCTGCGGTGGCCCTGCCCGTGGCCATTGCCTATGCCGAGCTCGCGGGGGTCGGCGCCATCGTCGGCCTCTACTCCTGCATTCTGCCCATGCTGGTCTATGCCCTGTTTGGCACCTCCCGCCAGCTGATCGTCGGCCCTGATGCCGCCACCTGTGCGGTCATCGCCGCCGTGGTAACGCCGCTGGCCGCAGGCGACCCCACCCGTCACTGGCAACTGGTGATGACCATGACCGCCATGACCGGCTTCTGGTGCCTGATTGCCAGCCGCTTCAAGCTGGGGGTGCTGGCGGACTTTCTCTCCCGCCCGATCCTGATGGGGCTGCTCAATGGTGTGGCCATCACCATCATAGTGGGCCAGCTCTCCAAAATCTTCGGCTTCACTTTCAGCGAACGTTACCTCATCGAGCGGATCGCCAGCGGCGCCACCTATATTACCCAGACCCATCTGCCGACCCTGGCCATGAGTCTGGTAGCCCTGCTCACCCTGCTGCTGGCCAAGCGCTACAAACCGGCATGGCCCTCCTCCATGGTGGCCATGGTGGTGACCGCTGCGCTGGTGTGGGGCTTTAATCTCGGCCAGTTTGATATCGCCACCCTGGGGACGGTGGGCTCCGGCCTGCCCGCGTTCCAGATGCCGGAATTTCCCCCCGGTCTGATGCGAGAGCTGGTGCTGCCCGCCCTTAACCTGGCCATGGTGAGCTTCGTCTCCATGATGCTGACCGCTCGCAGCTTTGCCGCCAAAAACGGTTACGAAATCGACGCAGACAAAGAGTTTCGGGCCCTCGGTATGGCGAACCTCGCCTCCGCGGTCTCACAGGGTTTTGCCATCAGCGGGGCGGATTCACGCACCGCGGTCAACGACGCCAACGGCGGCAAGAGCCAGCTGGTCTCTATCATCGCCGCGGCGGTGATCGCCCTCATCACCTTCTATCTGACGGCACCGCTCAAATATATTCCCACCGCCGCCCTCGGGGTGGTGCTGGTGATGGCCTCACTCTCGCTCACCGATTTTCGCGGTCTCTGGGCACTGCGCCACTCCGATCGATCCGCCTTCTGGCTGGCGCTGGTCACCTTTATCAGCGTGCTTACCATGGGGGTAATCCCCGGGATCACCCTCGCCGTGTTGCTGGGCTTATTCCAGTTCCTGCGTAATGTGATGCGCCCCACCGACCAGCTGCTTGGCATGGATGACGAGGGGGTAGTACGTACCCTGGGGGACAACGAACAGGCCAAGGCGATCCCGGGTATTCTGGTCTATCGCTTCAACTCACCGCTCACCTACTTCAATGCACCCTATTTCAAGCGGCGGGTGCTGGCCCTGCTGGTGCAGGATCCCCGAGCCCCCAAGTGTCTGGTGATCGATGCTGTCGCCTGCTTCACCCATCAGGACATCAGCGTGATGAGCATGGTGGGAGAGCTGCACAAAGAGCTGAAACGGCGCGGCATCCATATGGTGATGGCGGGTCGCCACGGCCAGATGACCCACTGGCTAAAGCAGGCAGGCGTGCGGGTGGGCGATGAGGGGATCATCCTCTGCCCCGATATGTATCAGGCGCTACGCCTGACTCGCTGCTACCGCGAGCCGGTGTTCAAGGATGATGCGGTGGTGGAGAGCACCACTGATGCCATCCGCTCCAACTGGCCGCAGGATGATGCCCTGCCCGACTCGGCTCGCCTCACCCTGCCAAGCGAACAGGAGGCGGGCGCCACGCCTGCCTGATCCCTTGGCCTGCTCCCCTGGCCGGTGCAATCCTGCACAAGGATTGCACCGGCCTTGGCCTTGGTGTTAAATGCGCCCCCAGAGGGCACTCCCCCGTGCACTCCCAGCTGTTGGACATGCCATGCAATCTCAATCCCATGCAGGCCCGGGCACGCTATTTGCGCTGACCTGGCCGCTCTTTATCGATCTCGCCCTGCACTTTCTGACCGGTGCCCTCAACACCTTCATGGTGGGTCACGTCTCCTATCAGGGAGTGGCCGCGCTGGCGGTCGGCAATCAGGTGTTCGATCTCGCCATCACATTGTTCAGCTTCGTCAGCATCGGTACCAGTGTGGTGATCACCCAGTATCTGGGGGCGGGCGATCGAGAGAAGAGTCGGGTGGTGATCCACACCGCCATCGGCTTCAACCTGCTGATCGGTCTGGTAGCCGCCATCGGCGTGATGGCAGGAGCAAGCACCATGCTGGCGCTGATGAACCTGCCTGCCAATCTGATGAGCGACGGGACGCTTTACTTGCAGATCATCGGTCTCTGCCTGTTACCGGAAGCAGCAGCCCTCTGTCTGGCAGCCACCCTGCGCGCTCACGGCCACACCCGTCAGGCGATGTATGTGACCCTCATCGTCAACCTCATCACCTTCGTCGGCAACCTGCTGCTGCTCTACGGCTGGTTCGGCCTGCCCCAGCTGGGGGTCGCCGGTGTCGCCATCAGCACGGTCGCGGGCCGACTGGTCGGCGTGGTGCTGCTGGTGTGGCTGGTAGCCCGCAAGACCGGCATTCGACTGGTGGTGCGCGATATCGTCCACCCCAGCCGGGAGATGCTCGGCAAGGTACTCCATATCGGCCTGCCGGCGGCAGGAGAGAACCTCTCCTGGATGCTGCAGTTTATGGTGGTGACAGCCTTTGTCGGACTGCTGGGGGACAAGGCGCTGGCGACCCAATCCTACTTCTTCCAGATCTGCCTGTTTATCCTGCTGTTTGGCCTCTCTATCGGCCTTGGCAACGAAATCATCATCGGTCATCTGGCAGGTGCCAGGCAGTTCGATCGCGCCTATCAACAGCTGCTCAAGAGCCTCAAGCTGGGGCTGGCAGTCACCTGCGTCATCGCCGTGGTGGCTGCCCTCAATGGCCGTACCATCATCAGCCTCTTTACCGATGATGCCGACATCATCACCCAGGTGGCGCAACTGTTTCTTATCAGCCTTATCCTCGAGCCCGGCCGCACCTTCAATCTGGTGGTGATCAACGCCCTGCGGGCCACCGGGGATGCCCGTTTCCCCCTCTACATGGCGTTGCTCTCCATGTGGGGAATTGCCGTGCCACTCTCCTATTTCCTCGGTATCATGCAGGGTTATGGACTGGTCGGTATCTGGCTGGCGCTGGCCTGCGACGAGTGGGTGCGCGGTCTGGCCATGTTCTGGCGCTGGCGCAGTCGTCGCTGGCAAAACAAAATTCTTGTTGAAACAAAAGCGGAATCACAATGAAGAAGATAGGACTCTTGCTGGCTGCCATCCTGCTCAGCCCCCTGGCCATGGCGCAAACTGCCCCTGCCGCTCCCAAGGCTCAAGCCACCCAGACCTGGTATGTGGCCCCCATCGCCATCGATGAAACCAGCGACGCCCAGAAGGCGCTGACCAAGGACTTCATGGCCCAGATGATCAAGACCATCAAGATCAACGAGTACCAGACCGGCAAGGCGGTGGGCAACACCAAAAAGCCCAAGTGGCTGATCCGCACCAAGCTGATCCCCGCCAGCAACGAGCCGCTGGTCGGCAAGAAGCACCCGCAGGGTCTCACCTACGGCAAGGGCAATCCGACCCAGGAGATCGTCGGCGAGCTGCTGATGAACGGCACCCTGGTGGCCCACATCGGCCAGGGCTGGCGCGAGCCTATCGTCCCGGGCACGCCGGTGGCCGACAAGCTATCCATCGCCAACTATCGCTACGCCATAGGGGATCAGGCCAAGTCGGCGGATCTGGAGGAGCTGGCCGCCCAGATTGGCTTTGAGGCGGGCAAGGTGATCCACCGCGACGGCAAGCCGCGGCCCGAGAAGAAAAAGAAAAAAGAGTAAACGCCATACCGGTTACATGAAGGGGCTCTATGCCCCTTTTTTGCTGCCGTTTACCGGCTAACGGCCATCATCCCGCCGTCACAACTGTGATCTGGATTACAGTTTTTCCCTCTCCCTCTGACTAATGAATGTCTGATCTGCTTTTGATTCAACAAGTTAAAAAACATACTCTTTATGCAGCAAACCATTGTTGCCGAATTGGATCCGGATCACATTTATCTGGGGGGGTAAGGGGTAGTTTGGTCTCTAAGGCACAATCAAACGAAACCAAGGAGGCTCCATTACATGTTCCCAGAGTACAGAGAACTTATCTCGAAACTGAAGAGCAGTGATGTCCATTTCCAGAAGAAGTTTGACTTGCACAACGACCTGGATGCGGAGATTAGAAAGCTGGAAAAACATCACGCCAGCGACTATAGCGCCGAGGTGAGGGATCTGAAAAAACAGAAACTCAAACTGAAAGAGGAGATATACGACATCCTCAAGCAACATCCACAATAGATGCCTCGAAGATAATCCGGATAAGCAATTTATCCCTCAGCCCGGCCCAAGCGCCGGGCTTTTTGTCTCTTAACTCAATTAGTTGATCCACCACACTACCGGCAGTAGCGGTTGTTTGTTACATTTTTCATTTCTGATCCAAGGTACAGATGTGATGGTAACATGACCATAGATCGCGTTTTTTATCATCTTTTGCTGCTTTGCATCTTCTCTGGCATTCAGCCACTGCGGGCCCAGGAGCCAGTGCTGGAGTTGTGGCACTCCCAGCAGGCCGGGTATGTGATCGACGACGTGGTCACCCGCTTCAATCAGGAAGGCAATCACAAGGTTCACGTCACCCAGATCGAGCCGGGCAAGATCAAGGCAGATATCCTGCTGGCGGCTCAGGCCAGGGGGCTGCCCGACCTGATGCTGATCCCCTCCGATTTTATCGGCCTCTATCGCCAGATGACCCTCGCTCCCCTCCCGGCCGAGTGGTTTTCCCCCTCATTGATGGCCAGTGCCTTGCGTTATGTCACCCTGGATAGGCAACGCTGGGGCATGCCCATGATGCAGGGCAACCATCTGATGCTGTTTTACAACAAGGCGCTGATCTCGACTCCGGTGACCCAATGGCAGCAACTGACTGCTATCACCCCGGCCCTCAAGGCCAAGGGGGTCTACCCCGTCAGCTGGCCCTATCACGACATGTACTACTTCGCAGCCTTTTTACACACCTTTGGCGGCTCGCCGGTGACCGAAGGGCGCATCACCCTCGACAGCCCGGCCATGGTGCAGGCACTGGAGGCCTACCGCACCGTCGCCAGCGAACAGTGGGTCGATCCCGAGTGCGACTATGACACCGCCCTCGCCCGCTTCAATGAGGGCAAAAGCGCCTACCTCATCAATGGGGACTGGGCCTTCAATGATCTGGTGAAGAATATGGGGGATAAGCTGGGTGTCGCCCTGCTGCCCCGCTGGCAAAGCCATTCCATGCACTCCATGAGCGGCGCCTACGTGATGGGAGCCTCCCGCTGGGCGATGGATGATGAGGATCGGCAACCCGTTATCAAGGCACTGATGGCCTTTATCCAGCGTCAGGATATTCAGCAGTTCATCTATCATCAGGGGGCGTTGCTGCCGGTCAATCAGCAGGCTTTTACCGCCATCAGCCGCCGTCCCACGCCTCAGGAAAAAGTGCTGCTGGAACAGTTTACCCTCAGTACTCCCATGCCTTCCGACAGTGCCATGTCCATTGCCTGGCAGGCGATGGACAAGGGGTTCGAGCGTTTCAAGGAGGGAAGCAGTGCTGCTGATGCGGCCCGTTACATGCAGCAACTGGCTGATCAGCAATACCGGCAGGTCAAGTCAAAATGAGCCACCGTACCTTTCGTCTCGGCCCCACGCTCATCGTCATCCTGTTCACCGTTGCCCTGCTGCCTGCGCTGCTGGTGAGCGGCATATTGCTGGCTCGTCAGCACCAGATCATTGCCCAGAGCGAACAATCCCAGCTGGAACGGGCCCTCACCAGCATGACCCGTGAGGCACGCTTTCGCAGCGAGCTGATCGGCACCCAACTTCAGCAACTCAGCAACGACCGGGTGCTCAATCAGGCACTCGAGAATTTTCTCTTCTCCAGTCATGCCCGGCTGGCGCTGGCCACCTTTGTCAAATCCAACAGCCTGCTCACCTCGGCCTACCTCATCGATGACAAGGGGTTGGTGGTGGAGTACATCAATGGCCAGGCCTCCCACCTCGAGTCGAGCAACCTGATGCCACAGCTGATGGCCTGGAGCAAGACGCGGGAAGCCAAACAGGGTAAACATCTGCTGATGCCTGTGGATGATCCCCTGCTGATCGGCGATATGGAGCAGGACCGCAGCGGCGGACTGGCGCTGGTGGCCCCCATCTATCGCAATCACCAGCGTGCTGGCGTGATGCAGACCCCTTCCGGCTTCGTGATGGCTATCCTCCCCTGGCGACAGATGGCCCAGCTGCTGGAACCCTATCTCAAGGGGAGCGAGTATCTGGTCATTTCACAAGGAGATACCCCTCTCTACGAGGGCTCACATGACAACACCAGAGACATGGATGACCGGGTCCCCAGCCAGATGGCGCAGCTCTTGACTATCGGCTGGCCACAACTTGCAGAGATGATTACCCCCACCATCACCCTCTACAGCTACAGCGATGACAGGGTTAGCGAGCTGAACAAATCCCAGCAGCTGCTCACCATCAGCATCGCCGTCATGTTGCTGCTGGTGGCCATCGGCTGTGTCTGGCTTACCCGCTGGCTCACCCGACCGCTGCGCTCGCTGGCCGCGCTGGTGCGCAGCTATGGCAAGGGCAACTACCAGCAACGGCAGGCACCGCTGCGCTTTGTGGAGTACGACGAGGTACGCCAACTGCTGCAGGAGATGGCCTACACCATCTCGGCCCAGGTGCGGGCACTCTATCAACAGAACGAACAACTGCAGCAGGCCAACAGCGAGAAAGAGGCCTTCAACCAGCGGCTGCTCGGCTTCAATGACGAGCTGGAGCAAGAGGTGGCATCCCAAACGACCGCCCTGCGTTCGGCCCTGAGCCGGGAGGAGCGCAGCCGCCATGTGCTGCAATCCTGGCTGCAGTTCGGTCTGCACCAGCAGCTGGATGTGGATATCGCCGAGCTGGCTAGCTCCGCCCTGTTGCAGCTCTCCCAGCTCTATCCCGGTCACCGCTGGGGGCTGGTGATCCGCCGCGATGGCCAGCCCCACTACTCCCTGACCCAGGGGGTCGATGCTCCCTTGCGGGATGCCCTGCAGGAGAAGCTGACCCAACTGATGGATGAGGAGGTCAAACACTCCGAATGCCAGTGGGATAACGCACTCTGGAAGATCATGACCCTGCCCGGCAGCCAGAGTGGCGTGCTGTTTGGCTATCTGATGGTGAGCGCCGAAGGGCTGGAGTCGGAGGACAGGGCTATCTTGCGGCTGTTTGCCAAGCAACTGGCAGTGGGCATCGAGGGGCGACTCTTTACCGATGAACTGGCACGGGTCGCCCGCACCGACAACCTCACCGGCCTGCCCAACCGCCAGGCGTTCGAAGAGATGTTCCATCACTATCAGGCTGTGCTGGCGCGCCATCCGGAGCGTCACCTCGCCCTCTTCATGCTCGACCTCAACGGCCTCAAGCGCACCAACGACCAGTATGGGCACGAGGCGGGCGACGCCCTGCTGATCCAGATGGCACGACTACTGCGCACGCTGTGCCGACAGAATGAGAGCATATTCAGAATGGGAGGAGACGAATTCGTGCTGCTGGCAGAGGCGGATCACCTCGCCTGCCAGCAGCTGGCAGGCAGGTTGGAAGCAAGCCAGCAGCACGCCATCGTGCAACATGGGGAGCATAGCTTCCCGCTGCGTTTTGCCATCGGCTGGAGCAGCAGCGACCAGACCCCGCTGGCGGAGCTGAGCCGGGTGGCGGATGACGCCATGTATGCCGACAAGGCGCGCTTCTATCAGGGGCAGCGCTAAAAGCGGAGACCTCTGGCGTTGGCGAGCCTTTCGCCAACCCTCTGATTAGCTCGCAAAAATGGCGCGCAAAACTGGACGCGGTGCGGGGCATGACTAAGATAGGGGGCTCTTGATATCGCGATTTGCTAGGGAGTAGGAAATGGAGTTAGTACTTGGCCCACTGGAGGCCCGTGTCATCGGGTGTCTGATTGAAAAAGAGATCTGCACCCCGGATCAATATCCCCTCTCCCTCAATGCGCTGGTCAACGCCTGCAACCAGAAGAGCAACCGCGAGCCGGTACTGGATCTGGCCGAGCTCGATATCCGCGCCGTGGTGGACGAGCTGATCCGCCGACGCCTGGTAGTCAACACTGCCGGTTTCAATGCCCGGGTCCCCCGCTACCAGCACAGATTCTGCAACACCGAGTTTGGTGAACTGAAATTCGATGCCCAGGAGCTCGGCATCATCTGCGAGCTGCTGCTGCGCGGCCCGCAAACACCGGGGGAGCTGCGCTCGCGCACCAACCGCCTCTGCAGTTTCGATGATGTCACCGAGGTGGATGCGGTGCTGACCCAACTCATCGAGCGTGGCCCCTACGTGGTCAAGCTGCCGCGCGAGCCGGGCAAGCGCGAATCCCGCTACGCCCACCTGTTCAGCGGTGAGGTGGATATTCAGGCGATGATGGATGCCGCCCCTGCGGCTGCCTATGCCTCCCCTACCGCCGACCGCCTGAGCGAGCTGGAGCAGGAGGTGAGCGAGCTCAAGAGTCGTCTCGCCGCCATGGAAGCGCGGCTGGCCGCACTGGATGGTCAGGGCTGATCGCCTTTACCATCGCCAATCTCTATCAGGGAGCCGGGGTTGATGTCCCCGGCTCCCTGCGTTTTTTATCGTGAGGAAGTGCCCGTGATCACCCTGATTAAAGAGTCTGACCACCAGAAGATGCCCTGGAAAAACCAGCAGGGCACAACCAGCCAGATCCTCATCTCCCCCAAGGGGAGCAGCCTTGCCAAACTCGACTTTGACTATCGACTGAGCTCGGCACCCATCAAGAGCGCGGGCCCCTTCTCCCCCTTTCCCGGCTATCAGCGCATTTTGCTGCCGGTAAGCGGGGCTGGCTTTGTGCTCAACGGCCACCCCTACGCCACCTTCGAGGCGGCGCACTTTAGCGGCGACGAGGAGACCCACTGCGAGTTGCTGAAAAAAGAGGTGACCGATCTGGGGCTTATCTACCATCCGGCTCGCATCAGCGCCAACGTGCGGGTGCTGAACCTCCCCTTCCCGCTGACCCTGACCCTCGAGCCTGGGAAGACCTACCTCTGTCACCTGCTGAGCGGCCAGCTGACCGTGCAGGGCAAAGAGGTGGCCATCAACGAGACGCTGGTGGTGACCGGTGAAGAGAGCATTCACTTCGAATGCCAGAAGAAGACCACCATCGCCTTCTTTACCCTGCAGGCCAAATAACGCGAAAGTCGGCTGTGCGCAGTCATGCCACGCCACAACAAGCGACAGATATGAAAAAGCCGGGAAATCCCGGCTTTTTCTATTGAGGCAACCGGCTCGATGCCGCTCAGCACCTTAGTTGACCTTGAAGGAGCCCTTCATCATGGCGAAGTGGCCGGGGAAGGAGCAGAAGAAGGTGAGATCCTTGCCCGCCAGACCGTCGGTCTTGAAGGTGACGCTGCTGCTCTCGCCACCGCCGATCAGCTTGGTATGCGCCAGCACGCGGGGATCATCCTTGGGCAGATAGCCGTTCTCGGCCCCGGCGCTCATCCCCGCCGTCGCCACAGTCTGATAGTCTGCGGTGCTGGACAGCACCCAGTTATGGCCCATGGCGGTCACAGGCAGCTTGCCGGTATGGTTCAGAGTGACCGTCACCTCTTTGCAGGTGGCCGGAACGCTCATCTCTTTGAGGTTGTACTGCATGGCATCATTGCCTTCGATGACCAGTGCACACTCATCCGCCAGAACCGGGGCAGCCAGAGTACTCAGAAACAGCAGGGTAATCGCCTTTTTCATCATCTTCTCCTTTGATTGGCAATGGATGGCAACGACTTGGCGGATGCGGTGAACGCTTCGCAAAGATGCCGTCTAAATCGACCTTCATTTTACTCAATTGTTTTCAATCGGCGATGGGTTTTGGCCAAAGCTGCGGGCTAGGTCACCAGACGGTGCTCTACTCGCCACTATCTCCCTCACGGATGGACGATACGACCCGCTCCAGCCACAGGTTCAAAAATGTTTAATTTTTTCTGCCCTTTTCCCTCCGATTGCCTCCATCAGGGCTCGCCCGGCGGGCGCCCCTTGGCTAAGCTAGCGCCCCGATATGAACCTTCTCCAGATGAGAGCGCCGGATGATTGCGATAACCCCCGTGGCGGCCCTGCGCGGCCTGCTGCTGACCCTGCTGCTGACCCTGCTGCTGACCCTGCTGCTGGCGCTGGCCGGCTGCCAGCCCACCCCGCCTGCCCAGACCCGTATTCAGGGCAAGACCATGGGTACCTACTATGTGGTGACCCTGAGCGATAGCTACCCCGGTGGGGAGCCCGCCCTCAAAAGCGACGTAGAGAGCCTGCTGGCCCGGATGAACAAGGAGATCTCCACCTACGATCCGGGCTCGCTCATCTCCCGTTTCAATCAGGGGCCCGCCAATACCCCGTTTGCCATCCCGCCCGCCATGGCCATCATAGTCCAGCAGGGGATTGATGCCGGTAAGCTGACCAACGGCAAGCTGGATGTGACCGTGGGGCCTCTGGTCAATCTGTGGGGCTTTGGCCCGGACAAACGGCCGGTCAAGCGGCCCGATGAGGCAGCCATCGCCGCCGCCCGCCACAAGGTGGGCATCGACAAGCTGACCCTGACCCCGCAAGGGGATCACTTCCTGCTCGAAAAAACGATCCCGGATCTCTATCTCGACCTCTCCACTCTCGGCGAAGGGGCGGCATCGGATGAAATCGCCACCCTGCTCGAGGGCAAGGGGGTACACAACTACCTGATCGAAGTGGCCGGTGCGGTGCGCAGCAAGGGCAACAACAGCAAGGGCTCGCCATGGAAAGTGGCCATCGTCGAACCCTCCGATCAGCCGGGGGCGTTTTCCGATATCGTCATCCCCAACGGTATGGCGCTCAGCACCGCAGGCAGCTATCGCAACTACTACGAGCTGGATGGCCAGCGTTACTCCCATATCATCGATCCTGCCACCGGCCAGCCGGTCACCCACAAGCTGGTCTCCGCCAGCGTGATCACCCCGACCGCGCTTGAGGCTGACGCCCTCGATACCGCGCTGATGGTGATGGGGCCCGAAGCGGGTATGGCATTTGCCAAACAGCACAAGCTGGCGGTCTATCTCATCATCAAGACCGAACAGGGGTTCAAGGCCAAGTACACGCCCCAATTCGCCCACTATCTGGCGAAGCAACCGACAGAAAAGCACTGATAAACAGAAGGCCCCGATAACGGGGCCTTCTCATTACGGTTGATGATGAACTTGTCACGGGCTATTCGATGGTCACCCGGTGAGGGGCTGGCGTTTCCACCTGCTTGGGCAGTTGCAACGTGAGGATACCGTTCTCGAACCTGGCGCTGACCTTGTCCAGCGCCACCTCGACCGGCAACTCCAGAGTGCGTGAAACACTGCCAAAATAGCGTTCACTGCGCAGTGTTCGCTCATCCTTGTTCTGGCTGTCAAACTGGCGGATCTCCGCTTTCAGCGTCACCTGTTTACCATGGATATCCACATGGATGTCCTCTTTGGCAACCCCCGGCAACTCGGCTTGCAGCACATAGTTGCCATCACTCTCCTTCAAATCCAGCCTGATCTGGCTCGGCAAGGGGTCCCCGTGCAAGGGGCGAATATAGAAGCCGGACGCCATATCGCGAAACAGGTCATCGAACAGACTGGTACGGCTTGGTAGCAAACTCATCTCTGATCCCTCCGTGATTCATGGACTGACAGAGGCAGGCCCTGATACCTGCCTGATGGGGCCTATATGTGACCGAGGCTTGTCTTTGCCCCCTCTATCAGTCTAAAAAGTGTGCCGCGTGCTGCCACCCCATCTGAGCTTTATTTGATATGGATCAACCACATCGCCCTGGCCACCAGGCACAGAGCGTGACATGGAAACTGAAAGTTGCGTGACAAAAGCACATTGATTGCCACTTGACACGCTTTGGTGGCACACTTTCTCCCATCAACCCGTAGCGCCTCGACCCAGAACAATGCAGACACCGGAAAACGCGTCAGAAAAGAAGAGCCCTGCCAAGCCCCAACGCATTCTGATGGTCAATGAGCAGCGCTCGTTTCAGGTGATGATGAAGGCGATGCTGATCAATCTGGGTATCAGCAACATCACCTACTCCAATACCGCCGAGGATGCACGGCGTCGCTGCCAGAAGGGCAGCTTCGACATCTATCTCATCGATTACGATCTGGGGGTCGGCGAAAATGGCCGCCAGTTGCTGGAGAGTCTGCGTGACCAGAGCCTGATCCCGCCCCAGAGCGTGGTGATAATGGTGAGCAGCGACAGCTCCCGCGCCATGGTGCTGAGTGCGCTGGAGGCCGAGCCCGACGAGTACCTGATGAAGCCCTTCTCCCAGGAGCAGTTCTCGTTTCGCCTCAGACGCGCCCTCGCCCGGCGTCATGCCCTGGCACCGGTATTCACCGCCCTGGCCGACAACAACTTCCAGGCTCTCATTACCGCCTGTGCCGAGCGGGCCGATGCGGTGCCCCGTTTTGCCAACTACTGCCGCTGCCTGCAGGCCGATACCCACCTCAAGCTGGGTCAGGCGCAGGAGGCGCGCTCCCTGATGCGCCAGCTGCTGGCAGGGCAGGAGAACAGCTGGGCCCGCCTGACGCTGGGCAAGGCCTGCAACACCCTGGGGCTCCACGAAGAGGCGGTCAGCCATCTGCAGGCGACCCTCAAAAATACCCCGTTGATGGTGGAGGCTCACCTCTGGCTGGCGGAATCCCTGCTGGCCCTTGGCAATGACGAGCAGGCGCAGCAGGAGCTCAGACGGGCGGTGGATATCTCCCCCCAGTCGGTGCAACTCTCCCGTCGGCTGGCGGAGGTGTGCCTGCAGCGCCACGACTACGCCCATGCCAAGGATGTGCTGATGTCGCTGATCGACCTGTCGCGCAACTCCATCCACCGCACGCCCCATTATCTGGGGGCCTATATCCAGACCCTGACCCTCTACGCCCTCAACAGCAACGACAGCTACCACATCGCCAACCTGCAAAAGCAGGTCAATTCTGCCCTGTCGCGCATCCGCGATTCGTTGATGATGTCGGAGTTCAACTACCCGGTGTTCGAGCAGATCTGTCAGGCTCGGGTACAGATCGCGCTGGGCGAGCTGCTCAAGGGCAAGAAGATGCTCTATCGCGCCAACCAGAACTGGCTCGACGAACCGGCCACCATGCCCCCCGCCCTGCTTGGCGAAACCATCCTCGCTCTCTATCAGCTCGGCGAGTTTGAGTACGCCGAGAGCCTGCAGAGCCTGCTGGCGGAGGACGAAGACCGGCTGCTCACCACCTGTATTCAGGCAACCCGGGATGACAAGACGGTACTGGAGCGGCGTCAGCGCTACCAGCAGCTCAACGATCTGGGGATCAAGGCCTATCAGGCCGGGGAGCTTGAACAGGCACTCGGTCACTTCCGCGAGGCCCTGCGCCGCGCGCCCGCCAATACCGGTGCCGCCCTCAACAAGATCCAGGTGTTGCTGCAACTGATGCAGAAAAACCGCAAGAGCCCGGAGTTTGGTGCCGAATGCAAGGAGACCCTGGAGGTGCTCGACGGCATCCCCCTCAACCCGGCCCAGCAGGAGCGTTTTCGCAAGCTGCGCCAGGAGTTCAACCAGTTCAGCTAAGACGCCGCCGTGCCCCCTTTTCCCCGCCTATGCTGAAACCAGTTCGGCAATGCGAGGGAAACGAAGATGGCGATGTGTCGTTATCTGGTGGCCGATGGCCGCCACTGCAGTGAAGAGGCTGGCGAGCACGATCTCTGCCACTGGCATGATCCCCACCATACCCATCAGGAAGCCCACACCGCCGAGGCGCTTGAACAGTACGTTCGCGCTGGCGGACTCTGCCACGGCCTGCAGCTGTCACGGGCCAATCTGGCGGGCCTCAATCTGGTCAACAAGGAGTCCGATCAGGGATTTTTGCTGGAGCAGTGCAACCTCTATCGCGCCAACCTGCGCGGTGGTCACCTCTACGGCCTGCGCATGAAGGGCGGCAGCCTGATGAAAGCCGATCTCAGTGATGCCAACCTCCAGTGCGCCACCCTCGATGACGTCAACCTGCTCGGCATCCGCTGGCACAACACCCGGCTCGACAACATGCAGACCGGCAAACGGGTGATGCAGGATCGCAAGGGGCGCCGCGAACAGGATCCCAAACAGGCGCGCATCTGGTTCAAGGAGGCGGAAGAGACCTACCGGGATCTACGCAAAGCCTCCGAGGCGCAGGGGATCTTCACCATGTCCGGCAACTATATCCAGCAGGAGCTCACCATGCGCCGCCTGCAACTGCCGTTCTGGTCGACCCAGCGTTTTACCTCCTGGGTGGTCGATCTCTTCTGCGGCTATGGCGAGGCCCCGATGAGGGTGGTGCTCTTCTCTCTGCTGCTCATCTTTATCTGCAGCATTTTTTACTTCTTCTGCGGCCTCAACTTCGCGGGTAACTACCTTATCTATCGACCAGAGGCGCCCCTTGAAGAGAACGCCATCTTCCTGCTCGAATGCCTCTACTACAGCGTGGTCACCTTCACCACGTTGGGGTACGGCGACTTCACTCCGGTCGGGCTCTCCAGGATCTTTGCCGCCTTCGAAGCCTTTACCGGCAGCTTCACGCTGGCGCTGTTTGTGGTGGTATTCGTCAAAAAGATGACCCGCTGACGCCTCTCCCTGCCAAGCGGGTCGGCCACTGGTGCTGACCCGCGCCCCGAACTTGCATCCACCGCCGATTCCTAGTCCAATAGCCACTTATAAAAATGACATGAGCATCCCGGACATGAAGATCATCTCTTTCAATATCAACGGCCTGCGCGCCCGCCTGCACCAGCTGCAAGCCATCATCGACAAGCACCAACCCGATGTGATCGGCCTGCAGGAGATCAAGGTACACGACGAGGCTTTCCCGCTGGCCGATGTGGAGGCCATGGGCTATCACGTGGAGTTTCACGGCCAGAAGGCCCACTATGGGGTCGCCATCATGAGCAAGCAGAAGCCGGTCAAGGTGGAGAAAGGCTTCCCCACCGATGACGAAGAGGCCCAGCGCCGGATGATCATGGCGACCTTCGAGCGCGAAGACGGCTCTCTCATCAAGGTGATGAACGGCTACTTCCCGCAGGGTGAAAGCCAGGATCACGAGACCAAGTTCCCGGCCAAGCAGAAGTTCTACGAGGAGCTGCAGCACTATCTCGAAACTCATCACACGCCGGACGACCAGCTGGTGCTGATCGGGGATATGAATATCTCCCCCACCGATCTCGACATCGGTATCGGTGAAGCGAACCGCAAGCGCTGGCTGCGGGATGGCAAGTGCTCCTTCCTGCCCATCGAGCGCGAATGGATGGAGCGGCTGAAAGGGTTCGGTCTCACCGACACCTTCCGCGCCGCCAACCCTACCGAGTGCGAGCGTTTCTCCTGGTTTGACTACCGATCCAAGGGCTTTGACGAGAATCGCGGCCTGCGCATCGACCTCATCATGGCCTCCGACGCCCTCAAGGACAGCGTGACCGAGACCGGTATCGACTACGAGCTGCGCGGCATCGAGAAACCCTCCGACCACGCTCCCATCTGGGCCTGCTTCGCCTGATTGATTGAGTGCGGGCGAGGGCTCCTCTCGCCCGCCACAATACTCCCCCCCCCTTTTTTTCCTCCTGGCTATTGTCATCGTAAGCACTATCCTGTCGGCAATCTCGTTCTCATATGATACTCTTTACTCCATTTTTCAGCAGCAGAACGGCTTCTGTTGTGAAGAACAGAGAGAACTTTTTCGATCAAGCAGCTTGGGTTCAATGTTCATGCTCTATGATTGAAAAACTTCAATAATCCAATGAGTTAATTTGTAATCATGAAGTTAATCACGTCAGCCGAAAAAAAAGGTGTGCATGATGGCCGCAATCGGGCCAACTGGAGTGAAATGATGATGGAGCCAAACACCAGAGCAGGATTATTCAAACAGGGGATGCTCGCTCTGACGCTGGCCGGTGCACTGGCCGGCTGTGGCGGGGAAACAAACCAGACGGCGCAAACCATGCAGGCCGTGCCCGTGGTAGTCAACGAGGCGATCCTGACCGATGTGCCGCTCACCACCGAGATGGTTGGCGAAACTGCCGGCTTTCGCGAGATCGATGTGCGCTCCCGGGTCAGTGGCATCCTGCTCAAGCGCACTTATGTGGAAGGCCAACCGGTTACCGCCGGCCAGCAACTGTTCCTGATCGACCCCGAGCCCTACAAGGTGGCGCTGGAGCAGGCCAAAGGCACCCTGGCCCAGGAGCAGGCCAGACTCAACAAGGCACGCGCCGATCGGGATCGCATCATTCCCCTCTTCAAGCGCCAGGTGGTAAGCCGCAAGGACTATGACGACACCATCGCCAACTATGAAGCGGCCATCGCCAGCCATCAGGCCGCTCAGGCCAAGGTGAAGGAGGCCGAGCTCAACCTCAGCTATACCAAGGTCACTGCCCCCATCAACGGCATGGCGAGCAAGAGCTCCCAGTCCGAGGGGAGCCTTATCTCCACCAGTGGCGACAACGGCCTGCTCACTACCATCACCCAGTTTGATCCGCTCTACGTCAACTTCTCCTACTCGGAGCAGGATCGCCTCGATTTCGAGAACTCGGTCAAGAGAGGGACCATTGAAGCCAAGGACGCCACCAACTGGCGCACCCATATCCGCCTGGCCGATGGTTCTGTCTACCCACAAGCGGGCAAGCTCAACTTCTCCGACAACCGGGTCGATCCCCAGACCGGCACCATCCGTGCCCGCGCCATCTTCGATAACAAGGACGGCGTGCTGCTGCCCGGCCAGTTTGTCCGTATGACCATCGATCTGGGCACCCGCAAGAATGCCATCGTGGTGCCGCCCCGCGCTATCGTCCAGTCCCAGGCTGACCGCATGGTGATGGTGGTCGATGCCGAGAACAAGGTGATCCCCCGTCCGGTCAAACTGGGCCCGGTGGTCTCCGAGGGGGTGCTGATCGACAGCGGCCTCAATGCCGGTGACCGTTACATCGTCGAAGGCTTGATGAAGGCTCGCCCCGGCAGCGTGGTGAAACCTGTCTCTGCCGACGAGATGAAAGCCATCACCGCCAAGATGGTCAGCCACTCAGCGGCCAAGTAAGGAGCTCGTATGTTTTCCAGGTTTTTTATCGAGCGTCCCATCTTCGCCAGCGTGATTTCCATCATTATCGTGCTGGGCGGATTGGCGGCAATGCGCTCGCTTCCCATCGAGCAGTACCCCCAGATCACCCCGCCGGTGGTCTCTGTGACCGCTTTCTATCCAGGGGCCACTCCGGAGGTGATCTCCCAGACTGTCGCCGCACCGCTGGAGCAGCAGATCAACGGCGTCGAGCGGATGATCTATATGCAATCGGGTTCGGCCTCCAACGGCCAGATGAACCTCAACGTCTACTTCGAGATCGGCACAGATCCGGATCAGGCCACCATCAACGTCAACAACCGGGTATCGGCCGCCATGGCCCAGCTGCCGGAAGAGGTGAAAAAGCAGGGGGTAACGGTCAAGAAGAAATCGACCGCCATCCTGCAGGTGGTCACCCTCCAGTCGCCGAACGGCTCGTTTGATACCACCTATCTGTCAAACTATGCCCTGCTCAACATCATCGACGAGCTCAAGCGGATTCCCGGCATCGGTGATACCACTCTGTTTGGCGGTACCGACTATGCGATGCGCATCTGGTTGCGGCCGGATCGACTGGCCCAGCTCGAACTCACCCCGAGTGATGTGATTAGCGCCATCCGCGAGCAGAACACCCAGTTTGCGGCAGGCAAGATCGGCGCTCAGCCCACCTCGACCCCCATCGACTTCACCTACACGGTGCAGACCAAGGGTCGCCTTGAAGATGTGAAAGAGTTCCAGAACATCATAGTTCGCTCCATGCCCGATGGCTCCAAGATCCGGGTCCGCGATGTCGCCCGGGTCGAGCTGGGGGGCAAGGATTATGATCTGGTGGCCCGCGCCAACGGCAAACCGGCCATCGGTATCGCTACCTATCTGCAGCCCGGTGCCAACGCCGTAGCAGTCGCCGATGCGGTGCACACCACCATGGAGCGGCTCAAGGAGCGCTTTCCGCAGGATATCGAGTACCAGATCCCCTACGACACCACAGAGTTTGTGAAGATCTCCATCGAAGAGGTGGTACACACCCTGTTCGAGGCGATCGTGCTGGTGTTCGTGGTAGTCTACCTGTTCCTGCAGAACTTCCGCGCCACCCTGATCCCCTGTATCGCGGTGCCAGTGTCGCTCATCGGGACCTTCGCCGGCATGCTGGTGCTCGGTTTCTCCATCAACCTGCTGACCCTGTTCGGCATGGTGCTCGCCATCGGTATCGTGGTGGATGACGCCATCGTGGTGCTCGAGAACGTCGAGCGGATCATGAGCGAGAAGAAATGTTCGCCCAAAGAGGCTGCCATCCTCGCCATGCAGGAGGTCTCAGGTCCGGTGGTCGCCATCGTGCTGGTGCTTTGCGCCGTGTTCCTGCCGGTCGCCTTTATGGGGGGCATGACCGGGGTGATGTACAAGCAGTTCGCCATCACGGTCGCGGTCTCGGTGGCCATCTCCGGTCTGGTGGCTCTGACTCTCTCTCCGGCCTTGTGCGCCGTGTTGCTCAAAGAGGGACATCACAAACCGGCCCGTTTCTTCGTCTGGTTCAACGATAAATTTGACCAGCTGACCCGCGGCTATGTACGGGGTGTGGCCTTCCTGAACCGTCGGGTGGGGGTCGCTTTTGCCATCATCGCCGTACTGCTGCTCTCCATCTACGGTCTCTTCCTGAAAGTGCCGGGCGAGCTGGTACCGAACGAAGATCAGGGCTACCTCATCTCCGCCGTCATGCTGCCGGATGCCGCCGCCATGAGCCGGACACAGGCAGTGGCGGATCAGTTCGACAAGCTCGCCATGGCCAATCCCAATGTGAAGGATGTGATCACCTTCTCGGGCTTCGACATCCTCTCCAACGCCATCATCAGCAACAGCGGTCTCACCTTCATTACCCTGAAGGACTGGAGCGAGCGCAAGGGGACAGGCCAGGACTCCTTCGATCTGGCCAAAACTCTGCAGGGGATGAGCCTGATGGGGCTGGCTGACGGCTTTGTTGCCTCCTTCAACCCGCCCCCCATCCAGGGGATGTCCACCACCGGCGGACTTGAAGGCTACCTGCAAAACCGGGGTTCCGGCAGTGCCCAGGAGTTTTCGGGCGAAGTACAGCGCTTCCTCGCCGCCGCCAAGGAGCGCCCCGAGTTTGCCAGTGTCACATCCACATTCCGTGCCAATGTGCCGCAGGTCTATCTCGACCTGGATCGCGAGAAAGCCAAGGCGCTGGGGCTGCCGATCAATGCGGTGTTCGACACCATGCAGGCCACCTTCGGTCAGGTCTATGTCAACGACTTCAACCAGTTTGGCCGAACCTACCGGGTACAGTTGCAGTCCGAAGCGGACTACCGCGCCAAGAAGAGCGATATCCGCAACGTCTACGTGCGCTCCAACACCGGCGAGATGATCCCGCTCAGCAGCCTAGTGACGGTCCGTGATGCCACTGGCCCCGAGCTGGTAGAGCGTTTCAACATCTTCCAGGCAGCCAAGATCATGGCACAGCCGGCACCCGGCTACAGTTCGGGTCAGGCGATCGCCGCACTGGAAGAGGTGGCCAACAGCACCCTTGGCAACGATGCCAAGCTGGAGTGGACCGGTTCCGCCTATCAGGAGAAGGCCTCTGCCGGTAGCGCAGGCATGGCGTTCGGCTTCGGTATTGTGATGATCTTCCTCATCCTGGCAGCCCAGTACGAACGCTGGAGCCTGCCGTTTGCGGTGATCACAGCCGTACCGTTCGCCCTGTTCGGCGCCCTGCTGGCCACCTGGCTGGTAGGACTCACCAACAACGTCTACTTCCAGATCGGGCTGGTGACCCTGGTGGGCCTTGCCGCCAAGAACGCCATACTGATTGTAGAATTCGCGGTGATGAAGCACGAGGAGGGGATGAGCCTCATCGAGTCGGCACTGGAGGCGGCGCGCCTGCGTTTTCGCCCCATCGTGATGACCTCGCTGGCCTTCATCCTCGGCTGTGTGCCGCTGGTCACCTCCAGCGGCGCCGGTGCCGCAAGCCGTCACGCTCTCGGCTGGCCGGTCATCGGCGGCATGCTGGCCGCCACTTTTATCGCCATCTTCTTTATCCCGCTCTTCTTCCGCCTCATCATGAAAGGGTCGGAAAAACGCGCCAAGCCGTAACGCTCTCCACGGGCGTGCCACCGATAACAAACTACCCCCGCCCGTGCGGGGGTATTTTTTTGTCTGCGGTGTGCTTCAATGACACACATCGAGACTTTTTTGCACAGGATCCGGATATGCTGGCTCAGCTCTGGCTCGCGACGACCTTGACGACCACTACCCTCTCCGCCTGTGGTCATCACGATTATCCCCCCTGGAACTGGCTGAGCGATGGCAAGATCATCGGCGTTTGTGCCGAAGTAGTCAGTACCCTCTATCAACGGTTGGGTTTCAATGTGGATCTCTCCTATGTGGGCCCCTGGGCCCGCTGTCAGCAGAAAGTGGCGAAAGGAGAGGTCGACATCAATATCTGTGCGCTGCGCAACGAAGAGAGAGCACACTACTCCCGCTTTACCCGAACGCCCATGGCCATCAATGACATGGCGGTGTTCGTGCGCCAACCCGGCAGCCGCTTGCTGCAGCGACGGGAGGATCTGACCGGACTGCGGGGAGCCATGATGATAGGCGTCAGCCTTGGCAGCGAAATGGATGATTTTTTGCAAGCAAATACCCGCATCTACAGGGTCAACTCCCTCAAGCAGGTATTTGGCCTGCTGGCCAGTGACCGGGTCGACTTCGTTCCCTATGGCCGCTCTTCCGGCCGCCTGTTTTTGAGCGAAAATTACCCGAGCAGCGGAATGACTGATCTGCAGTGGCCACTGCAGCGCGGTGAGCTCTATATTTCTGTTTCACTACAATCTCCCCATCTTGGCACCCTCGAACAGCTGGAACCCATGCTGCAAGCGCCGGGCATGAGGCAGTGGATAGATCAGCTGCTGGAGAAATACAGCGACATCTATCTGCAACAACAGCGCCAGCCCTCGCCTTGACCTTCTCCCAGAAGCAAGGTTTAGAGTCTGGATACCAGATCCTGAAGGATGACCGGATTGTCACTCACCCAGCTTGCGACAAGATTGCCCTCTGCCCTGCTAGCCCGGCTATTGCTGGCGCTGCTGCTCGTGTGCAATCTGACCCTCTGCATCAGCTGGCATGGTTCTCCCCTCTCCTCCGAGACGACCCAAAGCAGCCCCCTGCCAATGGTGATGTTGGATTCATCCATGGCGATGGCGGATGGCGAGAGCTCTCATGCGATGCCCGCAATGTCTCACCCGAGCGATACCATGGCCCTCTCCTGCCATCAGGGAGACGAGGGGTCGGCCATGGGCGATGAGTGCCAGATGCAGACCGGCGTCAATGCCCTCTCCTTCGGCGCGATAGCTCTGCTGGGTGTATTGGTCGCCCTGCTGATCTTCCCCCTGCTACTTGGCAGTAACTTCGCAACTGCACTGCTTGATAACTGGTTGCGGGATCCCTTCCTGCGATCACGCGGTACCCATCCCCCCTCCTGGCCGCGCCGACACCTGATGTTGTCGGTGCTGCGACACTAGAAAGCGCTTCTCTTGCGGCAGCGGCAAGCCTCGGCTTGCCCGTCTCCTGCCGCCTTGCCTGACCCTGTGCCCCGGCCAAACCGGCCCGCTCACTGGGAGCCGTGCGCGCTGATACAGCTGCGCCCCGTTTGCCGCCAATCCCTTAGGTGATGCCTTGTCCATCTCCGATCCGGCGGCCTGCACAAGAGAAGAGATATGATGTCACTTGTCCCTGTTACCGGCCTTATCGCCGCCAAGAACTTTGCCACCCTGCCACTAAGTGGGGGTGTGCGATGAGCCAGAAACTGCTGGTATCAGCCCTGCTGCTGGCCCTCGGCGCCGGTGGCGGCTACTGGGCTGCCAAACAGACCACTGCTAGCACAGTGGCCAAGGAGAAGACGCCGCTCTACTGGGTCAACCCCATGGATCCGCGCGACAAGCGCAATGCCCCGGCCAAGGACAACATGGGGATGGACTTTATCCCCGTCTATGAGGAAAAACAGGGCGGCTCACCGGGCACTGTCACCATCAGCCCCGAGATCCAGCAGAACCTGGGGGTGCGGCTTGCCAAGGTGGAGAAGCTCCCTATCCACCAGCAGATCGAGACGGTGGGCTACGTCGGCTATGACGAGGACAAGCTGGAGGCGGTCAACGCCCGCATGGCGGGCTGGATCCGCACCCTCGCCATCAAGAGCGAAGGGCAGCAGGTGAGCAAGGGGAGCCTTATTTACGAGCTCTACGCCCCGGATCTGGTCAACGCCCAGCACGAATACCTGCTGGCCCTCAACACTGCCAACCCGCTGCTGCTGCGCGCCGCCGAAGGCAAGCTCAAGTCCCTGCAGGTACCGGCAGATCAGATAGCGGCCCTCAAGCGCACCCGTCAGGTGCAGGAGACGGTGCGTATCTATGCCCCCAGCAGCGGTTATGTCTCCGAGCTGAAGGTGCGCGAAGGCCAGTATGTGGAGCCCGCCGCGGCCCTCTTTAACATCAGCACCCTCAAGCAGGTGTGGGTGAGTGCAGAGGTGTTCGAGCGCCAGGCCGCCCAGCTGAAGGTGGGGGATCCGGTCACCATGACCCTCGACTACGCCCCCGGCCGCCACTGGCAGGGCCGGGTCGATTACCTCTACCCGACTCTGGATGCCACCACCCGTACCCTCAAGGTGCGGCTGCGCTTCGCCAACCCGGACGAGTTTTTGAAACCCAATATGTTCGCCAAGGTGACGATTCAGGCGGGCAAGGGAGAGCCGCAACCGGTGGTGCCGAGCGAAGCGGTGATCCGTACCGGCAGCCAGGACCGGCTGGTGCTGGCGCTGGGGGATGGCAGCTTCAAGTCGGTGGCCGTCACTCTGGGTCCCCAGTTTGGCGACAAGGTGGCCATCAAGGAAGGGGTAGAGGCGGGGGATAACATCGTCAGCTCGGCCCAGTTCCTGCTCGACTCCGAGTCGGCCATCGATTCAGACTTCCAGCGTATGACGGCAGTGCGCCCTGCCCAGGTATGGACCCAGGGCGAGGTTGAAAGCATCGATCTGGCCAACCGTACCCTGATGGTCTCCCACCAACCCATCCCCGAGTGGCAGTGGCCCGCCATGGAGATGGAATTCACCGTCGCCGACGGGGTCGATATCAGCAAGCTGGCCGAGGGACAGACCTTCCATCTGCAGGTGATGCAGGAGGGGGATGAGTACCGCATCACCACCATCCATCAAGAGCAAGAGCAAGCACCAGCAACTGGCGACACCGCCAAGCCTGCGGCAGATGAGATGGAGAAGATGGAAGGCATGGACCATAGCCAGCATCAGATGGCGATGCCCGAGGTGGAGAAGAAATCATGATCCCTTCCATCATTCGCTGCCTGACAGGCAACCGCTCTCCGCTCTCTGCACCCAATGAGCAAGGAGCCCAACCATGATCCCCTCGATTATTCGCTGGTCCGTGGGCAACCGCTTTCTGGTGCTGCTATTGACCCTCATGCTCACCGCCTGGGGGCTCTGGTCGGTCAAACAGACCCCGGTGGACGCCCTGCCGGATCTCTCCGACGTGCAGGTGATCATCAAGACCTCCTATCCGGGCCAGGCGCCTCAAGTGGTGGAGGATCAGGTGACCTACCCGCTCACCACCGCCATGCTGGCGGTGCCGGGGGCCACCACGGTGCGCGGCTACTCCTTCTTCGGCGACTCCTTCGTCTATGTGCTGTTTGACGACAACACCGACCTCTACTGGGCCCGTGCCCGGGTGCTGGAGTATTTGAGTCAGGTCGCCCCCAACCTGCCCGCCTCCGCTCGACCCCAGCTCGGCCCCGATGCCACCGGGGTGGGCTGGGTCTACCAGTACGCGTTGGTGGACAGAACCGGCAAGCACGACCTCAGCCAGCTCACCTCTCTGCAAAACTGGTTCCTCAAGTACGAGCTGCAGACGGTGGAAGGGGTCTCAGAGGTCGCCACCGTGGGTGGCATGGTGCGCCAGTATCAGGTGCGGGTCGACCCGGACAAGCTGCGCGCCTACGGCATCCCGCTCTCCCTAATCGAGACCGCCATCAAGCAGGGCAATCAGGAGACCGGCGCCTCCGTCATCGAGATGGCAGAAGCGGAGTACATGGTGCGATCCAACGGCTATCTGAAAAGCGTGGAGGATCTGAAGCAGATCCCGCTCGGTACCAATGTGCGCGGCGCCCCGCTGCTGCTGGGCGATGTGGCTGATGTGGTCACCGGGCCCCAGAGCCGGCGCGGCCTGGCCGAGCTCAATGGCGAAGGGGAAGTGGTGGGCGGCATTATCGTCATGCGCTATGGCGAGAATGCCCAGCACACCATCGACGGGGTCAAGGCGCGGCTCGCCCAGCTCAAAAGCAGCCTGCCGGAAGGAGTAGAGATCGTCACCGTCTACGATCGCTCCGACCTTATCCAGCGCGCCATCGACAACCTCTCCGGCAAGCTGGTAGAGGAGTTCGCGGTGGTGGTGCTGGTCTGCCTCGCCTTCCTGTTCCACCTGCGCTCGTCGCTGGTGGTGGTCATCTCCTTGCCCATCGCCATCCTGACCGCCTTTATCGTGATGCACCTGCAGGGGATCAACGCCAACATCATGTCGTTGGGGGGCATCGCCATCGCCATCGGCGCCATGGTGGATGGCGCCATCGTGATGATCGAGAACGTCCACAAACACATGGAGCGGGAGGCGCTCACCGATAAGAACCGCTGGCGCATCATCACAGAGGCGAGCATCGAAGTGGGGCCTGCCATCTTCTTCTCCCTGCTGATCATCACCATCAGCTTCCTGCCGGTGTTTGCGCTGGAGGCGCAGGAGGGGCGGATGTTCCACCCCCTCGCCTTCACCAAGACCTATGCCATGGCGGCGGCGGCCGGGCTCGCCATCACGCTGGTGCCGGTGATCATGGGCTACTTTATCCGTGGCAAGGTGCTGGCGGAGCAGGCCAACCCGCTCAACCGCTGGCTGAGCCTGGGCTATGTGCCACTGCTCAAAGCCGTCTTGGCTCGTCCGAAAACCACCCTGGCCATCGCCGCCGTGGTGACGGTGGCGGGCTTCTGGCCGCTCAAGTACCTGGGCTCCGAGTTCATTCCGCCGCTGGACGAGGGGGACATCATGTATATGCCCACCACCGCAGCCAATATCTCGGTGGGCAAGGCGCGGGAGATTTTGCAGCAGACCGACAAGCTCATTCGTACCGTGCCCGAGGTGCAGAACGTGTTCGGCAAGGCGGGCCGCGCCGAATCAGCCACCGACCCTGCGGATCTGGTGATGATGGAGACCAGCATCCAGCTCAAACCCCGGGATCAGTGGCGCCCCGGCATGACCCCGGAGAAGCTCAAAGAAGAGCTCGACTCCCTCATCCGCTTCCCCGGCCTCACCAACGCCTGGGTGCCCCCCATCAAGACCCGCATCGACATGCTGGCCACCGGCATCAAGACCCCGGTCGGCATCAAGATAGCGGGGCCGGATCTCAAGGTGATCCAGCAACTCGGCCAACAGCTCGAACAGATCGTTGGCAAGGTGGAGGGCGCCTCATCGGTCTACGCCGAGCGGGTGGCGGGTGGCCGCTACGTCAAGGTGGATATCGACCGGCTCAAAGCGGCCCGCTATGGCCTCAACATCGCCGATGTACAGGCGGTGCTCGCCACCGCAGTGGGCGGCATGGAGGTGGGCCAAACCATCGAGGGGCGCGAACGCTACCCTATCAACCTGCGCTACCCCCAGAGCTATCGCGATTCTGTAGCCAGCTTGGAGCTGCTGCCGGTGGTCACTCCAAGTGGCGCTCGCATCGCGCTGGCGGATGTAGCCCGGGTCTACATCAGCGATGAAGCCCCCATGCTGCGCAGTGAAAACGCGCGGCTCAACGGCTGGGTCTACGTCGATATTCGCGGCCGCGATATCGGCTCCTTCGTCGATGAGGCCAAAGCAAAGGTGGGCAAGCATCTGGTGCTGCCGGCGGGCTACGCCCTCACCTGGTCTGGCCAATACGAGTACATGGAGCGGGCCAAGGCGCGCCTCGCCTACGTGGTGCCGCTCACGGTCGCCATTATCGTGCTGCTGCTCTATCTGGCGTTTCGCCGCGTTCAGGAGGTACTGCTCATTCTCACCACCTTGCCGCTGGCGGTGGTGGGGGGGATCTGGACCCTCTGGCTGCTCGATTTCAACCTCTCGGTGGCGGTCGGGGTGGGCTTTATCGCTCTGGCGGGGGTGGCGGTAGAGACCGGCGTCTTGATGCTGGTCTACCTCAACCATGCCTGGGATGACCTGGTGGCCAGTGGCAAGCCGGACAAGGCGGGTCTGCACCGGGCGGTGATCCACGGCGCCGCCCTGCGCCTGCGCCCCAAGATGATGACGGTGGTCACCATCATCGCTGGCCTCTTGCCCATCATGTGGAGCCACGGCACCGGATCCGAGGTGATGCAGCGCATCGCCGCCCCCATGATCGGCGGCATGGTGAGCGCGCTGGTGCTGACCCTCTTGGTGCTGCCCGCCGCCTACTACCTGTGGCGCAGTCGCAGCCTTGGCAAGAGCGCGTACCCGCAATCCGAGTAACCCGATTTCACGATCCATATTGACTGAACGATAAGGAAACCATCATGAACTACAAAACGCTGACCCTGACCCTGCTGCTTGGCCTTGCCACCCAGACCAACCTGCAAGCCGAAGAGATGATGCACCATGAAGGGCACGATATGAGTCAGACGGGTGAGATGAGCGAACAGGCCGCAATGGTGATGACCAAGGGGGTCATTACCCGCCTCGATGAGGGGCGCGGCAAAGTCGGCATCAAGCACGAGGCGATCGAGAACCTCAAGATGCCCCCCATGACCATGGTCTTTCGAGTAGCTAACCCGGCCCAGCTCCAGGATCTGAAGGTGGGGGATGCGGTGCGTTTTCACGCCGAGAACCCGGATGGCAAGCTAACCGTAACCACTATCCAGAAACAGTAATCAGAGTCATTTCAAAAAAAAAACGGCGGGATCATCCCGCCGTTTTCTGTTATTGCACCATCCGCCGAGCGGTCTCCTCAGCCGTTCGGATAGGCTTGGGCTATGTTGGCCTGCGCCACCCCCATCAACTGAACCGAGATATCCTGCAGCACATAGAGGTCGCGGCGACGGGTCCAGGGTTGATCGGATTGCTCGTCGTACCAGACGGGCAGTTCGATCCCCTCCGGGGCATGGCTCGCCACCTTGCGGGCACGGCAGGTGATGATGCAGCGCTTGACGTGGTCGCGGTGACCGATAACGGCCGCCGTGCCAAGGGCGGCGGCATCTCCGCCGGCATAATCCCTGACAATGGCCTCCACCACGCCGTCCGTGCTGAGGTAGACCAGCTTGCCTTCATTATCCCAGTAAGGCTCGATGGAGATGACATCCCGGGCTGGAATGTCCGGATAGCGGGTCGAGTCGAGGAAGCGGGCAATCTCCCATTGCACGTACATGGGCACCGGCTTTTGCCGATAGAGGGCCGCACAGCAGGCAGCCAGAGCCTCGTTCATGGGGCCGGGCTCGGCCAGTTCATCCGGGTTGCCCGAGGCGTTGGGGCGGTTGCCGAAGGCAAAGGCGATGACGCAGTGGGCCTGGTCGATGGCGACCCGGGACGGGGTCATGTTGAAGCAGGCCTCCTCGATGAAGGGGGCCAGCTGGCGGGCCGTCTGCTCGTCGTGCAGCTCGGCGCTCAGCCGGTCGGTCAGGGTGGTGCGAAAATCCGCCGCACTCCCCTGGCTGTCATTGCTGCTGTTGCAGCCGGTGAGGGTGGCGACCAGGGGGGTACTCAACAGCCCCAGGGTGACTCTACGTCGACTCTCGTTCATTTAGATTCCTCTTTGGTAGCAAGCACTTAACGGGAACAAGCAGCAATTAACCCTTGACCCAATAAACGCTCATACCATACGGAAAAACGGGGGCGACAAAAGCCATACCGCGAGGCTCGTACCCAGAACGTGCAGCAATTCACACATTAATCAATAAACGAAAGCACTCTTTTGCGAATGAGCCAATAAAAGAAATTAACATCCACATTAATGAACCACTGATAGATAGATACTCTATCTGTGGTTCATTCGCACAGATTTCATCCCTCAGATAACGCGCTCGTTCAGCTGCGGGTTGCCAGCAACTGCTCCACATCCTCGATCACCTTGAGAGCCGCCTGTGGGCCGCCGCTGGAGGTCCAGAGCGACCCGTCCACGGTGCCAAAGCGCTTGGCCTTGATCACCGGCAACTGCTGGAACGCCGGGGTCTGCTCCGCCTGACGCATGGCATCCACCGCATCGCCGCTGGCGCTCAGGGTACCGACCACCAGCCAGTCGGCATCCAACAAGTTGAGGGACTCCAGACTCAGCGCCGGTGAATGGGGCGCGCCAGTCCCCTGTTGTTTGCCCGGACGCACCAGCCCCATCGATTCAACCACGCTGCTGGCAAAGGTGCCCTGATACATAAAGCTCGGCCCCTTGGGGTTCCAGCGCACTATGCTGATGCTCTCCCCCTGATGTTTGGCCAGCTTGCTGCGGGCCTGAGTCAACCGCTCGGCATACTGCAGCAAGAAAGTATCCGCTTGCTGGTCGCGGTTGAGGGTGTGGGCGGTGCGGCGGAAGCTATCCTGCCACGGCTCACCCCACTTGCTGGTCAACACGGTCGGCGCGATCTCCCCCAGCAAGGTCAGCAGCTCGGGACGGGTCTGGCCAGTCAGGATAAGGTCGGGCTCCAGCGCAATCAGCGACTCCAGATTGGGGCTGTCGAGATCGCCGATCACCTGGATCCCCATGCCCGCCTTGTTCAGCAAATAGCGAGGCAAGGTGGGTTGACCACGGCCATTGACGGCGCCGATGGGGGTCAGCCCCAGGGTCAGGGTGCTGTCGAGTTCGAGCTCGCTCAGCACCACCACCCGCGTTGGCTGGACTGGCACCTGCACCTTCTGGCCAAACGCATCGGTCACTTCACGCATCTCCTGCGCCTGAACCAGCGGCGCGGCCAGCATCAGGATGGCTGCTGCCAGGGCGGCAAAACGCTTCATCATCTCACTCCTTCTCGTTGCACGGCCCGGATAATCGGCCGCGTGAATACACTCGGTGGGCCCACAGAGCAGGCCCATATGGCTCAACTCGCCGAACGCAGGGCGCAGCCATGTTCGTGGCGACGGGGCACGATAATGGGCGCCCCGTCGCCGGGGGCATGCAGAATGTCGACACTGGTCTGGTAGAGCCGGTCGATTAGATCCTTGGTCACCACCTCCCGGGCCGGGCCCATGGCGGCAATGGTCCCCTCGCCGATGGCGATCAACTCGTCACAGTAACGGGCCGCCATCGCCAGATCGTGGATCACCAGCAGCACGGTTTTGCCCTCGGCGGTGATGCGATGGATCGCCTCCATCACCTCGGTCTGGTGACCGATATCGAGGGCACTGGTGGGCTCGTCGAGCAGCACCATGTCGCTGTCCTGCGCCAGGATCATCGCCAGCCACGCCCGCTGTGCCTGCCCGCCGGAGAGGGACGCAGCGCTCTGCTGCCAGATCCCCTCAAGCTGCATTCGCTCGCAGGCAATACGCACCATGCGGGCATCCTCCTCACCCCACTGATTGAACCAGCCCTGATGAGGGTGACGGCCATACTGCACCAGCTGCTCCACCAGAATGCCGGCAGGCAGGGTGGGCCGCTGGGGCAGATAGGCGAGCTCCCGCGCCAGCCCCTTCATGGGGTAGCTGGCAAGCGGCTTGCCTTTGAGCAGGATCTCGCCGCGTTGGGCTTTCATCTGGCCAGATAGCAGCTTGAGCAGGGTCGATTTGCCGCAGCCGTTGGGGCCGACGATCCCCACCAGCTTGCCCCTCGGCACGCTGAAGGAGATGTCCCGCAGGATGGGAGTCTGCTGATAGGCGAAGTGGAGGCGATTTACGGTGAGCGTCATCAGTCAGCCCTCTGGCGATCGTTAACGAGAAGAAACAGCAGCAACAGGCCACCGAGAATGCGGGTCATGATACCGGTCGCCACCTCGTGGGGGCTGGCCAGCCCCCGAACCAGGGTATCACTGGCAAGCAGCAGCAGGGCGCCGCTGAGTGCCGCCAGCCAGAGCGGCACCACCCGGTCTTTTACCAGCCAGGAGGCAAGAATGGGGGCCGCCATGGCGATAAAGACCACGGGGCCGCCGATGGCGGTGCCGAGCGCCGCCACCAGAATGGCCTGGGCCAGAATGCCCAATTGCACCCGATCGCCGTTGACGCCAAGCCCTCTGGCCATCTCGGGGCCAAAGCGCAGCACCGCCAGCGAGCGGGAGAGATAGACGATCCACGGGCAGAGCAGCAGCAACAGGATGGCGATGGGGGTGATGGTGCTGTAACCCACGGCGATAAAGCTGCCCATATTCCACAAATAGAGGGAGCTCAGGTGCAGCAGGGCCTGAGTGGACATCACGAACTGGCCGAGCGCCTCGAACAGCTCGGAGAGGCCGATACCGATCACCACGAACAGATAGCCCTGCTCACCCGGTTTGCGGCAGAGGGCATAGAGCACCAGCGCCGCGAAGATGGCGCCGATGGGGGCCGCCCACCAGGGCCAGCTGCCCACGGTCAGATAGAGGGAGAAGATGATGATGGCCAGAGAGGCG
This sequence comes from Aeromonas sp. 603757, assembly GCF_049171255.1. NCBI lineage: Bacteria > Pseudomonadati > Pseudomonadota > Gammaproteobacteria > Aeromonadales > Aeromonadaceae > Aeromonas > Aeromonas sp. 603757. Next base: position 131,825 of record NZ_JAAKOE010000002.1, on the reverse strand, counting down.
CCGTTGTTGACCCCCACCATGTCGGGTGTGGCCAGCCGGTTGCGCACCAGCGTCTGCACCAGACAGCCTGAGAGCCCCATTGCGGCCCCCGCCACCACCACCCCAAGGATGCGCGGCAGCCGGATCTTGAACAGGGTGAGCTGCTCAAGCCGCGTCCCCTCCCCCATCAGGGTGTTGACCACCCCGGCAAAGCCGAGCTTGCCGCCGCCAACGCTCAGGGCCAGCAGAGCCAGGGCCAGCAACGCCACGGCCAGCAGAGCCAGCCCGCGCCAGCTTGGCAGATGGAGCAGCAAAGAGCGGTTGCCGGCCCGCAGGCAGAGCATATCGGTAGGTGTACGCATCAACCCCTCACTTGACGGTCAGCAGGGTACGAAAGCCCCCGCGATGAACAATGGCGATCAGCACAGGTGCGCCAATCAGGGCCAGAATAACCCCGTTGGGCAGCTCGAACGGCTGGATCAGCCAGCGCGCCAGAATGTCTGCCAACAGCAGAAACAGCATGCCGAACAGGGCGGAGAAACAGACCTGCACCGACAGCTTCACCGGCTCCACCAATCGGCCACAGTAGGCGGCCAGAAAGCCGACAAAGCCGATGGGGCCGGCGATGGCGATGGCACTGGCGGTAAACAGGGTGGCGGCCAGCAGCACGCCAATCCGCACCCGGTTAGGGCGGATCCCGAGCGCCTGGGCCTGACTGTCCCCCATCTGCATCAGGGTCAGCTGGCGACAGAGCAGCAGGGTGATGACAAACGCCGCCAGCACGAAGGGCAGCACGGCGATGATGGCATCGAGATTGGCCGCCGACAGGGAGCCGAGGTTCCAGAAGCGGTACTGCTCCAGCACCATCTTGTTGGAGAGCAGCAGAAAGCTGGAGAGACCGCCGAAGGTGGCGGAGAGCGCCACCCCGACCAGAATGAGCTTCAGCGGGTTGGAGCGGCCAATCATCATGCCAAGCCCCAGCACAATCACGTTGCCGAGCAGCGCACCGAGTCCGGCCCAGAGCAGATAGCCGTAGGCGGACTCCACCCCGAACCAGGTGAGCCCCACCACCAGCGCAAAGACGGCCCCGGCGTTGACGCCGAGCAGGCCGGGCTCCGCCAGCGGATTGCGGGTCGCGCTCTGCAACAAGGAGGCAGCCAGAGATAAAGAGGCGCCGACCACCATGGCACAGAGGGTGCGCGGCAGTCGCAAGGTATTGAGCACCATGGCGAGCTTCTGGTCGCCAGCCCAGCGGGCATCCCCCATCAGGTAGCCGAGCACCTCGCGAGCACCATAGACACCCGCACCGGTGGCGAGCGAAAGAGAAAGCAGTACGAACAGGAGGAACAATCCCAGCCAGAACAGCGAGGTCTGGTCTCTAAACACCCTTTAACTCCTTATGATTGCAATGCCATCTTGTTGACACAAAAGCCGTCATCCGAGGTGATACCGTGGCAACAACGGAAGCCCGCCAGTGCGGGCTCCCGCTCAGCCATTACAGCTTGTAGGCCACACCGGCATAGACAGTGCGCCCGTCGAGGATCTGATCGGCCTCGGTGGCAACCCAGTCACGCTTGGTATTGGTCAGGTTGTTGAGCCCGAACTTCAGATCCAGTGCCCGAGTGGCGTTCCAGACTGCCCCGATATCCAGGGTGTGGAATCCGGCGGTGGTGTCATAGGTGGTGCCGCTCATGCGCGGAACCGGAAGGATCTGGCTGCCGGTGTAGTTCCAGCCGAGCTGGGTACTCAGGCTCTCGATGACCTGCCACTCCAGCTTGGCGTTGACGGTATGCTCCGGCGTCCGATAGAGATCCTTGCCGCTGGTCTTGTCCTCCCCGTCGATCAGGGTGACGTTGCTGGAGAGGGTCAGGGCATCGGTGATATCAAACCAGCCGCTCAGCTCCACCCCCTTGATGCGGGCCTTGCTGACGTTCTGATAGGTCATCACCGCCGGACGCCAGGTGGAGGTCCATGCCTCGCTCTGGATCTTGTCCTTGATATCGTTGTGGAAGACGGTAACCCCGGCGCCCCAGAACGAACCATCATAGGCGGTGCCCAGCTCGTAGCTGACGGCGGTTTCCGGCTTCAGATCCGGGTTGCCCACCACGGCGCAGCGACCGCGACAGGCGGCTACCGCATAATCCGGGTTGGACTGGGCAATGGTCGGCGCCTTGAATGCCTTGCCAATGCCGCCCTTGACCACCCAGTTGTCAGTCAGGCTGTAGAGGGCATAACCGCGGGGGCTGAACTCGGTGCCATAGGTCTCGTGGTGATCGACTCGGCCACTCAGGGTCAACGCCAGATCGCCAAAGCCAAACTCATCCTGCAGATAGAGCGCGCTCTGGTTGACGCTGACATCGCCCCCCTTGAGGTTGACGTTATGCTTGAGTTCGGTGATGCGGTACTCGGCACCGCTGGTCAGCAGGTGGCTGCCCAGATTGCCGCTCAGCTGGCCATCAAAGGTGTGGTTGGTCTGGCTCACATCGCCGCTGGTCTTGCTCAGCGCCGTCATCAGTTCGGAGTCATCAAAGAGATCAACCTGCTCGAAGGCATAGCCGACCCGGCTGTCGAACTGATCCCAACGGCCGACATGGGTGGCATTGAGCCCCAGTCGCTCCATCTGCTGGATATTGCGCGGCGTCTGGCCGTAGTTGTTCCAGTGGGCCTCCCGATCGTCTTTGGCGTAGTTCATCCCCACATCCAGATCCTGACGATCGTCGATCAGCCATTTGACGTTGGAGAGGATCCCCAGCTTTTCACGCTGCTCGATGGCATCGGCCTTGGGGTTGATGCTCTGCTCGCTCTGCCAGGCATCCCTGTGGTTCCCTTCTACCACCAGGTTGGCCAGCAGCTTGTTGTCGATCAGTGCCCCGCCCACATAGGCACTCGCCTTGTTGATAGTCCCGCCGTGACCGTCGGTGGGGTCGCTGAAGGTATAGGTGGCCGCCGCTTCGGTCTTCTCCCCGGGTTGGCGCAAGATGACATTGACCACCCCACCCAGCGCATCTGCGCCGTAGAGGGAGGAGATGGGGCCACGGATCACTTCGATACGCTCGATGGCCGCCATGGGGATGGCGGAGAGATCGAAATCATTGCCATAACCGGAGGTAAGAGCATCGCGGGAGCTGATACGCCGCCCATTGACCAGCAACAGGGTGTAATCCCCCTCCAGCCCGCGCAACTTGATCTCGCTGCGGCCGTAGCTGGTAGCAGGGCTGATATTGACCCCCGGCAACTGTTTCAGAGCGCCGGTGAGGTCATTGACATTGAGCTTGTCGAGCTCGGCCCGAGTCACCACAGAGACGCTGGCCGGGGCGGTCAGCTCGCTGTGCCGGGTTTTACTCGCCGTCACCACCATAGTTTCATGAACGGTGACAGGCGCAGTCCCTTGGGCCAGAACTGGCAGGGCAAAAAGGGACAACACCAGCGGATGCACTGCAAATCGTCGGGATGATGTACGCATCATCAACACTCCACATAAAACAACCAAGGCCAACACCACCGACATCCCTGTCTGACCTCGCCAGACCCGGTGCAAAGTGATGGAGTTCATTGGCATGAACAGTCGTCCATGCCCCATCACCCCGAACATCAGTGCATTACGGCAGGCCCTGCGTTGTGCTATGCCACTCGCAGCCATCAATAACAAAAGCGCCGTACCGACTGACATCGGGACGGCGCAATACTAAATGCAAATCATTTTTATTTGCAAGAGTGAATCAGGTATTCTTTCGCATCCGCTTAATTATCCATCACATCGTGGCGAGTCTGGTGATAGGCCTCTTCATTCTTGCCCCGGCGCCAGTACGGCACGGCGTAGAGCGACTGGCGATCCACCTCGAGCACAGACCGAAAATGGCGGCGCAGCGGCAGCACCAGCGCCTCTTCCCCACCCAGCCAGAAGAAGCCACCATCGCGCACCAGCGGCAGAGCAATCACATGCTCCAGCAGGCCGCTGGACTCGGGCTCGCCGACAAACCAGTGACAGCGCACCCCGACCGGCAGCGTCAACGGCTGAGCATCGGCCTGATCCGGCACCAGAATCGCAATTTCCCCTCTGGCATCGGCAGGCATCACCTCGCACATCGCCATGATGGCGGGCAAGGCGGTGAGATCCCCTACCAGACAGTAGTGATCGGCCGGTTGCAGCATAGGGTTGGGACCACCCGGCCCGGAGAGGATTACCTTCTCTCCCGGCTTGGCATGGGTAGCAAAGGCGCTGGCGGGCCCGCCGTCACCGTGCAGCACGAAGTCGATATCAATTTCCTGCTCATCACGGCGAAACGCGCGGATGGTGTAGGTGCGGATCACCGGCTTGTCAGCCGGGTCACTCCAGCGCGGGCCGCTCGGGGTCATTGCAGGCAGCACCGGCTCTACCTGATGGGGCTGGGCCAGCATCACCTTGATATGGGCCCCACCGCAGGTGAAGGGATAGTCAGCCAGTTCGCTGCCACCAAAGGTGATACGACGCAAATGGGGGGTGATCTGGGTAATGGCTTTGACAGTCAGCAGACGGGGACGATTGGGAGGCAGAGATGGGGACACAATGAGGCTCCTCGTTGAGTGTGTTGCCTATGCTACACACAAATGGGAATCACTATCAAATGCGATTATTTCTCGTCTATCCGGCTCAAACATCACTAATCACTACCATCAGCCCCCGAACAGAGAAACGGGCTTATGCACGCTAGTCCCATGATTGGACGAAGAAAGCAGCCGGACAACAACACTGTCACGCAGGGTTCCATTTGCCTATTTCGACCATAGTTTTTCGAGATCAAATTTTATTTCTCAATAAGTTTCCTATCCTTAGTGAAGCAGTTAATGTAAGCACAGGATGCCAAACAGGATTGTATGATGGATGACCAGATCCTGATTATTGATGATGACGAGCTCTCCCTCCCCGACGCGCAGCAAGCAGGCTGGAGGGTGATGATTGTTGACGATGAACCGGAAGTGCATCGCATCACCAAGATCACTTTAAACAAATTCGAGTTTGACAATCGTCCCATCGAGTTTCTGCATGCCTATTCGGCTGCAGAGGCAAAAAAATTGCTGGCCACCACCCCGGATGTTGCACTGCTGCTGCTGGACGTGGTGATGGAGGTCGATCACGCCGGTCTTGATGTTGTCAAATATGTCCGTGAAGAGCTGCAAAACAAGATGGTACGCATCGTGCTGCGTACCGGCCAACCCGGCCAAGCGCCGGAAGATGACGTGGTGACCAACTACGACATCAACGACTACAAGGATAAAACCGAGCTCACCTCCCAGAAGCTGCGCACCCTGCTGCGGGCCAGCCTGCGCTCCTATCGGGATATCCGCACCCTGGAAAGCAACCGGCAAGGGCTGGAAAAAGTCATCGAAGCCTCCAAGGGGATCTTTGAGAAACGGGCGCTGCGTCAGTTTGTCGAAGGCGCCCAAGAGCAGCTGAGCGCCCTGCTCCATCTGGGAGAGACCCAGATTTACGATGTAAAACAATATGCCTACGAAGTGAAGGATCAACTGCTGGAGCCCCTGCTGCCAGGTCATCCCCCGGTGCGGTTGACAGAGGCACCCGAGATACTGCGTCAGGCCATGACCCGGGGCTGCAATATCTACAACACCAACCAGATGGTGCTCTACTGCCAAAACCCGCGCCACCACCTGTTGTTTCATATCGAGACCACTCGCCAGCTCAGTCAGATCGATACCAGCCTGCTGACCCTGTTTACCGAAAACATCATAGTGGCACTTGAAAATATCCGGCTCAACGAGGTGATCGCCGACAACCAGCGGGAGATCATCTATCGCATCGGCGAACTGGTCGAAACCCGCTCCAAGGAGTCAGGGTTACACGTCAAACGGGTCGCGCTCTACACCGAGCTTTTCTGCCATCTGCTGGGGATGAGCGAAGAGCAGAGCGAGCTGGTTAAACGGGCCTCACCACTGCACGACATTGGCAAGGTGGGTATTCCCGATGCCATTTTGCACAAACCGGGCAAGCTGACCCCGGAAGAGTGGGAGATCATGAAAACTCATGCCCAACTCGGTCAGGATATGCTCTCCGGCAGCGATCTGGCGTTGTTCCAGATTGGCGCCACCATAGCAGGCAATCACCATGAGAAGTGGAATGGCAGCGGTTATCCCCGCGGTTTGAAGGGGGCCGATATCCCACTGGAAGGACGGATCGTGGCACTGGCCGATGTGTTCGATGCCTTGGGTTCGGATCGCTGCTACAAGAAAGCGTGGCCGCTGGACAAGGTGCTGGCCCTGATTGAAGAGGAGAAGGGGCAGCATTTCGACCCCCAGCTGGTCGAGCTGATGATGGCCAATCTGGACAAGTTCCTCGAAATCCGCGAGCAGAACAAGGATGTCTATATTGGCGATCACTGATTGCTGCCAATCCCTTATCCTAAGGGTTCGAGCTAAAAAACCGCCCTGCTTATCGAGGGCGGTTTCTTCTCTCTGGTGTATCGTTTTTCCCGAGTCTGGGCTACTGCTCTGGCAAATTGAGATCCAGCTTGGCTGCCGGTTGGCCGTTTTGTTGATTTTCAGCCTGAGCTGCTGCTAGCGCACGTTTAAAAGCACGCCGTTTTTGCATCACCACAAAACCTGCGCCTCCCAGCAACACCAGTAGTACCCCACCCCCAACCAGAACCCAAAGTAGCCACCCCATTCCCTCTTCAGGCTGCTCTTCGGTAGACTCGGCGCTGGAGGCCTGAGCGGCTGCTGATGCCACCTCTGCGGGAGGCGGAGGGGGCGGAAAGATATTGAAGGTTTTCACCGGCAACTCGATCTTCAGCTCGCGCCCCAGACGAGTGGTGCCATAAAGGGTCGCTTTCACCTCATGCTGACCGACCTCCTTGATGGCAGAGAGATCGATATCAAGCTTGGGCTCACTGGCCGTCTCGCTAAACTCGTAGAGGCCACCCACATTGCTGGTGACACTCCCCTTGATCGCGACAGAGGCCGGATCCAGTTCATCACGATCGATCAGCAGCGACAATTTGGCGCCCAGCTCTTCCGAAGGGGGTGTCAGGTTATAGCTGAACGGATAAGGATAGAGCAGCACATCCTGATAGCGGGCTCGGACAAACACCTGATTACCTGTGCTGAACATGGCGCGGTATTTGCCGGCGGGAATATCCTGTAGTGTCACTTCCGCCGTCATGATGCCGTCACCCGGCACTTCGTCCAGCCCCTTGCCATCATCGCGATAGTGGCCAAGTACTTGATCCAGCACGACCTCTTTCTTATCGGCATCGCTGAACGATTGCAGCTTGACGGTCATGCCAAGATCAGAGAGATAGTATTTATCTTTCGGCGGCTGACCATTGATCAGCAACCACGCCTTGAGCTTGACCACCTCCCCCTGATAGAGCTGCATCGGCAGGGCGGCGATATCGAGCCGGATATCGGAGAGAATGCGCACCCGGTTGTCGGGATCCACCTCGCCAATCGCCTGCCAGGGGCCCGGCATGGGATTGCGCAGGGTAATGAGATCATGCTCCGGCAGCGCCAGCCAACCCACATCTGCGGGTTTGACCTTGCCCACGTAAAGCTTGCTGCCATCGGGGCGAACCAGGATCACGGACGGGGTGCCCGGCTTGCGCTTGATGATGAAGGTGATCTCCTTCACGCCGTAATCGATGCGAAAGCGGTTATCCAGCAGCGGAATATCGGAAGGGGCAAATACCTCGGTCGCCATCGCCCCCAGCGAGAGCAACAACAGCAGACCGGCACACCACTTGCTCATTGCCGCCACAGACAACTTCCTCCCTTTTTCTGTACCAGATCCAGTCTCGCCTCGTGCAGGGCCTGAACCTCGGCACTGGCACGCACCACCTTGAGGGCGGGTCGGTTGCTCTCCAACCGGCGAATGCTGGTGTCCTGATTGCTTTCGTTTTCGTTGCTCTCGGTAGCCAGATTGAGTTTGGTCTGGCCGCCGGTCATCAGCAGGTAGACGTCCGCCAGGATCTCCGCATCGAGCAGAGCCCCGTGCAGGGTACGGTGGGAGTTGTCGATACCGTAACGATCGCACAGCACATCCAGGTTGTTGCGCTTGCCGGGGAAGAGATCCCGCGCCATCGCCAGGGTATCTGTGATGGTGCAGATATCCGCCGTCTTGAAGTTGAGTCCGAGCTTGCTGAACTCGTAGTCCATGAAGCTCACGTCAAACGGCGCGTTGTGAGCGATCAGTTCGGCGCCGCGGATGAAGTCGAGGAATTCATCGGCAATCTGGCTGAACGACGGTTTGTCACGCAGAAACTCGTCGGTGATACCGTGTACCTGGATCGCTTCCGGGTCAACCAGACGATCAGGCTTGATATAGACGTGATAGTGGTTACCGGTCAGCTTGCGGTTGATCACCTCCACACAGCCGATTTCGATAATGCGGTGCCCCAGATAGACAGGGCCGCCCGCCGTATTCATACCTGTGGTTTCAGTATCCAGAATGATCTGGCGATTCAGTTGGGGTGTGTTCATGATCCAATCTATGTCAAACTTCGGCTTTACTTACTCGCTAGTTTACCCCAAGCCTCATGTTAAAACAGATTGATTGCTCATGTTAAAACAGATTGATGTCTATACCGACGGCTCCTGCCTCGGCAATCCGGGCCCGGGTGGTTACGGGGCCGTGATGGTCTACGGCAAGCACCGCAAAGAGATTTCCGCCGGATTCAAGTTGACCACTAATAACCGGATGGAGCTGATGGCCGCCATCATGGGGCTGCGCACCCTCAACGAACCGTGCAAGGTGCGCCTCACCACCGACAGCCAGTATGTCCGCCAGGGGATCACCCAGTGGATCATCGGCTGGAAGAAGAAAGGGTGGATGACAGCCAACCGGCAACCGGTCAAAAACGTCGATCTCTGGAAGGAGCTGGATGCAGAAGTGGGTCGCCACCAGATTGAGTGGCTCTGGGTGAAGGGTCACTCCGGCCACCCGGAGAACGAACGGTGTGACGAGCTGGCCAGAGAGGCCGCCTGCGGCAAGGATCTGGCCGAGGATACCGGCTACCAGCCCTGACGGGCCATTCCCGGTGTGGCGAGGGACTTTGGCAGTTGCCAGCGCCGCCGCACCGGGATCAGTGGAAAGCGCCGTTTACGGGCCGCAATCACGTATACCGATGCAAATGCCCTGCAATAATCCCGCCCGATACTCTCTCGCCACCAACTGTGCCAACTCTGTTTTCCCATAAACGAATAACCAAAGCGCTCGTCGAACATCACCTCGCATCCCAATAGATGCAACCAGTCCGTCACCCGCCCAGGGGTGAACATCCGTGCCGACCAGGGCATTCTGCGCCGCAAGAACGGCACACAGTGACCGATCCCGACCAGACTCATGGGGTTATAGCCACTGATGATCAGCCAGCCATCGTCGGTCAACACTCTTTCGGCTTCGCGCAACACTTGGTGGGGATCGGCGGAGAAATCAAGGCAGTGGGCCAGCAGGCAGGCATCGACGCTGCCGGTCCGTACCGGTAGATCGAGGGGGTCGCCATACATGTCGAGCAGCCGCCCACCGGGGGCGACCCCGATCTGGTGGCGAATGGAGGAGCGTTTGCAGGAGAGCTCGGCGCTCAGGGCGCCAATTTTCAGCAGATGATACCCAAACAGATTGGGGCACCAGTTGTCGAGCCGATCCTGGATCTCGGCCGCCACCCAGTCCCCCATAGGCAATGCAGACCAGCTGGTCGGGATCTCGATTTGTTGTTCGGTACGTGCCACCTGCATAATAGGGCTCAACTCGGGGTTTCGAACGCCATCCTGTTATATAAGATACCCTCCCTAAAGAGAAGCAGACTCATGTATCCAGTGATCACAGTTCCAGCCTTTAATGACAACTACATCTGGTTGATCCGCCACGAAAATCACTGTCTGGTGGTCGATCCGGGCGATGCCGCACCCGTGCTGGAGCGGCTCGAGGCATTGGGGCTGGTGCTCGATGCCATCCTGCTGACCCATCACCATCACGACCATGTCGGGGGCGTCACCGACCTGCTTGCCCACTTCCCCCACGCCCGGCTCTATGGCCCCAAACTTGACCCTATGCCGGATCACCACGGTCAGTGGCTGGAAGATGGCGATCAGATCAACTGGCACGGCCTCGCCCTCGAGGTGATCCATGTGCCCGGGCACACCCGTGGCCATATCGCTTACTATGGTAACGGCATGCTGTTTTGTGGCGATACCCTCTTCTCGGCCGGTTGTGGCCGCCTGTTTGAAGGGACGCCGGAACAGATGTACCACTCGTTACAGCGCCTTGCCGCCCTGCCCGACGAGACCCTGATCTACTGCGCCCATGAGTACACACTCTCCAACCTGCGCTTTGCCTATGCAGTTGAACCGGACAATCCGGCGATCCGTGATCAGATCGGACTGATCAGCAAACTGCGGCAACAAGGGCTGCCAAGCCTGCCCACCCGGCTGGAGGATGAGCGCAAGTTTAATGTTTTTCTGCGCTGCGAGCTCGATTCGGTAAAATTTTCTGCTGAAAAGAAGGGGCTAAAATGCGTGGAAAATCCGGTAGATACCTTCACCATCCTGCGTCAGTGGAAGGACGTTTTTTGAACAAACCTTGATCAGGGGGCCATTGCCCCTTATGATGCCGGCTGTTTTTCTTAAAAATGACCGGAACGAGATGAAGGTACGAACGGCCTTATTGGCAGCGCTGTTGCTCAGCGGCTGCCAAAACCTGAGCCATCAGGATGACCGGGCGCTAACGGCAATCGAGCCGATCAAGTCCCCCCAGGTCAAGAAAAAAGCGCATAAAAAACACTCTTCCCATTTCCTGTTTGGCGATGAACAACTGGATGAAATGGAAGAGACGGACAATCTGTGGGTGCGTATCAGCGATGATATGCAACTGGAAACTCCGGACAACCCGCGCATCCGCCAGCAACGTGAGTGGCTGTTGCGCAATGATAAGCATCTGGCGACCATTGCCAGCCGGGCTGAACCCTACCTCTATCTGATGGTAGAGGAGATTGAACGGCGTGAGCTGCCAATGGAGCTTATTACTGTCCCGATGATCGAGAGCATGTTTGATCCTCATGCCCGATCCCGCAGCAATGCCGTCGGACTCTGGCAGTTTGTGCCAGCGACAGGCAGAAACTTCGGTCTGCGCCACGACAACTGGTATGATGGACGGCGCGATGTGCTGGCCTCCACCAATGCGGCGCTCGACTATCTGGAATACCTGAACCGCTTCTTTGACGGTGACTGGCTGCAAACGCTGGCCGCCTACAATGCCGGTGAAGGCCGGGTGCGCAACGCCATCCAGCGTAATCAGCGCGCAGGCAAGCCGACCGACTACTGGTCGCTCGATCTGCCGCGCGAAACCCGGATGTATGTGCCCAAGATCCTCGCCATGGCTGACATGATCAGCAATGCGGACAAGTACAATATCCAGTTGCCGGTGCTCGCCAACGAGCCGAAGCTGCGAGTGGTGGAGACCGGCAGCCAGATCGATCTGAATGTGGCCGCCCAACTGGCAGGTCTGCGCACGTCACAGCTCAAGGAGGTCAATCCGGCCCTGAGCCGTGGCGTGATGTCGCCGCGTGGTCCTTACCGCCTGCTGGTACCGGTAGAATATGCCGATACCCTGGAGCTGGCACTGGCCGATCTGCCCAAGAGCGAGCGTATTCGTACCCGCTCCTATCAGGTCACCAGTGGCGATACCCTGTCGCGCATTGCCCAGAATCATGGCGTCAGCGTGAACGAGCTGAAGCTGGCCAACAATCTGCGCAGCAACAACCTGCGTCGCGGTCAGCAACTGGTGATCCCGACCCACGGTCAGGTCAGCAGCAAGGCCAGCTCCGCCAGCAAACCGCAGCAGTTGGCAAGCCGTGGCAGCAGCCAGAAGGCCAAGGTCAGTTACAAGGTGCGCTCGGGTGACAACCTGTGGAGCATCAGCCAGGCGCACGGAGTCTCCCACGAAGAGCTCGCCAAGTGGAATGGTCTGAATGCCAAGTCGGCGCTCAAGCCAGGCATGAAGCTGGTGGTCTATCCCAAGCAAGGGAAGAAGAGCGACAAATCGATGGTGTATCAGGTTCGCCGTGGCGACTCCATCTCCTCCATCGCGGCTCGCTTCCAGGTGGCCATCAACGATGTGATGCGCTGGAATCAGCTGGATAAAGGGGATTACCTCAAGCCTGGTCAGGAGCTGACACTGTTTGTGAAGAACAACAGCTAAGCCTCACCGCTTGAACCCGATAAAAACGGGGCCAGTCATCTGACTGGCCCCGTTTTTTATTACTGCGGCTAACCGCTGCTGTGTCTAAGCCGCCGACTAAAACAATGGCTTGGCGCCACCTGCGGATGCATCACCGCTCTGCAGGCAAAACTATCACTGCTATTCCCAAAGCCTTGTCGGCACCACCATCAGCACTGTGCGCTGGCCGATCGCCACATTGGCATTGGGGAAGACCACCGCCTCACGCGGCTTCTCGACCGTGTAGCGCAGCTCACCATCCTCGGCCAACACGAACCCTTGCGGGAACTCGGTGAAGTTGTCCACATCGCTGGCGAATAGAAAGCGAAACTGCTCCGATTTTTTGGTGATCACCCGATCGATGGCAAACAGGGTGAAATCGTCCGCCCGCCACGGCTCCAGCGCCACCTCATCCTGAGTGACCAGCTCCTGCAGTGCCTGCCGGGTTTCGATAAAGCGGGTCATATCGTTCTCACCAAATGGCCGTACCTTGCCCAGCTCCACCGTAAAGGCATGGGCCCCATGCTGGCGGGAGCTGTAGTAGCTGAAGGTCGTGGTCGGGCTGGCGGAGAGCAGAATGGTGCGCACCCCGCAGGCGCCGAGGAACTGCACCTGCTCGCGGCAGTGGGGCCGCTCGTGGGGAAAGGGGTAGACGGCGAACTTCTCGTGGCGCGAACCGCGAATGGCGGTGTGCAGATCGTAGTGGTAACGGGGACGAGCCGGATCGGCAAAGAAGCGGCTAACATACTGCTCGAGGCGCATGGCACGGATCCGCTCCCGATTGCAGAGCCCCTCCCCCTTGCTGTGGGCGCCAGAGAAGAGCCGGTTCATGTTCTCCTCCACTTCTCGCAGCCCCAGATTCATCGCCGCCGGATTGCCAAACAGGAACAGCACCCGATGGCGGGCGCTCAGCTCGCCTGAGAGCAGACGGCTCAGCAGCTGGTTGCAGATCTCGATGGGGGCAGTCTCGTTGCCGTGGATACCGCAGGAGAGGACGATATCCTTGCGTCCTCCCGGCTGATCGCCCGCGCCACGGGCAGGCTCCAGACAGAGCACGCCCGTATCCCAGACGCTGACCCGCGCACCATCGGGCAGGGCAAATTCAAAGGGCTCAAGCTGCCACTCATGGCTGCGGGTCAAGGCCAAAAAATCGTGCTGGGGAATCATCCGTCTCACCCTCTCGCTCTGGAATACTATGGCCGGATTATACGCAAGGCATCGTGGCTTAAAATCATTTTTTAAACAAATTCAAACATTAACGATACAAATGTGATAACAATCGAACGATGACAGCAATGACAGTAGCGATGTGGAATAAAGAGGAGAGGAAAAAGGATCAACAAATAACAGGGGGAAAACGGGGGGAGATAAAACAGACAATAACAGACCTGGCAGTTGGTCCCCACAGGGGCAGAACAGCAAACGACTCAGCAGAAAAACAAGGCATCCATGCCCGGTAGATCAACCACGCCAGAACGGCTTGGTGGTCTCTTGATAACGGTCAGCTTCGTTCAGGCCGATGTCTTTGAGCAGGTACTCGGGCAGCTCGGAGAGCTGGCGACGGCTGCGGCTGCGCTCCAGCCAGGTCAGAACGGTCATTTTAACGCGAGCAACCAGATTCAATTGGCTGGAATGCTGGTAACCGGTTTCGGTATAAGCCATGTTGGCCATGATGTGGCTCCTCTGAATATTTGTTTACGCACTGGGCTTTATTTGATGCGCAAAGCTTAGTCAGGGAACAGGGCCGACTCAATTGACGAATTTTGATACGTTACATTAGTAAATCTAATGTCTAAAAACGGCAGGATTTAATTTTAACGCTTTGATTTTAAACAAATAATTATTTTAACAGTTGGCCAGCAGAGTCGCACAGCATATTGTGCTGCATGGCACCCATCTATATATGCATTTTACTGCTTTACATATGCAGGGATGGACAAGGTGTGAACAGCTGGCAACAGCGGAGCTACACGTGATTGTTAATTTAATGATCTTGTGGTGATCTTTATTTAACACTCTGAAACATAAATAAAACCATTACCACATCCCCATTCAGAGGCGCACATTGCCCCCTCCTCAAAGTGCCTCTTGGCACTCCAACCGCATGCTGGTATGTTTATTTATACAGTAGTTTTGCTACCCGCAGCAATGTCATACCTGATGTCGTCAACAGCGGGTCAGACCACAGGATCATCGATGGATACCTTTACCCCGACCGCCGCCCTGCGTCAACAGATGGCCGCCATTGAAGCCTCTCTCAACCAGCTGGCCGATCTGCTTGGCCAACTCGATCTGCAGGAGGCTCATGTCTATCCCCTCCCTCCGGTTGCGCAGGGGGAAGAGCACGACCCGATCGAGCAAATTGAGGTGGGCTATCTCAACGGTGAAGCCGCGCTGGCGGCCACCCTCGCCGCCTATCGGGATCACAGCGCCCGCCCCGGCTGCTCCACCAAGGCGACTCACCGGCTGCCCGGCTGGTTGCGCTTTCCTGCCGCCGCTGCCCCCTTGCTGCAACCGCTGATCGACCAAATCAACCAGCACAAGCTTGATTTCAAGGCGTTGGTGCAGCAGGCGGGGGGACGGGACGAGAAGTTCGAGCTGGTACATACCGCCCTGCCCGGCGTGATCACGCTGCAGGTCTACCGCAAGCTGACCCTGTTGACAGGTGAGCTGCAATCCCTCGGCTTTACCTGGGCTGACAAGCAGACCATCAATCGTCTCAGTCGCGAGCAGGTGCTTGAGATGCTGGAGCGCAGCCGCCGCTACATACCGGCCCTCTCCAACAACGAGGAGTGGAGCAAGATGGTGGATCAGGAGGTGTACGACATTCGCCGTCTGCCCGCCGATGCCGAGCTGCGGATCCGCCGCCCGGTCAAGACCCACCCGATGATCAATCTGCTCTGGCTGGAGCGCACCCCGCGTAAGCAGCAGATCAAGGCGAGCCTGCCTCTGCTGCTCTGCTCCGATACCCCGCCCGCGGTCACCCATCTGGGCAACTATCCCCCCAAGAGCCGGCAGGCGCGGCGAGATCGCAAGATTGGCGGCGAGCCCATCATCGAGCGGCTGCACCTCTATCTCTATCAGGGGTGACTGGATCAGGGATAGCTGGTTCAGGGATAACTGCGCCGCCTTGCCGCGATAAACGACGAATCCCGCATCTGCATCCCAAATAAGAAAAGGGAGAACATCTCTGGATGTTCTCCCTTTTCTGTATCGATAGACGGTATGTAAGGCGGCGTCGCCAATCAGCCCATCAGCAGGGCCCGCAGGCTCTCCACATCCAGCCCGCGCACCTCGGACTGGCCGCTCAGCAACCCATCGGCCAACGCCCGCTTCTCGTCGTGCAGGGCGACAATCTTCTCCTCCACCGTCTGCTCGCACACCAGCCGGTACACGGTCACCGGCTGGGTCTGCCCCATCCGGTGAGCCCGATCGCTCGCCTGATCTTCCACAGCCGGGTTCCACCAGGGATCGAGGTGCAGCACGGTATCGGCCTGGGTGAGGTTGAGGCCGGTCCCCCCTGCCTTGAGGCTGATGAGGAACAGCGGCACCTCCTCGTGACGGAAACGCAGGATGGAGTCCTGACGGGACTTGGCAGAGCAGCCCCCATCCAGATAGCAGTAGTCCCAGGACTTTTGCTCGATGCGGGCACGCAACAGGCTCAGCAGATCGACAAACTGGCTGAACACCAGCACCCGATGACCGCCGTCGATCGCCTCTTCCAGCAGGGCCATCGCCTCATCAAGCTTGCTGCTGGTCTGCGACCACTCGGGCATCACCAGCTCCGGTGAGCAGCAGAGGCGGCGCAGCCGGGTCAGGCCACTCAGCACATGCATCAGGGCGCGGCCATCGGCGCTTTGCACCTGCTGCACCACTTCCCGCCGGGTCGCCTCGTAGAGCTGGCGCTCTTCGGGGGAGAGGCTGATGTGGTGAATGATCTCGGTCTTGTCCGGCAGCTCGGTCAGCACCTGCTGCTTGAGACGGCGCAGGATAAAGGGGCTGATCACCGCCCGCAGCAGCGCCATGTGCTGGGGATCCTTGACCGCCTTGCCAAAGCGACGCTTGAACTCGCCAAGGCTGCCGAGCAGCCCCGGGTTGATAAAGGTAAAGAGGCTCCACAACTCTCCCAGATGGTTTTCGATGGGGGTGCCGGAGAGGGCGAGGCGAAAATCGCCGTCGAGCTGGAACAACAGCTTGGCGCGCTGGGTGCCGGCGTTTTTGATCTGCTGCGCCTCATCGAGCACCATGCTGGACCAGCGGCGGGACTTGAGTGCCTCCGCCAGGCTGCCAAGCATGCCGTAGTTGATGAGGATCACCTGACCGGCCTTGGCCTCGCGAATGATCCCCTCCCGCTCGGCCGGATTCTCGAACACCACCACATCCAGTTCGGGGGCGAAACGGGTCACCTCCTCCTGCCAGTTGGTGACCACTGACTTGGGCACCACCACCAGCGCAGGGCCAAGGTGTTGGCGCATCCGCAGCACAATAAGCGCCTGCAGCGTCTTGCCCAGACCCATGTCATCGGCCAGACAGGCACCAAAACCGTGATGGGCCAGGGTCGCCATCCAGCGCACCCCCTCTTTCTGATAGTCCCGCAGGGAGGTGAGCAACTCATCAGGGCAATCGACCTCCTGCTGCCACTCCTGCTGAAGGGATTGCCACGCTGCATCCCCTTCGGTGGTAATGACCGAGAGCAGACGAGTCAGGGGATAGGCCAGCTTGTTGTTGATGCGCTGCTCTTCATCGAGCATGGCCCCCAGCATGGTGAGCCGCTCCACCAGCTTGTCGCTCAGCATCAGGCTGGTCTTCTCATCGAGCTGAACGGTGCGCTGGCCTGGGGTCATCTGGCGCAGAATAAGGCGCAGGTCGAGGATCTGGTGCTCATCGAGGGCCAGCGCCCCTTCGACCTGGAACCAGTCCTGCCGCCGCTCGATGCGCAGGCTCAGAGCCGCTTCATCAAGGCTCTTGAGGCGAGCGCTGTCCTGATGCCAGTGAATGACCACGCCGGCATCCACCAGCTCGGGCAGGGCATTGACCAGCGCCAGCGCCTGTTCCCCCTGCAGCAGCCACTCGCTGCCGGGCAGGCCGATAGGCAATTGATTGCGCAGCAACTGGGCCTGCCCCTTCTCGGCCGCAAGGTCGCGCTGCCAGTAGTGATACGCCTTGATCCCCTGCCGTACGATCGCCTCCCCCTTGCCAAGGGGCTGGGGCGGCAGATCCTCAAAGCGGGTCACCAGCTTGACCGACAGCTGACCATCCTGCCAATCCAGTTGCACCGAAGGAATGCCCGGCCAGGGAGCCAGTTCGGCGTTACCGCTAAGCCCCGCAACCTGACTGTGCCAGGGCAGCTCGGGAATGGCGTCCAGGGTGCGTTGCAACTCGGCCAGCCCCTCGGCAGGCAGCAGCGGGATGGATTCGAGCGCTGGCAAGCGGTCGAGCAGCGGCTGCGGGGTGAGGATCAGCTGCCACAGATCCTGCGCCAGCGGCATGATATGGGCCCCGCGGGCGGCCGCATCGGGGCAGAGCTTCGCGCTCATCCCCTGCTCGGTGGCCACCACCTGCAGCAGGGGGGCGCTGATGGCCAGTTGCAGCTTCTGCCCCTTGGCGTTGAACAAGCGGGGGTGATCGGCCAGCGGCGCCCAGACATCCCGCGGCAGTCGTCCCATCACCCGTGGCAGGGTGCGAACCAGTGCCCAGTCATGCTCGTCGAGCATGGCGGCATACTGGGTGGAGAGCAGGGCCGGATCGACCCGGCGACCGGCGGTCCACTCCCCCTTGGTGCTCAGTTTCTGGATCTTGCACTCCAGCTCGGGGCCATCGGCATGAAGCAGCCACACCAACCGCTCCTGCGGCTTGCGTACGCCACTGGCGCGGCCCAGCCCCTGCAACCAGTTGAGCCAGCTGGCAGAGGCCGCGGTTTTATCCTCGTCCCCGTCATCATCCTGCTCGTCACAGCCCTCTTGCGCACTCTCCTCACTGCCGCGCAGTTGGCACAAGGGCGCCCCTTTGGCCGCCTCGCCCAACAAGATGCGCAGCAGATCCTGACAAAACGCCATCAGGCGATGATGGGGCTCGGCATCGAGCAGATGGGAGAGATCCCACTTATGCAGCATGGCCACCTGCGGACTCTGGGCGCCGTGACGGGCCAGCGCGCAGAGATCGAGCCAGAGGTAGCCCCAGTGCAGCTCCTCCACCGGCAGTTGCAAGGTATCAAACAAGCCGACCGCCTGACCGTGGCGATCACCCGCCCACTGGCTGAGCAGGTCGGCAAGCAGGGGGAACTGGCCAGTCAGACTGCGCTGCCACTTCTTGCGCTGTTCGCTGGCGATGACGGGATCGGCCTGCTGCAACCAGCCAAGCCAGAGCAGGGCGCTGAATGAACGGGGCCACTGGCCCGCCTCACCCTCATCGGTTGCCTGCCACTGGCCCAGCGCGGTGAGCAGTCGCTCGCCAAGCGGGCCGTTCTGGCTCTGCTGGGCCAGCGCCTGCAGGGCTGGCCAGCCGGGGGCGGCATCTTTGTCCTCGCCGGTTGGCGATGTGCTCTCGCCATCCCCGCAGAGCCAGCGCCACTCCGCCTCGAACGCTTTGGCCCGGGCCTGCACCTCGGGGGCGCAGCGCACCAGCGCATTGGCCAGCGGCCAGCGCTCTTCATAGGGGGCATCGAGCAAGAGTTGCAGCGAGAAGTGCTCCAGCAACATTTGCTGCCAGGCAGGGCTGGAGCCCGCCAGCAACTGGTGAGCGTCCGGGGTATCGAGCAGGGTCAGCAGATCGCTGGCCGAGAAATAGGTCGGTATCTCCCCCGCTTTGCCGCGGCAGAGCTCGCGCACCACCGCATGGGTGAGATCCTGCCCGGTCAATGAGGGCACCCGGCTCCAGTCCGGCGCCGGGCAGAGACCGGCACGCACCCCCAGGATCAGCGCCAGCGTCCCCTCGGCGGTCAGGCTCCACTGCTGCTCCCCGCGCAATCTGACTAGCCCCGCATCCTGCAGTCGGGTCAGTTTATCGATCAGGGCATGGCCTATCGCCAGTTGTTCTTGCAGCAAACGGGTACTGGCAACGCGCTGCAATTGCAGGGTGGCGAGCAGGGCATAACTATCCGAAGAGAGGGTGGACGCAGACATCAAGACTCACGGGCAAGTGCAAAAGCGGAATTTTAACGGTAAAGCGCCAGCGGCTCGACCCTTTACCGTGAAATAACTCAAAAAAAAACGGCCATCCATGATGACCGTCGAAAGTAACGAAGGAAATAGCCGGATCATCCGGTTACCTCCCACAGCGGGAAAATCGGGAGCGCTAGCCCCTAATTCGTGGGGCCAATGCTAGAGGTTGACGTATTAAAAAGCTTTGAAGCGGATCACAATTGAAAAGGATTTCTGAAAACGCTTTCAATATTTGACGACCAAAAGAGATGATTTTGCGCCAAATGAACCATCTTCAGCCTGGCCTTTCTCTCGTCTCGGCATGGATCCCCATATCCCAATGTCCATTCAGTACTCGACGGGTTCTCTTTACACTGACTGCATGCGCGGAACATCACTGACTGTTGGTAGCTGAGCGATTGCCCTTGTCCGGAGCATTGGCAGACTGATCTGGCCAGCACGCTCGGTTCTCGGCAAGTTACGAGGGCTGCGTGGCAACTCACCGGTTGCAAGAAACAGGGTTCCATCCGACCGGCTTGCCCGGGCTGTCATTGATCGATAGGATGTGCCCCATTCCAAGAGGGCAGGAGCAACATGATTTTGCGACAACGCGTGGCGACAAGACTCCTGCTGCTGGTCTGCATTCTGCTGCTCAATTGTGCACTCCAGCCGCTGACCAGGCTGGCTCAGCTGGAGATAGCCGCTGGCTGCCATATGCTGACCGTCCCATCCTCCGCCATCGATGTCGATGTCGATGTCGATGAGGATGGCCGCGCAGCAACGCCGCAACCCGGCAGTTGCCAGCTCAACGGCAAGTGGCTCAGTGCCGCCAGCGTGCAATGCGCCGAACAGCTCTTCTTTGCCATCGCATTCCTGATCGCCCTGCTGGCACCACTGTCCCGTTGCTCGCCCCCCCTCCCCCCACCCAGAAATATCTCCCCGCCAGAACGGCGGCTTCATCTCACCCTTTGTGTCTGGCGAGAATGAGTCAGTCGCGGCTTAAACAACCCTGACTTTCATTTTCAAGAGACAACACCATGTCAAACATCTTCAAGACTGCCCTCTTGCTGGGCAGCCTGCTGTGGCAATCCATCGGATTGGCCAGCGATACCGGCTGGCTCACCAGCCCCCGCAACGATCACGCACAAATCCGGCTGCAAGCAGATAGCCGGGATCCGGCACAGCCCCGGGTGCTGCTCAGTCTGGCACTCGAGTCCGGCTGGAAAACCTATTGGCAAAACCCGGGTGAAGGGGGAATTGCCCCTGAAATTCTCTGGGATGATCCCAAACTCACTCAACAATGGCACTGGCCAGTGCCAGAGCGATTCGCGGTCAGCGGCATGTCGACCCAGGGCTATCAGCAGGCCGTCACCTTTCCCATCAGCCTTGGCCATGGCAACCGCAAGGCGTTGACCGGCACATTACGCCTTTCAACCTGCAGTAACGTCTGCATCCTGACTGACTACCCTTTTGCCCTTGCTCTGGATGGTACGGCACCGGACGGATTCGACCTTGCCTATGCACAGGCGATGAGCAAGCTGCCACAAGCCATGCCCAAGAGCGCCAACCTCCAGGCCGGCTACCAGCAAAACCGGCTACAGCTGAGCGCTAAGCAGCAAGAGGGGTGGCGGGCTCCGCAGATTTTCCTCCAGCAGCTGGAGGGGGTCGAGTTTGGCGAGCCCAGCCTGGAGGTGCAGGGCAATACCCTGATTGCCCGCATTCCGGTCAGCGATGGCTGGCAAGGGGATGCACCGGATATCCGTCATCAGCAACTGGGCGTGGTACTGGTCAACGGTGACGAAGCCTGGCAGAGCCAGGTCACCATAGGTGATCCCCTGCCACTACCCGCTGGTGGCCACTCGCTGCGCTGGACCTTGGGGGCTGCACTGCTTGGGGGGCTTATTCTCAACCTGATGCCCTGTGTGTTGCCGGTGCTGGCCCTCAAGCTGGGATCAGTACTGCAGCTGGAGACCCGTGAGCGTCGCCCGGTTCGCTTGCAGTTCCTGGCGGCAAGCGCTGGTATCCTGGTCTCCTTTTGGGCGCTGGCACTGATGAGCACCCTGCTGCGCGCCACCCAGGGGGCCGTCGGCTGGGGTATCCAGTTCCAGAGCGTCTGGTTTATCGGCTTCATGGTCGTGGTGACCTTGCTGTTCTGTGCCAACCTGCTGGGGCTGTTCGAGATCAGGTTATCGAGCAATATCAACACCCGCCTGGCAACCGCGGGTGGCAACGGCATGGCCGGTCACTTTCTGCAGGGCTGCTTTGCCACTCTGCTGGCAACACCCTGCTCCGCCCCTTTCCTTGGCACCGCAGTCGCCTTTGCGCTCGGGGCACCATCCGGTCAACTCTGGCTTGTCTTTACCGCACTGGGGATTGGCATGAGCCTGCCATGGCTGCTCATCGCCGCCCTGCCCCGTCTCGCGCTCTGGCTGCCAAAACCGGGACGCTGGATGGGGCGCCTGCGCATCCTGCTCGGCCTGATGATGCTGGGCTCCAGCTTCTGGCTGCTCAGCCTGCTTGGCAACCATATCGGCCATAACGGGGTGGTGATCCTGATGGCACTGATACTGGCAGCCCTGCTGCTGGCGGTCGTATGGCGCCACGGTATTCGCGGTGTAACCCTGGGGCTGGCGCTGGGCTGCTTGCTGGTCGCCGCCCTGCTGCTCGGCGGCGCCTTCACCATGGAGGGCAAACCACAACAGGATACCGTCCACTGGCAGCCTCTCTCGGAGCAGGCCATCCAGGACGCCCTGGCACAACACAAGCGGGTCTTCGTCGATGTGACCGCCGACTGGTGCATCACCTGCAAAGCCAACAAATTCAACGTGCTGCTGCGCGATGATGTGCAACGAGCCCTGAGTGCCCCCGATGTGGTGGCCTTGCGCGGGGATTGGAGCCGCCCCTCCGACAGCATCGCCGGCTTCTTGCGCCAACGCGGCGGTGTGGCCATTCCTTTCAACCAAATCTATGGCCCCGGGCTACCGGGTGGCGAGATCCTCTCTCCCCTGCTGGATCGTGCAACTCTGCTGGCCACTCTGGAGCACGCTGCGAACGCCCCTGTTCAAGGAGAAACAAGATGAGATATATCCTGCTCATACAGACCCTGCCGGGAGAGCGGGGCATACCCGCAGCGCAAGGGGGAAATTATCGGCAATCGGCTGATCTCCCTCATGTAGCGCTCGGGCGCAACGTCAAAAACGCACTGGTCATCAAGGGGCAATCATGACAGCAACATCATCCCGGATCCTCCGTCTGCGCCGCTGGAGCAAGGAGGCCCTCTGGCTGCTGCTGTTGGCGGTGATTATTTCGACGGCGCTGGACCTCTGGCGCAGTCCGGCGCTGCAAGAGGGAAGCCCGCTGCCTCAACTGCTGCTGCAAGATGGCACTCTGGCCGACCTGCAGACAATGAGTCGGGACAGACCACTGCTGATCTATTACTGGGCCAGCTGGTGCGCAGTCTGCCGTGTTACCACACCGACAGTGGAGCAGCTATGGCGAGACGGCGAAAACGTGCTGACAGTGGCGCTGCGCTCCGGCGACCAAGCCAGGTTGCAGCAGGGGATGGCCAGGAAGGGGTTGACCTTCCCGACCCACAATGATGAGCATGGCAACCTTGCCGCCCGCTGGCAGGTGAGCGTCACCCCCAGCTTCCTCATCATCAAGCAGGGTAAAGTGGTGAGCTCCACCACTGGCTGGAGCTCGGGCCCGGGACTGAAACTGCGGTTGGCCTGGGCCAGCCTCGGCTAACTCGGCCCGCCAGGGAGCACTATTGCGGCCCCTCTTCCCGCTGAAGAGGGGCTTATCGCCAGCCATCCGATGCCTATTTATCAGTGATGGGTGGCCCCCTCGCGGGTTAATGGCTCAAATCGGAAGTGGTAATCCATCGGCGATCGCGTGGGCGGTGAACCGTGATGGATACCATTCATGGGTTGACGCTGAACAAGGCAAAGCCCAGCAAGCGGGAGATAATATGTCCAAAACCAGATAGGGAGCCCGGTCATAGAAGATCAGCAACCGAGTTTAATGTTCCCGACAACGCTTGGGCTTCACGGCGTTCACTACGCATAAAAAGCGCGGGGGGCCTGATGGCCCCCCGCAAACACACCGGATGAGAAAATGCCTTACTTGGCGGCGCTATCCTTCACGCACTTCTGGACAAAGCTGTTCTTGGCCGCGCCAGCCAGCTTCTTGTCGGCCGCCGCCTTCTCGCACTTGGCCGCCGGATCCACCGCCGCGCCCGTCTTCACGCACTTCTGGATAAAGCTGTTCTTGGCCGCTCCGGCCAGCTTCTTGTCGGCGGCCGCCTTCTCGCACTCGCCAGTTGCGGCGCCAGCGGCATCTTTCACGCACTTGCCGACAAAGCTGGTCTTGGCGGCGCCGTTAAGCTTTTTGGCCGCGGCCTGCGCCTCGCACTGCAACTGGGCAGCGTCGTTGGCAAAGACCGGGTTGGCCAGCAGCACGCTGCCGCAGAGCAGGCCGAACAGGATGGTACGCTTCATGGATGATCTCCTCTCTATCTGGTGATGTGTTTGCATGGTCATATTTGCATGACGATGTGTTGCAAATGGCTGTGATGGCAACAGCTGATTGTTGCCGCAGATCCCTCGCCTCGCCAGCTTGGGAGCGGAGCACAGGGCAACCATCGCCCGCACTATAGCGCCGATTGCCGGAGCGGGGTTGTCCCCGCAAAGCCTTCTCCAACAGCAAGCCTGCCGCCCAATTTCCCGCCACGCCCGCCAACCCCAATAAAATCAAGGGCCATGGGAATCCTGCCTCCGGCCACACCCTTTTATTGAGCCAGCGCAAAAAATCAGTCATTACTGACACTTACGTCATTTTTTGACTGGTACGGCCAGATTCGATTGGCTTAACATAGCCATCCGGTGCCTATTCATCCGCGATGGGCTGCTGCCCCCGCTGGTTAATGGAGCATTTTGGAAGCTGTAATCCACGGGCGGTAGCGTGCGTTTTGGTTACGTTACACTCCTCCCAAAAAGGTGGGCGCCCCACATTTTCGGTGTATTGATATATATAAATGCCAATAATGACCAAGCTCAACATTATAAAAACTCACATTAAGAGACTGGTGACAGTATGAAAATTTGCTATATCTGGGTAGAAGAGTTCAGAAACTTCCGTAACTTTGGACTTAACTTATCAAATGATTTTACTTATTCATATGACTCAGAAAAACACCATATAAGTAGAGTGGAAAAGCCCTCACTACCAAGAGATTTTTTCCATTCAGATATAACAAATGTAACTGGGATAATTGGAAAAAATGGCTCAGGGAAAACTAACTGTCTTGAACTAATTTGTATGATTCTAAAGGGAGGATTAAGCAGATTAAAAACTCCATTTATTGTTATTACGCAAGAAAAAGACTATTTTACCTGTTATTCAAACAATAGGGGGCGTACAGTTCCTTGGGCACCTACAACAAGCTTTGAGGCTACACAGGTTGAATATTCGAAACAAATAAATGGCATAAAGCCGATATTTTTCTCCAATGTATCTGACGGACGAGAATATACTTTCCACAAAGATGTCGTAAATATCTCTTCAAATAAACAAGGACGAAGACAGAACTCCATCAAGGAGCATTTGGTTTTTATTAATTCAGAGAAATTTAATTATCTAGAGATAGCAAGACCAAAATTCGTATCGTTGAACTTAATTGTTAGTGATATTTTAACATCAAAAAAAGATCTGGAACAAAAAGCAAGCCCATTTACACACGAACAAATAAATAAATTTTTGAAGATGGCTGCCAGTTATACACCTACTAGGCAGGTTATAACCATCATTAACCTTTTGTTAATTCAAAAGCTTTCCTCTTATGTTTCAGCAATTGGCCTCGAAGAAGAAAAAAATGATACTTTTTGGGTTGATATTAAAAAAAGAATTATTAGCTCATCGATAAGTGATGAAAATATAGATTACTTAATGGATAAAATTTGTTCGGAGTACATTCTATTAATAAAGAAAAATGAACACATTGCAAAAAAATTCACCCAATTAAAAACCAATGACATTGGTATAGAAATTAACTCACTAGAAAATTTATCTACCATTAAAAATCTTATACAGGATTGTGATATTGAAGCACTAAAAACAAATCACAAGAACAAACTATGCTTCACTATTAGCTTTAATAAAAAATCACATTCCGTATTGCAATGGATATTTGAAGTCCTTAATGAAAAACAACATTTTGAATGCACTTGGCTTGGAATAAGCTCTGGACAAAAAGCATATATAAATATTTTTTCATCTATTTACAATTCATTATTCCGCTCTAGAAATGCATCAATTATCTGCATTGATGAGGGAGACTTATATTTGCACCCTGAATGGCAGATTCAGTTTTTCGAAAAATTAAATAATGTTCTCCCAAACCTATCTAGTGGGAAAATACAGCTTGTGATCAGCTCCCACTCTCCATTTTTATTGTCCGATCTTCCTAATCAATGTCTTGTTGTACTTGATAATGATCAAGCAAAAGCAGGTTTCGATACACTTACTTTTGGCGCGAACCTTTATGATCTATATTCTCATGGCTTCTTTTTAGGTAACCGAGTATGTAGCCAATTTGCATCAAACAAAATTGACTCCATACTTTCATTATATCGTCAGAGTAGTGAAAAAACTCTTTCTGAAACCGAGCAAAAAAAGATAAAGGATTATATTGGCATCATCGGAGAAGAAATAATAAGCTTTCACTTAAAGAGACTTATAAAAAATGGTTAGACTAGATGGTATTATCAGTTCCATGGATCCTGACATCTATCTTAGCAATAAATCAGAATTACTGTGGGAATATCTCAACAAAAAAACTCGCATTGATAAAAAACTTGCTGATACAGCATTAATAATACGCTGTGAAAAAACATTGCTGAAAACAAAAACATCTGCATATTTAAAAGAATATGCTGATAATGACGGCTTTACTTTAAAAAGACAAATCAATTACCTTGAATATTTATCACAAAATGTCAAGAGGATTATTGTTAGCAAACCTGATGAATTCACCAAAATCATCAATGAAACATACACAATACTAAAGAGTGAAGATCTATTTAAATATAATGGAGCGGACATTCAACAAACTAATTTTGGGAAACTTTTGTTAACCGACATATTTAAGTATACACAGTATAGGAGCTCTGCCTTTTGTCGAAATCTTTATATAGACATGGGGTTTGAAGAAGCTATATGCCCATACTGCAACAATAATAAAATAGGCATTATAAAAAAGGAGGTCAGAGTTAATGGTAGTAGTTTAATGTTATTTGAACTAGACCATTTTTATCCAAAATCGATGTACCCATTCCTCGCTTTATCTTTATACAACCTCATCCCAAGCTGTCATGATTGCAATGCAACAATAAAAAAAGAGAAAGACTTTACGATAGAGACACATACTCATCCATATCATGAATCATTCGATGACTTATATAAATTTGAAGTAGACCTGAAATCTTTTCAATATCAATCCACTCATGATTTACGCATAACAAAGAACGCAATAAAACCACATGATAAAAGTGCTGTTGATTTTGAACTACAAGCAAGATATCAGCTGCATCAGAGCGATATAAACAGCTTGATTCAATATTTTATGAAGTATAAACACCTAATAAATAGTGACCGAGCAGAGATGCTTGATGACTTTATATTAGGAATCGGAGTGGCAAAAGAAAAAAAGGCTATTCTAAAAAAGGCTCGTTCTAAAGTACTAAGAGACATCTTGTTACAAATGGATATAAAAAATAATTTAGGGTTAGAGCTCTAAGAGGCACTGCATCAAATAATGTGAACAAATTAATACACATTGTGTTGTACTGAGAAGTATCACTGGTTGTACAGTTCTAGTTATCACATTACACCGGCCTCAAACCGGTGTTTTGTTTACGCTACTTTAGTGCGCAATTCCTTCGGTATCATTTTCAGACCCTTATTGAACATGCGGTAGGGGGTCTGTCCTTCCATCATCCTGCCCTGATGTGGCCGCTAGTTATCCAGGTCTGTCTACATCAGCTCCACTGGTTCATACCAAGTTGCTGTTACCTTGACACAAAAGGTCACTAGGGCGTCGAAGTCGCGCTGGGAGATAGGAGCTTCGCAAGAGCACGCAGGGGATACTGGCTCATCTTCACTCCTTATATGGGGCGGCTTGCCCTGTAACGGATAGAAAAATCCCCCGAGGTCGGGGGATTGACATTCAACTTAACCAAGCAGAAAGGCTCTTAACCGGGCAAACTCCGCAGGCAAATTAACGGAGAGCAGCGGCAGCTCGGCGTGTTTGGCCAGCGGGCCGGGCAGCGGTACATCGAGATTGAGGATCTCGTCCACCGACTCCTTGAACTTGGCGGGATGGGCGGTGCACAGGAACACCCCTACCTCGTCCTCAGCCAGCTGTTCCCCCAGCAGATCCCAGGCAATGGCGCCGTGGGGTTCACAGAGGTAATCCAGCTGGTGCAGCCGTTTAAGGGCAGCGCGAGTCTGGGCGTCGTCACGCATGCCTGACCCCAGAGTCTCCAACGCCCAGCCCTTACGGCGGCAGAGCTCTTCTACCCGCGGCCAGTTGTTGGGGCGGCTGACATCCATGGCATTCGACAGGGTTGCCACTGTCTGGTGCGGCTCCCACTGACAGCTTTTCAGGTAGCGCGGCACGGTATCGTTGGCGTTGGTGGCGGCGATAAAGCGCTTCACCGGCAGCCCCAACGCCTTGGCAATCAAGCCCGCGGTGAGGTTGCCAAAGTTGCCGGACGGCACGCTGATCACCGCCTTGGCGCGGGAGGCTTTGGGCAGCTGGGCCACCGCCTCGAAGTAGTAGCAAACCTGCGCCAGCAGACGGCTGATATTGATGGAGTTGGCGGAGTTGAGGCCAATGGCCTTTTTCAGCGCCTCGTCGTCAAAGGCCTGTTTTACCAGCGCCTGACAGGCATCGAAGTCGCCATCGATGGCGATGGTGCGGATATTGCCGCCGAGGGTGCAGAAGAGCTTCTCCTGCAAGGGGCTGATCTTGCCCTTGGGATAGAGGATCACCACCTCGATCCCCTCCAGCCCGTAGAAGGCGTGGGCCACGGCGGCGCCGGTGTCGCCGGAGGTGGCGGTGAGGATAGTGATCTTGTCGTTGGTGCGGAAGGCCGCAAGGCACTGGGCCATAAAGCGACCGCCGAAGTCCTTGAATGCCAGAGTCGGGCCGTGGAACAGCTCAAGGGCATAGGTGCCATCCTTGAGTTTCACCAGCGGCGCCGGGAAGGTGAAGGCGGCATTGACAAGCTCGCTCACCTTGGCGGCGGGCACTTCGTCCCCCAGCAGGTGGCTCAGGATGCGGGCAGAGCGTTCGACCAGCGGTAGATCGAGCAGGGCATCCACATCGGCGAGCGGTTCGAGTTGTTCGGGGAAGAAGAGCCCCTGTTCGCGACCCAAGCCCTGACGCACCGCCTGCGCGAAGCTCACCTGTTCGCTGTTGTCCTTGATGTTGTAGAGATTCATAGCTCGCTTCCTGTTACCCGTGCCCCGGCCATGTCCAGTTTGCAGACCCGGGCAAATCCATCTTCGTTCTGCACGAAATGTGCTTCCATCCAATCCTTCATTCGCTCGGCCTGCGCCAGCTCCTTCATCACCACAAACACGGTGGGGCCGGAGCCGGAGATGCCGGTGGCCAGCGCCCCGTTCTGGGCCGCCTGCGCCCGCACCTCGGAAAAGCCTTCGATCAGCGCCGCGCGGTAGGGCTCGGCAATCACGTCTTTCAAGACGCTCGCCGCCAGCCCCTCCTGCCCGGTGTAGCTGGCGTGGACAAAGGCAGCCAGGCGACGACCATAGGTGAGGCAATCCTGACGGCGATATTGAGCAGGCAGAATGGCGCGGGCGGCAGCGGTGGAGACCACAGTACCCGGGTAGCAGACCACCCAGTACCACTGATCGAACACCGGAATACCCTGACTGATGACGCCGTGCTCTTCCAGCACCAGCTGCATGCCGCCGAGATAACAGGGCGCCACGTTGTCGTAGTGAACGGAGCCGGAGATCTTGCCTTCCATCTCACCCATCAGCAGCAGCATGTCGTGCTCATCAAGCGGCGCGCCGTGAAAGGCGTTGAGCCCTTCCAGTGCCGCCACCACGCTGCAGGCGCTGGAACCCAGACCCGAGCCCACCGGCAAGTTCTTCTCCAGCACCATTTCGAGCGGCTTGAGTTTAAGGCCCCGCTTCTCCAGCGCCTCGCCATAGGCAACCCAGCAGTCATGGAGAATATTCTTTTTCGGATCGTCCGGCAGCTTGTGGGCGTAGCGGCCCACGGCGGAGAGGGCGAACGGCACATCAGCCCCTTTTACCAGCACCCGATCGCCGAGCAGAGAGCCATCCACGGGGGCGAGTGCCGCCCCCAGTACATCGAATCCCACGCTCAGGTTGGCGCTGGAGGCGGGCGCGTAGGCGACCACACTTCTGTCATTACCCATGGCGCCGTCCGTCATATAAGAGGGGTACATGTCTGAACTCATGCTTACAACTCCTGCTTCCAGTTCTGGGTGCGCAGCACGTCGGCAAAGACGCCCGCCGCAGTCACTTCGGTACCGGCGCCATAGCCGCGCAGCACCAGCGGGATCGGCTGGTAGTAGGTGGAGAAGAAGGCGAGCGCGTTCTCCCCGTCTTTCACTTTGAACAGCGGCTCGTCGCCACCGACCGCCTTGATGGCGACCTTGCACTTGCCACCCTCGATGGAGCCCACATAGCGCAGCACCTTGCCTTCACGCTGGGCCGCGGCGAACTGATCGCGGAACCAGCCGTCGGCTTCGGGCAGGCGGGCCATAAAGGCTTCCACATCGCCGCTGGCGTCAAAGCCGGGCGGCAGCGCCTGCTCCACCTCGACATCGGAGAGCTCAAGCGCCATACCAGCCTCGCGAGCCAGGATGAGCAGCTTGCGCGCCACATCCATGCCGTTGAGATCGTCGCGGGGATCCGGCTCGGTAAAGCCGTTGCCACGGGCGATTTTGGTCGCCTCGGAGAAGGCCATCCCCTCGTCCAGCTTGCCGAAAATAAAGGAGAGCGACCCCGACAGAATGCCATCGAAGGCGCGCAGCTTGTCACCGGCCTTGATGAGGTTCTGCAGGTTCTCGATAACCGGCAAACCGGCGCCCACGTTGGTCTCGTACAGGAACTTGCGGCGAGTCTGGCGGGCAGTGCGGCGCAGCGCCTTGTAGTAATCGAGCGAGCCGGTGTTGGCCTTCTTGTTCGGGGTGACCACGTGGAAACCGGCGGCGAGGAAGTCGGCATACTGGACGGCCACCGCCTCGGAGGAGGTGCAGTCGACGATCACCGGGTTGATGATGTGGCTATCTTCCACCAGCTTTTTCACCCCTTCCAGCGAGAAGCTGTCGCGGGCTTCCACCAGCTGTTCACGCCAGTTGGCGAGGTTCAGGCCATCCTTGTTGACCGCCATCTGGCGGCTGTTGGCGATGCCGACCACGCGAAGGCCAGTGCCCTGCTCGGCCAGTACCGGCTGCTGGCGGGCAATCTGATCCACCAGCGCGGCACCGACGCCACCGACACCGACCACAAAGAGATCGATAAACTGCTGGCTGCCAAAGAAGTTCTGGTGGCACGCCTTGATGGCTTCCGCCACCTTGCGATCCCGCACCACCGCCGAGATGGAGCGCTCGCTCGAGCCCTGCGCAATGGCGACGATGTTGATGGAGGCTTGCGCCAGCGAGGTGAAGAAGCGGGCCGCCATCCCCTTGCTGGTGCGCATGCCGTCACCGATGAGGGAGATGATCGCCAGATCGCTGATGATATCCAGCGGCTCCAGCAGCTGGTTTTTGAATTCGAGCTCGAACTCGCGCTCCAGCACCTTGCGGGTCTTGTCGCTGTCGTAGCTGTGGATACAGAAGCTGACGCTGTACTCGGAAGATGACTGGGTGATCAGCACGATACTGACCCCGGCGCGGGAGACGGCGGAGAAGATGCGACCGGCCATGCCGACCATCCCCTTCATGCCGGGGCCGGAGACGTTGAACATGCACATGCCGGAGAGATCCGAGATGGCCTTCACTTTCAGGTCATCGTCGCCGCTCTCGGGGCCGATCAGGGTGCCCGGCCCTTGCGGGTTGAAGCTGTTCTTGATGAGGCAGGGAATATGGAACTGGGCCACCGGCGCGATGGTTTTCGGGTGCAGCACCTTGGCGCCAAAGTAGGAGAGCTCCATCGCCTCCTTGTAGGAGAGGGTTTTCAGCAGGTAGGCATCCGGCACCAGACGGGGGTCGCAGCTGTAACAGCCTTCGACATCAGTCCAGATCTCGCAGCACTCGGCATCGACGCAGGCAGCCAGGACGGCGGCGGAGTAGTCGGAGCCGTTGCGACCCAGCAGCACGGTCTCGCCCTTGTCGCTGCCACCGGTAAAGCCCGGCATCAGGTAGAGGCAATCGCTACGCAGCCCCTTGGCGGCAAAGCGCAGGCGGGACGCTTCAATATCGACGTGGGCTTCCAGATAGCCGCCATCGGTCACCAGCAGCTCTTCCGGTACGATCAGCTCCAGATCCAGACCGCGCACCCGCAGCAGTTCATGCATAAAGGCGATGGAGAGGTTCTCGCCACGGCTCAGGATGCGCGCCTGCACGTTGTCCGGGCAGAGGCCCAGCAGACGGATGCCCTGCATCAGGCGCTCCACCTGATCCAGCTCGGCGGTGAGACGTGCCAGCAGCGCCTTGTCATCGAGCGCCGGATAGGCCGCCTTCAACCCGGCCAGCAGGCGGGAGAAGATGCCATTCACTTCAAACAGGGTGGAACTGGCATCCATGCCACGGCTGGTCTGTTCCACCAGCGCCACCAGATGATTGGTCACCTTGGCAGGTGCCGAGAGCACCAGGGCTACCTGAGATTGGCCGTGGGTGTTGACCGCGATATCGGCCACCCGTAAAAAACGCTCTGCATCGGCCAGTGAAGACCCGCCAAATTTCAACACTCTCATCGCTTTCTCTCCCTGTAAATCTATGAAATTCAATCTAAAAACCAATCCAACAAAAAGGCCCGTACTGGGTGGGTACGGGCCTTTTCTGATTTCTGTGCTTGTTCGTCAGCGCATCAACCGGCCCCAGTGCCACCTGTGGTGGTACCGGTAATAATGGTGGTGGTGATGACGTTGGTGAATAACTGCATGACGAACACTCGTTGACGAAGCTGGCTTTTAGCAATACCGCGGCGGGCGATGGGCTGTCAACTTAAACCTCTTTACCAAGTTTGCGGGCAAGGTCCTTGCAGAGCAGGTGGAGCATGTTCAAATCCCGTTGCGGCAGCATGGGCACCCGGTCCATCACCCATTGATGCAGTTTTTCATCCTGCGAAACTCCGAGTTCACCCAGCAATTCTGCTGTTTTGCTTTTCAGCACCCGAACCTGCCCGGCGTTATCAAAATTTTCTGCTACCGCAGCGGCGCCGTCGGCGTTCAGCTCATCCATCAACTGACTCATCTCGTAGGCGTAGAGCATGATCGCCTGCCCCAGATTGAGGGAGGGGTAGCTCACCTTGAGGGGCAGATAGCTGATGAGATCGACCTCGGCCAGCTGCTCGTTGGAGAGCCCCGACTCCTCGCAGCCAAAGACGATGGCCACCTTGTTGAGTGAAGGCTTGCTGCGGATCTGCTCGCGGATCTCCCCCGGGGTGAGGTAGTGCTGGTAGCGGCCGCGCTCACGGGCAGTGGTGGCGATCACCAGATCCATGTCCGCCAGCGCCTCGGGCAGGGTATCGAACGCTTCGGCCTGAGTCAGGATCTCCTGGGCGCCGTGAGCCACCCAGCTCGCCTCCTCCTCTTCGTGTACCCGGCTCGCCACCAGTCGCATGGCATCGAATCCCATGGTTTTCATGGCGCGGGCAGCCGCCCCCACATTCGCAGGTCGGGCAGGTGCCACCAGGACAAAATAGAGCTTCATCGGGTTTCCTCACAGGCCGGACGGCCTCTCAAACAGACAGCAAACAGTCGCTAAACCATCACCAAAACAGGGGCGCAATCTACCGTTTATCCGCGAAAATTGCCACTTGAACAGACGTTTGAATGTTGCGATAGTGGCCAGACGTGTGAACAAATTACACCCAATCCTTCGCGCTATCGGCCCGACAGATCACAAGGAAGAGAGAGAGATGCAGCAGCCATTGGAACAGGCCGTCGCCGAGACTATCTTGCAACGCTTCGAGTCGTTTTACAGCCGGTTTCTCGAGATAACCCAGGGCAGCAAGAGCCGCTTCGAGAACAGTGACTGGCTGGGGGTGCAGCTCGCCGGGCGCGAGCGTATTCGCCTCTATGACCACCATGTGGGGGCCACCGCCAGCTCCATCCGCCAGATGATGGGGGAGCACCACGCCACCCAGGAGCTGCTCAAACGGGTCAAGAGCGCCTTCAGCGATCTGCTGCCCCGTTGTGACAACTTCGAGGTGGCGGAGTCCTTCTTCAACTCCGTCTATCGCCGGATCTTTCGCCATCGCAATATCCGCGACGAGAACCTCTATATCCACCCCTTTGTCAGCCGTGGCGAAAAACCAGATTTAAGCTCCCTGCTGCGCATCTATCGCACCGATCTCGCCCACCTGCCGCAGACCTTGAGCCAGCTTTTGGGGGATTACAGCTTCACCCTCCCCTACGAGGACAAGCAGCGGGATATTGTCGACATCCACCGCCATCTTGCGGAGAACGGCCCACAAATACTCCATGACGAGCCGTTTGCCATCGAGCTATTGAAAGAGGTGTTCTACCGCAACAAGGGTGCCTATCTGGTGGGGCTGATCCGGGCCCGGGATCAGGTGTTCCCCTTTATCCTGCCCCTGCTCAGCACCGGCCACAGCATCTATGTGGACACCGTCATCTTCGAGCCGGATCTAGCCTCCATCGTGTTTGGCTTCGCCCGCGCCTACTTTATGGTCTATGCCCGCGAACCGGCGCTGTTTGTCGCCTTTCTGCGCCAGATCATGCCCCACAAGCCCGATTACGAGATCTACAACGCCATCGGCTGCCAGAAGCACGGCAAGACCGAGCTCTATCGCCACTACCGCCACCATCTGGCCCAGAGTCGGGATCAGTTCATCATCGCGCCGGGCATCAAGGGGATGGTGATGAGCGTGTTTACCCTTCCCTCCTACGATGTGGTGTTCAAGGTGATAAAAGACGAGTTCACTCCCCCGAAGGATGTGAGCCACGAGCAGGTGAAGGCAAAATACCGGCTGGTAAAACAGCACGACCGGGTTGGCCGGATGGCCGATACCCAGGAGTTCACCAACTTCGAGTTTCCGCTGGATCGCATCTCGCCGGAGCTCCTTGCCGAACTCAAGACGGTGGCGCCCTCGGCACTCACCATCAGCGACGACAAGCTGGTGATCAAGCACCTCTATACCGAGCGCAAGATGATCCCGCTCAACCTCTATCTGGACAAGGCGGACGAGCAGCAGACCCGCCTCGCGCTGGAGGAGTACGGCAACGCCATCAAGCAGCTGGCGGCGGCCAACATCTTCCCGGGGGACATGCTGTTCAAGAACTTTGGCGTCACCCGTCACGGCCGGGTGGTCTTCTACGACTACGACGAGATCTGCTACATGACGGAGTGCAACTTCCGCCAGATCCCGCCGCCGCGCTACCCCGAGGATGAGTGGAGCGCCGAGCCTTGGTATTCGGTAGCCCCCAACGACATCTTCCCGGAGGAGTTCGCCACCTTCCTGCTGCAAAAGCCGCAGGTGCGCGAGATCATGCTACAACTGCACAAGGAGATGTTCGACGCCAACTACTGGAAGATGCTGCAGAGCAACATCAAGGTGGGGGTGTTCGAGGATGTCTATCCCTACCGGCGCAAGAAGCGCTTCAAGTACCAGCGCGGCGGCTGATCCCGCAGCGCCCGCCCACATCGCAGCAACGAAAACGGGGTGGCCCAAGCCACCCCGTTTTGCTATCCGCTTTGAGGCCTTAACTGCCGCGACGGCGGATCACCCCCTCCTGCATGGTGCTCGCCACCAGCATGCCATCACGGGTGAAGAACTGACCGCGTACCAGACCGCGACCGCTGCTGGCGCTCGGGCTGTCTACCACGTAGAGCAACCAGTCGTCGAAGCGGAAATCCCGGTGGAACCACATGGAGTGGTCGATGGTGGCCACCTGCATATCCGGCTCCCAGTACGACACCCCGTGGGGCTGCAGCGAGGTGAGCAGGAAGTTGAAGTCGGAGGCGTAGGCCAGCAGGTATTTGTGCACCCGCAGATCGTCCGGCATCTGACCGTTGGCCTTGAACCAGACGTGGCGCACCGGATCCTGCACCGTCGGCCGAATAGGGTCGACCAGAGTCACCGGACGCATCTCGATGGGCTGCTCGCAGAGGATCTTGTCCCGCAGGGAGGCCGGGATCAGATTCTCATAGGGGCGCACCAGCTCCAGCTCGCTCTTGAGCTCCTCCGGCGGGGTGATGCCGGTCGGCATCTGCGCCTGATGCTCGAAACCATCGGCCGGCACCTGAAACGAGGCGTTGAGATAGAAGATGGGCTTGCCGCCCTGAATCGCCTTGACCCGGCGGGTGGAGACGGTCTGGCCGTCACGGATATTCTCCACGTCATAGACGATGGGACGGGTCACATCCCCCGGACGCAGGAAGTAGGAGTGAAAACTGTGAACCTGACGACCGGTCTCAACCGTCTGCTTGGCAGCTGACAAGGCCTGCCCCATTACCTGTCCGCCAAACACGGCCCGCAGACCGAGATCCTGGCTCTGGCCCCGAAACAGGCCCTCCTCGATTTTTTCCAGCGCCAGCAACGCCAGCAGCTCATCAAGTACCTTGCTCATTGTTCACTCCTCTATCAGAGCCGCACAGGCTAACAAGAGCTGATCCGGGGCGCAATCTTTTGGCTGGCAATCAAGGATTTCCGGATAGAAGAAAGGAGGCTCGATAGCCTCCTGTCTTCTATTCAACCAGACACGATAATGGTCAGTTATTTGAGAAAAATGCCTTGGTTATACCCATTTCCAATCCCCTCACTTCAGCCAGCCCTTTAAGACGACCAATACATGAGTATCCGGGATTTGTTTTCTTATTCAGATCATCAATCATCTGATGACCATGATCAGGTCGCATGGGGATAAGTCTATTATCACCATCTTTCAGTCGCCGTTGCTCTTCACGTACAATTTCCAACACTACATTATACATGTCGACATCACCATCAAGGTGAGCCGCTTCATGGAATGTCTTCGGATTATCTTCCCGCTTGGTTGAACGCAAATGGGTGAAGTAAATACGATTCCCGTAACGTTTTATCATATCAACCAGGTCATTATCCCCACGCACACCATAAGAGCCGGTACACATGGTAATACCATTGGCCTGACTGGGAATCCGGTTAACCAACCACGCGATATCATCAATGGTAGAGACAATTCGCGGTAACCCCAGGATCGGGCGGGGAGGATCATCCGGATGGACAGCCAAACGGACGCCAGACTCTTCACAAACAGGGATTATTTCATCGAGAAAATAGGCCAGGTGCTCTCGCAAACGCTCTTTGTCGATATCCTTGTATTTATCCAGCTGAGCCTGGAATGCTTCCAGAGTATAACCCTCTTCAGCACCAGGTAAGCCGGCAATGATATTCCGGGTCAGTGTCTCTATTTGCTCCGGGCTCATTTCATTAAAGTAGCTGAATGCCTGTTGCTGCTCTTCCGGTGAGTATTCGTGCAAGGCACCCGGGCGCTTGAGGATGGAGAGCTCAAAGGCGGCAAACGCAATATGGTCAAAACGCAGGGCTCGGGAACCGTCCGGCATCTCGTATTCCAGATCGGTTCGGGTCCAGTCCAGTACGGGCATGAAGTTATAGCAAATCGTGTCGATGCCACATGCAGCCAGATTACGGATCGACTCTTTATAGTTGTCTATCCATTGCTGATACTGGCCAGAATGTGTCTTGATCTCTTCATGTACAGGTACACTTTCAACTACCGACCAGGTTAAACCTTTTTCTTCAATTAATGCTTTGCGAGCGAGTATCTCGTCTTTATTCCAGATCTGACCATTTGGTATATGATGCAGGGCAGTCACAATACCAGTTGCCCCCGCCTGTTTGATATCATTCAAGGTTACTGGGTCATTAGGCCCATACCAGCGCCATGTTTGTTCCATTACTACCTCTTGGTTTAAATTCGTTCGCTAACTTGAAAATCTGACTGGATAAGAGCCAAACAAAAATCCGTCAAACTCGGGAGCATCAACATCTGACAACTCCATCAATCGCTGTTTGACATTCTCTAAATGGGTCCACATCGCCAGTTTGGCTGCCGCAGGATCTTTTTTTTGCATTGCAGACAAGATTGCAACATGGTCATTCAACCACTCTTTGCGATATTCAGTAGTGGCAATCCGGTCATGCAAATGCTGCCACATCGGGTTATTTTCTCGACTAACCCAAGACTGGCGCCACAATGCCACCAGCATGTTGTTATGAGTCGCTTCGGCTATTGCCAGGTGAAAATTCATATCACCCTCTTCACCCTCACCACTCTCGACATCACGACGTTCGGCCTCCAGGGCTGCGCGCATTTTTTGTATATCTGACGGAGTCACCTGAATGGCGGCAAACTCTGCGATATTGCTCTCCAGCAATTGCCGGGCTTGCAGCAGTTCAAAAGGTCCCATCACGGTATCATTCGGGCTGAAATTTGGCTCGGAAGGGATCGCAATGACATAAATACCGGACCCCTTCTTCACTTCTACAAAACCTTCAATCTCGAGCATGATGAGAGCCTCTCTCACCACAGAGCGCCCCACTCCCACCTGTTCAGCAATGTCGCGCTCAGGAGGAAGACGGGAGCCCAAGGCGTACTTGCCTGAAGCCAACTCTTCCTTGATAAACTCACCAACTTCACGATATTGACGCTTTACTTCAACACTCATGGCTTGCTCTCAAATTGGTAGCGTAGTTTTCCAAAATGGTAAGCAACCAACAACAATTGGTCAACCAAAGTAATCGTGATATCCAGTATCAACACCTTGGAGACCCTCTGACATGCTTATGAGAGCGTTGTTGCAGCCTTCTCCATGTGAAGATGAGTCAACCTCTGGGCTGCCGGCTCTTTTAGCAATACCCACAGCACAACGGCACCCACCAAGTCAAAGACACTGAGGCTAATGAAGAAAGGCCCATAACCAATAATTGCCACCAAGGCCCCCATCACCAGAGTGAACGATAGCTGGCCAATCCAGGCTGCCGAACCCGCAAGACCAACGACTGTCGCCACTTCATTCTTCTTGAAAAGGTCTGCCGACATGGTAATAACCACGGTTGACAACGTCTGGTGAGCAAATCCACCGATACTCATCAAGGCAATCGCCACGTAGGGATCCTTAATAATACTGACAAAGCCAATTGCCAACATAAGTATCGCCCCAATGGTGAAAGTAGCTCGCCGCGCATTCAGTGTTGTCATATTAAGTTTTTCCATGAAAAACTTTGCAATAAATCCACCCGCAATACATCCGAAATCAGCAGCAAGAAATGGTAACCAGGCAAACATGGCAATTTCTTTAAGAGGAAGATGCATTACCGAAGTCAAGTATAGAGGCATCCAAAAACTGAGCGTTCCCCAAGCTGGATCTGCTAGAAACCTTGCTATTGCCAAGCCCCAAAAATTACGCTGTTTGATAATTTCTTTTATTTCAGGCTTACCCTCATTGGCTGTGAGATGTTTCTCTTGCCCCTCTTCTATATATGTCAGCTCGTTCTGGGAAATCCATTTATGTTTTCTGGGGGAGCGATATACAAGAAACCAGGTGATCGCAAAGAGGATCCCCACACCTCCGGTGATTATGAATGCCATTTCAGTGCCTAACCCACTGCTTTCAAAGGTTAGCATTGCCCAGACTACCAACGGAGGAGCAAGCATGGCTCCGACTGAGGTACCAGCGTTAAACAATCCACCGGCAATGCCACGCTCCTTGGCTGGAAACCATTCGGCACTAGCCTTCATCCCTGCTGGAATAGCCGCAGCCTCCGTCAACCCCATGCCGCCACGCAATACCGCCAAACTAATCCAGCCGCCAGCAAATGCATGCGCCATATTAAATAGAGACCAAGCGACTGCAAAAATAAAAAAGCCTACTTTCAAACCAATCATATCGATTATATAACCAGCAATCGGCTGTGCAATTGTGTAACATATCTGAAATGCACTTACGATCCATGAATATTCTTTTTCTGTAAAATTCAGCTCACTCATTACTTGAGGTGCGGCAACACTCAATGAGCTGCGGGATAAATAGTTAACTATTGTGCCAAGACAAACCAAGGCGATGATATACCACCTAAAGTTTTTAACTTTGATGCTCATAATGAATCCTTCAATCACCAATTTAAATGAGTCAGGCCACATCAAGGCATATTGACTACTGCGATGTGCGGCCATCATCTTGAGGTAACAGCCATAGATCAACCAACTTAACTCATTTGGTTGATCTCGATCTCAAAAAAAGATCTATTTGGTCAACCAAAATAGACTTATGGCTGACCTGGAGATAGCATGCAGAGGCTGATATCCCAGTTACCCATACAAGTCATGTCACGACACGCAACGGTTGGCTGACGCCTGTGGCGCCAACCAGCGACTCTGGTGATGTGCAAAAATTTATAAATCGAGGCAAGAAAAGATGAAGAACAAGCTGAGTGAATTGATGTTGAGCCCCTATCCGCGAGCAGCACTACGAAACCGGATAGTTCATATCGGCTTCGGCGCGTTTCATCGAGCCCACCAAGCCTTGATTACCCATGAGACTCTCGCAACTGGCGGAGGTGACTGGGGGATCTGCGAGGTCAACCTGTTCGGTGGAGAGGAGCTGATCCGTTCGCTCAGAGCACAAGACCACCTCTACACCGTGCTGGAGAAGGGGGCCGAGAGCGTACACCCCAAAGTGATTGGTTCTGTGGTGGAGTCACTGCACCCCACCTTTGACGGCATGTCCGCCATCCTCGAGAAGATGGCAGAACCGCAAGTCGCCATTGTATCGATGACGATCACTGAAAAAGGCTATTGCGCAGACCCTGCCACCGGGCAGTTCAACCCGCAGAATCCGTTGATCCAGCACGACTTGCAGCACCCTGATGCCCCCACTTCCGCCATCGGCTGCATCGTTGCCGCCCTGCGCCTGCGCAAAGAGCGTTGCCTCCCTCCCTTTACAGTCATGTCTTGCGACAACGTGCAGGAAAATGGTCATGTTGCACGTCAGTCCATTCTGGGATTTGCCGAACTGCTCGATGGAGAGCTGGCATCCTGGATCCGTGAGCAGGTCACCTTCCCTTGCACCATGGTCGACCGCATCGTACCTGCAGCCACCCCGGAGACGCTGGCCGAGATTGAGCAGGCAATTGGTGTGGCTGACCCCTGTGGTATTGCCTGCGAGCCATTCCGGCAATGGGTGATTGAAGATAATTTCGTCAATGGCCGACCAAACTGGGATCTGGCCGGTGCCGAATTTGTCAGCAATGTCGTGCCCTTTGAAGAGATGAAATTGCGCATGCTGAACGGCAGCCACTCATTTCTCGCCTATCTCGGCTACCTCGGCGGCTATGCCCATATCGCAGACACCATGACCAATCCGGCCTACCGCCAGGCAGCACTTGATCTGATGCTCAATGAACAGGCGCCAACCCTGAACATGCCTGTTGGAACTAATCTCGAGGGCTATGCCCAACAACTGATCACCCGTTTCACCAACCCCTCGCTCAAACACCAGACCTGGCAAATCGCCATGGATG
Source organism: Aeromonas sp. 603757 (assembly GCF_049171255.1). NCBI lineage: Bacteria > Pseudomonadati > Pseudomonadota > Gammaproteobacteria > Aeromonadales > Aeromonadaceae > Aeromonas > Aeromonas sp. 603757. The sequence continues at coordinate 90,737 of NZ_JAAKOE010000002.1, read as the reverse complement.
GCAGTCAAAAGCTGCCACAACGCATGGTCGACTCCGTCCTCTTCCATCTGAAGAACGGCAGTGATTACCGGCATCTGGCATTGGGCATCGCCGGATGGATGCGTTATGTCAGCGGTGAGGGAGAAAACGGTGAGGTGATCGATGTCAGGGATCCCCTGCTACCCCGCTTCCAGGCGATCTATGCAGAGCACGGCCTCAGTTGCAACGTGGTCAAACCGTTGCTGGCCATTGAGGCCATCTTTGGCCCGGAACTGCCGCAACAGGGTGCTTTTGTCGATGCGGTCACTCGGGCCTATCAAGGACTGCTTGACCACGGCGCCCGTCGCTGCGTCGCTGCGCTCTAATCACCATATCTGGCAACGACCGGGCCAAGGGAGAAATGAATATGAAGTCTTTCCTGTGTAAGGATTTTCTGTTGAACAGCGATGCGGCACGTCATCTCTACCATGACTATGCCGCTGATATGCCTATCTATGACTACCACTGCCATCTCAATCCACAAGAGATAGCGGAAGATCGCCGATTCGATGATCTGGGCCAGATCTGGCTGGAGGGGGACCATTACAAATGGCGAGCCATGCGCAGCGCCGGTATCCCGGAGGCTCTGATCACCGGCAAAAACAGCAGCAGTCGTGACAAGTTCAATGCGTGGGCACAGACAGTCCCGCAAACGCTGGGTAACCCTCTCTATCACTGGACCCATCTAGAACTGCGCCGCCCCTTCGGTCTGGAGGGTATCACCCTGGCGCCAAACACCGCCGACAAGGTATGGGATCACTGCAACGAACTGCTCGCCACCCCGGCCTTCTCCGCCCGCGGGTTGATGCAGCAGATGAATGTCCGCATGGTCGGTACCACAGATGATCCGGTGGATTCACTTATCTATCATCGCCAGATTGCCGAGGACCCCGGTTTTGCTATCGAGGTGCTCCCCAGCTGGCGCCCCGACAAGGTATTCAAGATCGAGCAAGCCGGTTTTGCTGACTACATTGGGACATTGGGTGCCGCCGCCGATGTCGACATTACTACCTTTGCCGACTTGCTGACTGCGCTGGAACGGCGCCTTGAACACTTCGCCCGACATGGTTGCCGCGCAGCGGATCACGGTATCGAAGTGGTGCGTTATGCACCAGTTCCCTCCGATGCGACCCTGACTCAACTGCTCCAGCGCCGACTGGCCGGAGAGGTGCTGGACGAATCGCAGATTGCAGCCTTCTCCACTGCCGTTCAGGTATGGCTCGGCCGTCAATACGCCAAGCGAGGCTGGGTGATGCAGTTGCATCTGGGCGCTCAACGTAATAACAACAGCCGCATGTTCACCCTGCTTGGCGCAGACTGTGGCTTTGATTCTATCGGAGACAAGCCATTTGCCTGGGAGCTTGCTCATCTGCTGAATGAGATGGATCAAACCGATGAATTGCCCAAGACCATCCTCTATTGCCTCAACCCTCGTGATAACGAGGTGCTGGCAACCATGGCGGGCAACTTCCAGGGGGGAGGCATTGCAGGCAAGATCCAGTTCGGCTCAGGCTGGTGGTTCAACGATCAGAAAGATGGCATGCAGCGCCAGCTGGAGCAGCTCTCTCAACTCGGCCTGCTCAGCCAGTTTGTCGGCATGTTGACCGACTCCCGCAGCTTCCTCTCCTACACTCGCCACGAGTATTTCCGCCGTATTTTGTGCGACATGGTGGGGTGCTGGATCGAGCAGGGCGAAATCCCCAGTGATCTGCAGCTGTCCGGGAAAATGATCCAGGATATCTGCTATCACAATGCAGCCCGCTACTTTCAACTGCCAGGAGCCCGAGGATGAAACGGATTGCCCTGCTCGGGGAGTGCATGATTGAACTCAATGGTACACCTTTTGGCGACATGCAGCAGGCATTTGGGGGCGATACCCTCAATACCGCCATCTATCTCGCGCGAGCCTCCCAACCCACCGATATTCAGGTGAGCTACCTGACCGCCATGGGCCAAGACCCGCTCAGCCAGCAAATCATTGCGCGTTGGCAACAGGCCGGGATCGACACCAGTACGGTGCTCATCGATCAACAGCGTCATCCCGGCCTCTATCTAATCCAGCTTGATGAGCACGGCGAGCGCACCTTCCTCTACTGGCGCAACGATTCGGCTGCCCGTTACCTGATGCAGCATCCGCAGTTGCCACAGCTCAAGCAGGCCGTCAGCGACGTGGATGCGCTCTATCTCAGCGGTATTTCGCTGGCGATCCTGCCCGCGGCAGATCGGCAGGCGCTGCTGCTGTGGCTGGCTGAACTGCACCGGGCGGACGTGGCGATCATCTTTGACAGCAACTATCGCCCCGCCCTGTGGCAGAGTCCGGCCGACGCCCGGGCCTGTTACCAGCAACTGCTGGCCATCACCGCGCTGGCCCTGGTCACCGACGACGATGAGCAGGCCCTGTGGGGGGACGAGGATGTGACCCGGACCCTGCAGCGCCTCAAGGCGGCCGGGGTGCAGCAGGCGGTGGTCAAACAGGGGGCGGCTGGCTGCTGTTACCAGGCCCTGCAAACCGGGGAACCTGCCATCACTATCCCTACCCAAGCGGTCAGCAAGGTGGTGGATACCACCTCGGCCGGTGACTCCTTCAATGCCGGTTTTCTGGCTGGCTACCTGCAAGGACGGGCGATCGACGAGTGTGCCCGCATGGGCCACCGACTGGCGGGGATCGTCATCCAGCACAAGGGGGCAATTATTGCGGAAAGTGCCACCCGCAGTGTCACCGACAGCTTCATCAAACCAGCATCACACTAAACGAGGTCAACTGAATGTCATCCATTACTGAACAACTGCAGGCGCTGAAAGTGATCCCGGTGATCGCCATCGAGCAGGCTGAAGATATCATTCCACTGGGGGCAGCCTTGGCCAATAACGGGCTGCCGGTTGCCGAGATCACCTTCCGCTCCGCCGCGGCTGTCGAAGCTATCCGTTTGCTGCGCAAGGCATATCCAGAGATGCTGATTGGCGCAGGCACCGTGCTCAACCGCGAGCAGGTGAGCGCAGCCAAAGAGGCGGGCGCTACCTTTATCGTCTCCCCCGGTTTTAACCCCAATACGGTCAAGGCCTGTCAGGAGCTCGACATCCCCATCATCCCTGGGGTCAATAACCCCAGCACAATTGAAGCGGCGCTGGAGATGGGGCTGACGACCCTGAAGTTCTTCCCGGCCGAAGCATCGGGTGGTAGCGCGATGATCAAGGCGCTGCTGGCACCTTATACCCAGATCACGCTGATGCCCACTGGCGGGATCTCGACTCACAATATCAATGAATACCTGGCGATCCCGCGGGTCATTGCGTGTGGTGGATCCTGGATGGTCGACAAGAAACTGATCGCAGAGAAACAGTGGGAAGAGATTGGCCGACTCACTCGTGAAGCAGTGGCACAGGTCCAATAATATTGCCGCTAGGCAACGCGCTGACAAAAAAGGCCCGCACCATCTGGTGCGGGCCTTTGCTTGGCCGACTGAGCACTTGAACAGCGCTCAGTACGCAACAGGCTATCGGCTTACTTGCTCCCGGTACCGGAGTTGCGGGTAGAGGCTTGCGGCTTGCGACGGGCGGTGGTGGCGCGGGCACGGGGCTCTTTGCCCTGCATCTCTTTGTGACGCTGTACGGCGCGACGGATCTGGGCGGCCTGCTTGTGACGGCTGGTTTTGCCATCCTGCTGCAGATCGACCTTGGATTCGGTCTCCGGCGGCAGGTTGACCAGACCGCGCAGGTAGTTCACTTCCGGCAATTTCAGCTCTTGCCAGCCGCCGCGCGGGATGCCGCGATCCAGCTTGACGTCGCCGTAGCGGATACGCATCAGGCGGCTCACCTGCACTTCCTGGGATTCCCACAGGCGGCGCACTTCACGGTTGCGTCCTTCGGTCAGGGTGACGTTGAACCACTGGTTCAGACCCTCACCGCCAGCCGGTTTGATCTTGTTGAACTTGGCGGTGCCATCTTCCAGCTGCACGCCCTTGCGCAGACGCTGCAGCATGGCTTCGGTGATCTCGCCAAAGACACGTACCGCGTATTCCCGCTCCACTTCGTGGCTCGGGTGCATCAGACGGTTGGCCAGCTCACCATCGGTGGTGAACAGCAACAGACCGGAGGTGTTGACGTCGAGGCGGCCGACCGCGATCCAGCGGGCCCCTTCCATCTTGGGCAGACGATCAAACACGGTGGGACGACCTTCCGGATCGTGACGGGTACACATCTCCCCTTCCGGCTTGTGGTAAGCCAGTACGCGGCAGATCACTTCCTCTGCGGCACGGGTCTTGACCTGGTGACCATCCACCCGGATCACGGCGTTCACTTCGACGCGATCCCCCAGTGTGGCGACCTTGCCATCCACACTGACCCGACCTGCGGTGATCAGGGCCTCCATCTCACGACGGGAGCCGTGACCCGCGCGGGCCAACACTTTTTGCAGTTTTTCACTCATCGGGGTTACCTGATTGTTGATCGCTGCCCACTGGTAAAAGGGGCAACGGGGTTAACTGTAACAAACGCCGGTTGGAGCACTCGCCACAGTTGAAAAATGTATATCTCGGTGACATCGGCACGCTTGGGCGCCATTCACCGGGCATCGTTCTCCCCGTCCACCGCAGAGGGCAACAGGGGTTGCAGCTCAGGATCCAGCTCGGGGAGCTGCTCCAGACTCTGCAGATTAAAGTAATCCAGAAACTCTCTGGTGGTGGCGAGCAGCTCGGGGCGACCGGCTACCTCTTTGTGGCCTATGCTGCGCACCCAGCCACGCTCTTTCAGGGTATTCACTATCTGGCTCGACACCGCCACCCCGCGGATCGCTTCGATCTCGGCCCGGGTGATGGGTTGGCGATAGGCAATCAGGGTCAGCGTCTCCATCACGGCGCGCGAATAGCGCGGCGCCCGCTCGCTCCAGAGCCGCGAGAGCTCTTCGGCATACTCCTGACGCGCCTGAAAGCGCCAGCCGGAGGCGACCTCCTTGAGCTCGACGCCTCGCGAGCTGTAATCTTGCCTGATCTCGGCCAACAGCAGCTGAACATAGCGACTGGTCACCGGATAATCGGCCAGCACGCTGCTTTTCAGCTCGCTGACATTGAGCGGACGACCGGCCACGAACAGCGCCGCTTCGATCAGGGTCTTGAGTCGTTCAGTGGGCAGCGCCACGGTTGCCCTCCTCGCTCTGCTCGGCCAATGCGAAATGGATTGGGCCGAGTGGTTCTGCCTGCAGGATCCAGATCAGTTGCTCCTTGCACAGCTCCAGCAGGGCCAGAAACGTCACCAGCACCCCCATGCGCCCCTCTTCGGCGCGCAGCACCTGCTCAAGGCGCAGGGTCTGCCCCAGAGTCAGCATGGCGAGGATCTCCGCCATGCGCACCCGGGTCGGGATCTGTTCGCGGCGGATCTGGTGATGTTCGAAATGAGTCGCGCGTTTTACCACACTTTGCATGTAAAGGGCGAGCTCAACCAGCGAAACATCGGGCGCCAGTGGCTTGAGGGCGCCAAAATCGGGGGGCAAGGCAGCGGCGATATAAATTTCCCGCTCCACCCGTGGCAGCTCATTGACCCTCTCCGCCCCTACCTTGTAGCGCTCGTACTCCTGCAGGCGGCGGATCAGGGTCACCCGCGGGTCTTCTCCCTCCTCTTCATCCTCCAGCTCCGGCGCCTTGGGCAACAGCAGGCGGGATTTGATCTCCGCGAGCCAGGCTGCCATCAGCAGATACTCAGCCGCCAGCTCAAGGTTGAGCCCCTGCATCAGCTCCACGTACTCCATGTACTGGGCGGTGATCTGCAGGATCGGCAGGTTGAGGATATCTAGCTGCTGGCGCCTGATGAGATAGAGCAGCAGATCCAGCGGCCCCTCGAAGGTATCGAGGAACACCTCCAGCGCATCGGGCGGGATGAACAGGTCCTGAGGCAGCTCGTGATAGGGCTGCCCCAGGACTTTCGCGATGGGTAGCGCGGCGCCAGTCCCCGTCTCGGCGGAAGGGACTGTCACCGGTTCAGCGACATCACTCAAACGGGGTCGGATCCCCGGCGCCGCGACGACGCAATACCGGCTCGTCGTCAGAGAAATCGACTACTGTGGTGGGTTGCTCGCCCAGATAGCCGCCGTTGACCACCAGATCGATCTGCTTGCCCAACTTGTCGAAGATCTCTTCCGGGTCAAACTCGGCCATCTCGGAGTCTGGCAGGATCAATGTGGTGGAGAGCAGCGGCTCGCCGAGTGCTTCCAAGAGCGCCTGGGCTATTTTGTTGTCCGGAATACGGATACCGATTGTCTTTTTCTTCTCGTTCATCAGGCGGCGCGGCACCTCTTTGGTCGCCTTGAAGATAAAAGTGTAAGCGCCCGGGGTGTTGTTCTTGATCAGGCGAAATGCGCTGTTGTCGACCTTGGCGTAGGTTGCGATCTCGGAGAGATCGCGGCACACCAGGGTGAAGTCGTGGTTGGCATCAAGGCGACGGATGCGGCAGATGCGCTCCAGCGCGCCCTTGTCACCCATCTGGCAACCCAGCGCATAACCGGAGTCGGTCGGATAGACGATCACGCCGCCGTTCTGGATGATCTGTACCGCCTGACCGATCAGTCGGGCCTGGGGGTTTTCCGGATGTACGTAGAAATGCTGACTCATAGCTTGTTCTCGCAATGGGGGCAGCAATACCTGCCCGCTCGTATGGTCACGGGTCAAAGACCCATGACACTACCTTAACCTGTTTGTGGCCGCTTCGCTGATGCCGTTATCGACTCGCCAGCAGCTCGGCATGTTGTTCGGTGGTGAGCCCAAAGTGACCGGGATAGGCAAGCCAGACGGGCATGCCTTCCTTTGGCAGCCAGAGGTGGCGGCCCAGCTCGGTCCAGTTGGAGGGGAAGTGAAAATCCGATCCCACCGAGATATAGAGGTCGTGATCCTTGGCCCACTGGCCCAGATTGGCTCGCTCCTGCGGGCTCTGCTGGGGCAATGAGACCTCCATGGCATCACCACCGGCGGCCTTGAAAGCCACCAGCAGCCGCTTGATCCACTTGGCGGTGAGATCGTAACGGCTGGGGTGGGCCAGCACCGCCAGCCCACCGGCGGCATGAATGGCAGCGATGGCTTCGCTCATCTCGGGCCACTCGGCCGGGGCATAGCCTTTATTGCCACGGCTCAGGTACTTTTTGAATACCTTCTGCATGTTGTCGGCCACCCCGCGCGCCACCAGCACCCGGGCAAAGTGGGCGCGGGTCACGGCAGCGTCACCGGCTAGCTGTTTGGCCTCTTCATAGGTGCCGGGGATGAGGCACTTCTCCAGACGACGCCCGATTTCCATCGCACGCGCTTCGCGACGTGCCAGCTGACCGGCCAGAAAGTCGGTCAGCTGCGGATTTTTTTCATCCACCCCCAACGCCACTATATGGATCTCGTGATGCTCCCAGCCGGTGGAGATCTCGACCCCGCTCACCAGTCGCAGCGGCAGTTGCTCGGCGTCAATGGTGCGGCGCACCTCATCAAGCCCGGCAAGGGTATCGTGGTCAGTAACTGCTAACACCTCGACCTGTTTCTCGGCGGCGCGGCGCACCAGTTCGGCGGGGCTCAGCACCCCGTCGGAGGCAGTGGTATGGCAGTGAAGATCGAATCTCATCAGGTTATTCCGCTCTCGTGGTCAGGTCACCATTCATGGCAAATCGGTGAAAGAAGGCTAAAAAGCGACTTGACTTGGCCGCGGCTTTATCGTTTTCTGTAGGCACTTCATTGCAAACATCTTTTTACAGGACTTTATCATGCAAACGACTTCCATCCTGACCATCTGGTGGTGGCACACTCCCTGACATGCGGGCGTGTGGTCGTTGCTGTACCTGTAATCTGACAGCAAATTAAGAACCCAAAGAAAAAGCCCGCTGACCCCAGCGGGCTTTTTTATTATCCGGCAAATGGACCTGTGATGAAACCGAGAATTCAGACAAGCAACCTGACCTGGCGATGGCGCCCCTGAACCAGCCACCCCGGACCAATTAAATTTTCAAGGAATTCAATGTCATGAACATCGGTAAACAGCATCACACGCAAGGGAACGCACTATGACAGCCACACATCGCCTTCCTCTGGGTGAATTCGATACCCTCAAACTCAACGCCCCCTATGTGGCCGACCCGCTGGCGCTCTATACCCGCCTCTGTCAGGGTCACCCCAACAACCTGCTGCTGGAATCGGTGGAGATCGACTCCAAGGCGGGTAAACAGAGCCTGTTGCTGGTGGATGCCTGCCTGCGCATCGAGTGCCGTGGCCGCACCGTGCGGGTTCGCAGCCTGAACGACAACGGCGCCCAGTTGCAAAGCCTGCTGACCGAGCGGCTGCCTGCGGTGGTGGCTCGCTCGCTGGTCGATGCCGAGCTGCAACTCGACTTCCCGGCCTCCGATCGGGAGCAGGACGAAGATTCCCGCCTCAAGGGGAGCAGCGTGCTGGACGTGCTGCGCACCCTGCAGCGGGAGCTTGATTGCCAGCTCGGCAAAGAAGCGCTCTTTATGGCCGGCAGCTTTGCCTACGACCTCATCGCCTCTTTTGAAGATCTGCCCGACGTGCCGGAGGGGAGCAACGACTGCCCCGACTACTGCTTCTACGTGGCCGAGACCCTGATCACCATCGACCATATCGAACGCACCACTCAACTGCTGGCCTGCATCTTTGGCGGTGACAGCGACGAGAGCCAGGTGGAAGACAGATACACCCGCCTGACCGAACGGCTCACCGACTTCAAACAGATTTGCCAGCAACCCCTAAGCGCCGAGCTGACCACCCAGCCCCTGACCGGTGGCATGAGCGTGGACAAGAGCGACAAGCAGTTCTGCGCCGAGGTGGAGAAGCTCAAGGGCTTTATCCGCCGTGGCGACATCTTCCAGGTGGTGCCGTCCCGCTGCTTCTCCCTGCCGTGCTCGAGCCCTCTGGCCGCCTATCGCCGCCTCAAGCAGACCAACCCCAGCCCCTACATGTTCTACGTGCAGGATGAGGGCTTCACCCTGTTTGGCGCCTCGCCGGAGAGCGCGGTGAAATTCTGCGCCGCCAGCCGCGATGTGGAGATGTACCCCATCGCCGGTACCCGCCGCCGCGGCTTCAACCCCGATGGCAGCATCAACCGGGATCTCGACGGCCGTATCGAGCTGGAGCTGCGTCAGGACGAGAAAGAGGTGGCCGAACACCTGATGCTGGTGGATCTGGGCCGCAACGACATAGCCCGCATCTCGGAGCCCGGCACCCGCTACGTCAAGGAGCTGCTGAAAGTGGATCGCTACAGCCACGTGATGCACCTGGTCTCCAAGGTAGTCGGCACCTTGCGCTCTGACCTTGACGCCCTGCACGCCTATCAGGCCTGCATGAACATGGGCACCCTCACCGGCGCCCCCAAGATCCGCGCCAGCGAGCTTATTCGCATGGTGGAAGGCAAGCGCCGCGGCAGCTACGGCGGCGCCGTCGGCTACATCAACGGCGCCGGCGAGATGGATACCTGCATCGTCATTCGCTCGGCGTTTGTCAAAGATGGTGTGGCCCATGTGCAAGCCGGTGCCGGGGTGGTCTATGACTCCAAGCCCCAGGCCGAAGCGGACGAAACCCGCGCCAAGGCGGCCGCCGTGCTGGCCGCCATCGCTGCCAGCCATGGCACCTCCCTTCAAGCCCTGAGCGCCCAGCAGGAGCAACATAAGGACGTGAGCCAATGAGTACCGGATCAACAGCCACTAACATCTTCCTGCTCGACAACTTCGACTCCTTTACCTACAACCTCGTCGACCAGTTCCGCTCCCTCGGCTATCCGGTGCGGATCTACCGCAACAGCCTGCCGGCCAGCCGCATCATGAGCGAAATCGCCGCCTGTGAAGGGGACGCCGTACTGGTGCTCTCCCCGGGGCCGGGCGCCCCCCACGAGGCGGGTTGCCTCATAGACCTTATCAAGCTGGCTCGTGGTCAGGTGCCCATCCTCGGTATCTGCCTCGGCCATCAGGCCCTGTGCGAAGCCTACGGTGGCACAGTCGGTGCGGCAGGCGAAATTGTCCACGGCAAGCGTTCGCTGATTGAGCACAACGGCCACGGCGCCTTCGCCGGTCTGCCGAGCCCGCTGCCGGTGGCCCGCTACCACTCGCTGGTCGCCACCTATGTACCGGAAGAGCTGACGGTGATTGCCCACTATCAGGGGATGCCCATGGCCATCGAGCAGCAGGATGAGCGGGTGCTGGGTTTCCAGTTCCACCCGGAATCCATCATGACCTCGGAAGGGGCCCGTCTGCTGACTCAGGCGCTCGCCCATATCACCCGTCCAGAAAGCAGCGTGCGTTAAGGTAAGGAGACCAACATGCATCAACATCTCAACACCCTCTATCAGGGTCAGTCTCTAAGCCGTGAAAGTACCCGCGACGCCTTCGGTCAGGTGGTACGTGGCGAAGTGGACCCCATCGTGCTCGCAAGCCTGCTGACTGCCCTCAAGATCAAGGGGGAGACCCCGGAGGAGATCGCCGGCGCCGCCGAGGCTCTCTTGGCAGAAGCGCGCGACTTCCCGCGTCCGGACTATGAATTTTGCGACATCGTCGGCACCGGTGGCGATGGCCTCAACACCATCAACGTCTCCACCACCTCGGCACTGGTCGCCGCCGCCTGCGGCCTGAAAGTGGCCAAGCATGGCAACCGCTCGGTCTCGAGCAAGTCGGGCTCAAGCGATCTGCTGGACAAAATGGGCATCAAGCTCGACATGAGCCCGGCGCAGGCGCGCCGCTGCCTGGATGAGCTCGGCATCTGCTTCCTGTTCGCCCCCCAGTACCACGCCGGGGTGCGCCACGCCATGCCGGTGCGTCAGGCCCTCAAGACCCGCACCCTGTTCAACGTGCTGGGGCCGCTTATCAACCCCGCTCGCCCCACCTATCAGCTGATGGGGGTCTATGCCCCCGAACTGGTGCGCCCCATCGCCGAAACCCTGCTGGCACTGGGGCTGAAAACCGGTATGGTGGTGCACGGCGCCGGGCTCGACGAGATTGCCATCCACGGCCCGACCCAGGTGGCCCAGATCCGTGACGGCGAGATCCGCGAGTTTCTGCTCACCCCGGCTGACTTTGGCCTCGAGACCTATCCGGTGAGCGCCATTCAGGGTGGGGAGCCTGAAGAGAACCGCGCCATCACCGCCGCCATTCTGGAAGGGCGTGGCACCCCGGCCCACAACGCCGCCATTGCCGCCAATGTGGCGCCGCTGCTGCTGATGGCGGGCAAGGCGACCGATCTCAAGAGCGCGGCGGCCGAGGTGCTGGCGGTGCTGGCGAGCGGCAAGGCAGCGGAGCTTGCCGCCCGGCTCGCCACTTTAAGCCATCAGGAAGCGGGCCATCAGGAGGGATGATGTCAGCCACCACAATGCACAGCAGTCATTCAGAACGCCCACAGGGCAAGAGCCAGTTTCGCAAGGATAACGAGATGTCAGACCTTATTGCCCCCCATGCTTTTCTGAACATGGCCTCCATCAGCCAGACCATTCTCGGCAAGATCGTGGCGGCCAAGCAGGAGTGGGTCGCCGCCCGCAAGCTGGCCCAGCCGCTGGATAGCTTCCAGAGCGCGCTGACCCCCAGCGATCGGGATTTCGTCGGGGCGCTCAAGGCGGGCTCCACCCGCTTTATTCTGGAGTGCAAGAAGGCCTCTCCCTCCAAGGGCTTGATCCGCGATGACTTCAGCCCGGAGGCCATCGCCGACATCTATGGCAAATACGCCACCGCCATCTCGGTGCTGACCGACGAGAAGTTCTTTCAGGGGGATTTCGCCTTTTTGCCGCGGGTGCGCAGCCGCGTATCGCAGCCGGTGCTCTGCAAGGATTTCATGATTGACCCCTATCAGGTCTATCTGGCCCGCCACTATCAGGCGGACGCCATCCTGCTGATGCTCTCGGTGCTCACCGACGCGGGCTATCGCGCCCTGTTCGCGGTGGCCAAAGAGCTGGGCCTTGGCGTGCTCACCGAAGTGAGCAACGAGGAGGAGCTGACCCGCGCCATCGCGCTGGGCGCGCCGGTGATTGGCATCAACAACCGGGATCTGCGCGATTTGAGCGTCGATCTCGCCCGCACCAAACAGCTGGCCAAAGACATCCCAGCCGATCGAGTAGTGATCAGCGAATCCGGCATCAACCATCGCGCTCAGGTGGCGGATCTGCGCCACCACGCCAAAGGCTTTCTGGTGGGCTCGTCATTGATGGCCGAGCCGGATCTGGAGGCTGCGGTGCGCAAGCTGGTACTGGGCCAGAACAAGGTATGCGGCCTGACCCGCGCCGAGGATGCCGCCGCCGCCCATCAGGCGGGTGCGGTATTTGGCGGCCTGATTTTTGTTTCCAAAAGCCCGCGCTATGTGGACATTCCCGCAGCCCGCGCCGTGATGGCGGGCGCGCCGCTCTCCTACGTCGGGGTATTTCGCAATGCCCAGCCCGCCACCATCGCCAAGACGGTGGATGCACTGCATTTGGCGGCTGTCCAGCTGCACGGGGATGAGGATGCTGCCTATATCGAGGAACTGCGCCCACTGCTACCAACTGGCTGCCAGATCTGGAAAGCAGTAGGCGTCTCTCTCGGCAAAGAAAGCGGCGAACCGCTGCCTGCCCTCGACTATCCGGCCGATCGCCTGCTGCTGGATACGAAAGTCGGCAGCCAGAGCGGTGGCACCGGTCAGGCGTTCGACTGGGCCCTGCTGGCCACGCTCGATAAAGCCAAGCTGATGCTGGCGGGGGGCCTTAATCCCGACAACGCCCTGCAAGCGGCACTAGTGGGCTGCCTCGGCCTTGATTTCAACTCCGGGGTAGAGAGTGCCCCGGGCCAGAAGGATGCGCACAAGCTGGCGGCTGCCTTTGCCGCACTGCGCAACCTGTAACGCAACCCTTTTTGATGTTTCGATTTAGCTAATACAAGGAAGAAGCCATGACCCTGCTCAACCCGTTTTTCGGTGAATTTGGCGGTATGTACGTACCCCAAATCCTTATCCCGGCCCTGCTCCAGCTGGAGAAAGCCTTTGTCGATGCCAAGGATGATCCCGCCTTTATCGCCGAGTTTCAGTCGCTCTTGACCGAGTATGCCGGTCGCCCGACCCCGCTCACCCTGACCCGCAATCTGACCAAGGGCACCAAGACCCGCCTCTACCTGAAGCGCGAAGACCTGCTGCACGGCGGCGCCCACAAGACCAACCAGGTGCTGGGTCAGGCACTACTCGCCAAGCGGATGGGCAAGAGCGAGATCATCGCCGAAACCGGCGCCGGTCAGCATGGCGTCGCCACTGCGCTGGCCTGCGCCCTGCTAGGCCTCAAGTGCCGGGTCTACATGGGTGCCAAGGACTGCGAGCGCCAGAAGCCCAACGTATTTCGCATGAAGCTGATGGGCGCCACCGTCATTCCGGTGCACTCCGGCTCCAGCACCCTCAAAGATGCCTGCAATGAGGCGCTGCGGGACTGGGCCGCCAACTACGAGTCGGCCCACTACCTGCTCGGCACCGCCGCCGGTCCGCACCCCTTCCCCACTATCGTGCGGGAGTTCCAGAAGATGATCGGCGAAGAGGCCAAGGCCCAGTGCTTCGAGAAGGAGGAGCGACTGCCCGATGCAGTGATCGCCTGCGTCGGCGGCGGCTCGAATGCCATCGGCATGTTTGCCGACTTTATCGATGAGCCATCGGTGCGCCTTATCGGCGTCGAGCCGGGTGGTCACGGCATCGAGAGCGGCGAGCACGGTGCGCCGCTGGGCCACGGCAGCAAGGGGGTCTTCTTTGGCATGCACTCCTACCTGATGCAGGACAATCAGGGGCAAATTCAGGAGTCCTACTCGGTCTCTGCGGGGCTCGATTTCCCCTCCGTCGGCCCGCAGCACGCCCATCTGGCCGCCATCGGCCGCGCCGAGTACCCCTCGGTGACCGACAAGGAGGCGCTGGACGCCTTCCAGGAGCTGGCCAAATCCGAAGGCATCATTCCGGCGCTGGAGTCCTCCCACGCGCTGGCCCACGCCCTCAAGATGGCCCGCAGTGAACCGGAAAAAGAGCAGGTGCTCATCGTCAACCTCTCCGGCCGTGGCGACAAAGATATCTTCACCGTTGCCGACATCTTTGAAAAAGAAGGAACCTTGTCATGAACCGTTACGCACAACTCTTCTCCCGTCTGGACGAGGCCAATCAGGGCGCCTTTGTGCCGTTCGTGATGCTGGGTGACCCCACCCCCGAATTGTCACTGGCCATCGTCGATGCGCTGGTCGCAGGGGGCGCCGATGCCCTCGAGCTCGGCATTCCCTTCTCCGATCCGGTAGCGGACGGCCCCACCATTCAGGGCGCCGCCCTGCGGGCCTTTGCCAGCCACACCACTCCGGACGACTGCTTCGAGCTGCTCGGCCGTATCCGCGCCAAGTACCCGCAGCTGCCCATTGGCCTGCTGGTCTACGCCAACCTGGTCTATGTGCGCAACATTGACGGCTTCTACGAGAAGTGCCAGCAGGCGGGCGTGGATTCGGTGCTGGTCGCCGACGTGCCGGTGCAGATGTGCGCCCCCTACAAGGCGGCCGCCGACAAGTTCGGCATAGACAGCATCTTTATCGCCCCGCCCAATGGTGACACCGAGACCCTGAAACAGGTGGCGGAGCTCGGCAATGGTTACACCTATCTGGTGAGCCGCGCCGGCGTCACCGGTGCCGAGACCAAGGCTGGCATGCCGGTGGAGGGCCTGATCAATACCCTGCGCGAGTTCAACGCCCCCCCCGCCCTGCTCGGCTTTGGCATCAGCGAGCCGGCTCAGGTGCGTGAAGCGATTGTCGCCGGCGCCGCCGGTGCCATCTCCGGCTCAGCCGTGGTGAAGATCATCGAGACCCACCACCATAACCCGGAGCATATGCTGACCCGTCTGAAAGAGTTTGTGGAAGGGATGAAGGCCGCGACCAATCGATAAGGGGCGGCATGGGTCACATGCCATTGGCCGTTTCTGAGGAAAGGGAGCCTGATAGGCTCCCTTTCTATTTCCTGCTTGTTGCCGCTCCCTGCGTCTTTGTTCCCTCTCCCTTTGGGAGAGGGCGGGGGTGAGGGGAATTTCCACACAAACCACTACTCCAAAAGCCCACTTAAGCAACAGTTTTCACTAATTGATTGAACCGGCTCAGATTTCTATCAACATCTTCTTTCAATGTCTCAATCAGCCCCCTTATGATGGCCACACGACAATCCAGCTCTCGGGAGGGTGCAGTGGTAGCGATTGTTGCTAACTTGCGGATGAAAAGCAGCAGGCTGGGGGCTGAAACCCAGGGGCGGTAGCCTTTCCAACGCTTGCCATCACCGACGACTTTACTGTTTCTCTATACAGGAGTAATGGAAGCGTTAAACAAGGAGGTCAAGCGAATACATTCAAGTATTAGAGGTATACTGGTAATATTTTTATTTAATTTTTTGGCAACAATCAGAGCAAAGCGGAGTTATATGAAAGGCTTTGCCATTAGATTACTACCTCCTTCTATCTAATCACTGTTAGGTGTTTTAGCTAGCCGGAAAAGGATAAGTCGTGAATTTCAAGATAATTTTACCAAAAAGTGATGGAACTCAAGGTACTGAGTCCTTACAAACGTCAAACAACCTAGTTTTTGTTGGCTCAAATGGAGCAGGAAAAACTAGGCTAGGCATATGGATTGAACAGCAAATCCAAAATCAATTAACGGTTCACAGAATTAGCGCTCAAAAAGCGCTTTCGATTCCTGAATATGCGCAATTGAAAACACATGAACAAGCTGAGAAAGACTTGCTTTGGGGGCGATCTGATGAACATGGTTCTGTAGAGAGAAAATTTTATGACCGCTGGGGAAATAACCCAGCCACTCAGCTATTAAGTGATTATGACAAGCTACTTTCTTTGTTATTTGCAAAAGATATAGAGAGGGACAGACTTCATACAAACAATACAAGAGCGCAGCAAGAGTATATTCCTGTTCCAGACTCTCCAATTGATGTAATAAAGAAAATCTGGACTGAGATAATGCCTCAGCGAGAAGTGTTTTTTGAAGACGGCAAGGTTCTAGTAAAAAAAGAGGGGGAAGCTAGCTACCATGGTAAGGAAATGAGCGATGGTGAAAGAGTTACTCTTTATTTGATAGGGCAGTGCCTATGTGCACCAAGTAACTCCGTAATCATAATAGACGAACCTGAAATTCATCTTCATAAATCACTAGTCTATAAGCTTTGGAACAAAATAGAAGAAGTAGCTGGCAATAAGCTTTTTATCTACATTACACATGATCTTGATTTCGCCTCCTCTAGAAGTGATGCAACGAAGTACTGGATTAAAAAATTTCTTGGAAGTGATCATTGGGAGTGGAGTGAGGTCCCTTCGGATGACGTACTACCCAGTGACTTGGTGCTAGAGATAATAGGGAACAGGAAAAATATAATCTTTTGTGAAGGTGATAATGGCAGTTTAGATACCACAGTCTACCAGCTGGCATACCCGGAATATCACATTATTCCTCGAGGAAGTTGCCACAAGGTGATTGAGGCAGTACGTGCGTTAAGACAGAATGAAGAAATTCACCATGTAAATGCCTATGGAATAATAGATTCCGATTACAGAGATGAAGAAGAAAAAGAAATATTACAAGGCCAAGGAATATTTACGATACCAGTTTCTGAAATAGAAAATTTATTTTGTATAGAACCCTTGCTCAGGATAGTTGCCAGTCACCTTAGGTTAAATGAAGAAGAAATTGTCCAACAAGTCAAAAACTTTTTCATCAATGCGCTAAATTCAGAAATCAATGTACAAATATCCTCAAAGGCCGAAAGGCGAATTCAGTATCTATTAGGGGCGTACTCTAAAACTGAAAATACTATTCAGGGACTTGAAAATGGGCTAGCCAATACTCTTTCTAGAATTGACATTAATTCAATATTTCAAGAAAGCAGGCGAGTCTTTGAGCGTGCAATTAATTCAAGAAACCTAGATGAGATATTGCTTCATTACAATCGAAAGAGCTTACACAATAGAATATCTGGCATATTTGAGCTTTCTAATGGTGGCTATGAGAAGTTGTTTATTAGATTACTGAAGAGTGAAAAACAAGGTGAAATATTACAAGCACTTCGAAGATATCTGCCCAGAGTAGAATAACCAGAACCTAAAAAATCAAAGCTCTCAGACGTAGCATAGCCGCCAAAATTTAGGTCACCCATCTTTCTAAGCAAAACATTGAAGCCAGAACCAAAAAGATGGGTGTCCAATTTTGATTCTTTGCCCAGCCACGATATATCCAACACCCCTTGCCAATCCCGCCACTACCGTCCCGTTCTCCACCCCCGCCATCCCATCAACACCAGCATCAATAGCCCCCCCGGCAGCCAAACCCAGTAGAGCTCGGAGAGAATCACCGCCTCACCTCGGGCGGTGAGATAGGCCTCCAGCTTGAAGGGGGCGACCCAGATTACCTGCCAGGGGGCAAAGAAACGCTCGTCACGCCACGGCCAGAGCCAGCCAACCCCCTTGCCGCCGGTAGTGATCGAATCGAGCAGGCTGTGGGAGAGCAGAGAGACCAGCAGAAACGACCAGACGGTGGCGGCGCTGGCCCTAAACTGGCGGTGAAACAGCATGGCCAATGTGGGCAGGGCAAAAGCGAACAGCAATGAGTGGGTAAAACCGCGGTGGCCAAAAACATGGCCATAAGCGACCCCCAGTTTAAAGGCGAGCACATCGGCATCGGGCAGCATGGCGATGGCGACCCCAGCCAGCAGCAGGCGGGGCGGGATAATCCGGCTGCCAAGCCCGAGTCCAAGGCAGAGAGGGACGGCGGCGTGAGTGACTATGGTGGGCATAGGATAAAGCTCCAACTGAAAACGTGAGGCAACCCTACCTCAGCTCGGTGAAGTGAAGGTGAAGTGCTCTGTAACATGGATCTTTAAAAGGAAATCAGAAAACCGGTCTGTGCAGGCAAGCCACTGCATGGCCACTCCCCAAAGGATGGCAGCTCCGGTATTGCATCCCTGTTCGATGATGAGCACAGCCAGACGGGGCCCCCTCTCCGATCATCTCCACGACATCCAATCAGCGGCTACCCATAAAAAAACCACCTACCTGCAAAAGGTCGGTGGTTTTTTTATGGGTGGCAGATCACGGGTAGCCGATACAAAGCGTTCGCTACCTCAACTTTCGCCCGGGAACGAGCACTACTCTTCCTGCTCCTCCGGTTGTCTCTCCCCACCCCGCAACTGTTGCAGCTCATCGACTCGGGCTTGCCACTTCTCTTGGGCTTTTTTGCGCTCCTGAAGCTGGAACTCTTCGCGCATGGTGTCGATGTTAAGGTCAAGTGTTTCCATCAGAGTGTCTCCTTTGTATGACCGCTTAAAGACTGGCTGACGGCGCATTGGCCAACCTGCTCCCCTATTCAGACACCACTCATCCCCCAAACGCCCAACTAAATAATCGATTGAATATGCAACATTCAATCTAAAAAACTATTCATTCTGCACGGTGACATGCTGTAGCAGCGGCTGCCGCCCCGTTACGCGAAACGCAACGAGGCCCACGTCCCCCGCCAAAAAGGTGATAAAGGCATACGCAGTAACCCGGTTTGGCGTAGTCCCATGCTGGAGCAGATCTCATCGCCGAACCGGATTATCTGGCACTGCGCCGAAATGGCGTTAAGCAGTGCTACTACCATTTTCAAAGGCAGGCAGCGCAGTTGCCCAACCGGCGAAACCAATAAAAAGACCCCCTATTGCCCAGCGGTAAGAGGGGGTCTTTTGTTTGAGCCGCCGGCTAGCCGGCTATTGCCTCACGCTATCAGG
This sequence comes from Aeromonas sp. 603757, assembly GCF_049171255.1. NCBI lineage: Bacteria > Pseudomonadati > Pseudomonadota > Gammaproteobacteria > Aeromonadales > Aeromonadaceae > Aeromonas > Aeromonas sp. 603757. The sequence continues at coordinate 71,985 of NZ_JAAKOE010000002.1, read as the reverse complement.
CCAGCGAGACAAAGATCCCGGCCAGGGTGGCGCTCATCAGGTTGGCGAGGGTCGCCGCCAGCACCGCCTTGAAGCCCATATTAGCCACATCGTGACGGCGCTCCGGCGCCATGGTGCCGATGGAGCCAAGCTGCACCGCAATGGAGCCCAGATTGGCGAAACCGCACAATGCGAAGGTGATGATGATCTGGGTATGGGCACTCAGGTCTGCCTTGATATTGGCAAAGTCCAGATAGGCGACGAACTCGTTCATGATCACCTTCTGACCGATCAGGGATCCTGCCGCCATCATCTCACTGGCCGGCACGCCAATCAGCCAGGCCACCGGAGCAAACAGATAGCCAAGCAGCTGCTGCAGGGAGAGATCGGCCCAGCCGAACCACTCGCCGACAGTGGTGAGACCGGCGTTGATCATGGTGATGACGCTGACAAAGGCGAGCAGGATAGTACCTATGGCCACGGCGATCTTCATGCCGCCCATGGCGCCGCCCGCCAGCGCGTCAATGGCGTTGCTGTAGTCACTCTTGTCGAGGGTGATCTCGGTCTGATCGCTCACCTGCTGCTGCTCCGGCACCAGCAGTTTGGCCATCAGCAGGCCACCGGGCGCAGCCATAAAGGAGGCGGCAATCAGGTATTTCAGATCCACACCCAGACCGGCGTAACCGCCCAGCACCGAGCCCGCTACCGAGGCCATGCCGCAGGTCATCACCGCGAAGAGTTCGGAGCGGGTCATACCGGCGAGGAAGGGGCGAATAAGCAGCGGCGACTCCCCTTGCGACAGGAAGATGTTGCCGGTGGCCACCAGTGACTCGGCGCGGCTGGTGCCGAGCAGGCGGTGAATGGCGCCGCCCAGCACCCGGATCACCCACTGCATGATGCCGAAGTGGTAGAGCACGGCGATCAGCGCGCTGATAAAGATCACCAGCGGCAGCACCCGCACGGCGAAGATAAAGCCGTTGCTGGCGAGATCGCCAAACACGAAACGGATACCGCTGTCGGCAAAGCCGAGCAGGGCGGAGACGCCATTGCTCATGGCACCGAGCATGATTTGTCCGGGGGGGAAATAGAGCACCAGGGCAGCAAAACCGGTTTGCAGGGCGAGCGCCCCCAGCACGGTTCGCCAGCGGATGGCTCGGCGGTTTTCACTCGCCAGCCAGGCGATAAACATCAGGGCCAGCATACCGACCAGACTCAATAACAGTGTCATCTTGCACCTATGAAGAGAGGAGTTTCATATGGCAAGTCTGCAGACAGGCGTCGCGGGCGATCCGGCGAGAGAAGTGCCGACCCACGCGACACGCAGACCACAAACCTACAGGTTAGTGGCGGGTCCCATCCTGGGGTCATTCACGTTCCGGGTGACAGCATGTATCGGGTGACGCCAGCGCCGTCGCAGGGGGAGATGCGGCCGGGTGGCAGGTCGGGCGGCGATGGTACAGTGATCATCGTCACAGAAAAAGCGGTAAAACGATTGGCCGGAGTAACTTTTTCAACTTGTTCACACAACGAAACAGGGCCAGCGTGACGCTGGCCCTGTTTCAATCCGTACTTGAGTACTTAGACGATTACTTGAGGCGCTTGCCGCTCGCGTCCACCACCTGCTCGCCATCCTCCTTGGCGAAGGCCCCTTTTTGCTGATCGGGCAATATATCGAGCACCACTTCCGACGGACGGCACAGTTTGGTGCCAAGCGGCGTGACGACGATGGGACGGTTGATGAGGATGGGGTGAGCCAGCATGGCATCGATCAGTTCATCATCGCTGAAACGATCTTCCGCCAGCCCGAGCGCCTCGTAAGGCGGCACGTTCTTGCGCAGCAGATCGCGCACCGGCATGGCCATGGCGGCGATCAGCGCCACCAGCTGGTCACGGGAGGGGGGCGTCTCCAGATAGTGGATAACCGTGGGCTCGACGCCGCTGTTGCGGATCAGCTCCAGGGTGTTGCGGGAGGTACCACATTCCGGGTTGTGATAGATGGTGATTGCACTCATTTGCGTGTCTCTCATGAATCAAGTGAATAGAAAATGGATAGCATCAGTTCGCGGCCAGCTGTTAGCGGCCATCTGTTAACGGCTTAGCCCCGCTTCGTACCAGGGTTTGCTGGCATTGACGATGCGCACCACCAGCAGCATGACCGGCACCTCGATCAGCACGCCAACTACGGTGGCGAGCGCCGCGCCGGAGTGAAAGCCGAACAGGCTGATGGCGGCGGCCACCGCCAGCTCGAAGAAGTTGGAGGCGCCGATCAGGGCGGAAGGACAGGCGACCGAGTGCTTCTCCCCCACCTTGCGGTTGAGCCAGTAAGCCAGCCCGGAGTTGAACAGCACCTGGATCAGAATGGGCACCGCCAACAGGGCGATAACCAGCGGCTGCTCAATGATGGCGTTGCCCTGAAAGGCAAACAGCAGCACCAGAGTGAGCAGCAGGGCCGCCACCGACCAGGGCTGGATGCGGGTCATGACGCCGTCAAAATGGGCTTCTCCCTTTTTCAGCAAAGCCTTGCGCAGCAGCTGGGCGATGATCACCGGGATGACGATATAGAGCACCACAGAAGTGAGCAGGGTATCCCATGGCACAACTATGCTGGAGACCCCGAGCAGCAGCGCCACCAGAGGGGCGAAGGCAAACACCATGATGAGGTCGTTCACCGCCACCTGCGACAGGGTGAAGTAGGGATCGCCGTTGGTGAGGCGACTCCAGACAAACACCATGGCGGTACAGGGGGCCGCCGCCAGCAGGATCAGGCCCGCTACGTAACTGTCGAGTTGATCAGCCGGCAGCCAGTCGGCAAACAGCACGCGGATAAAGAGCCAGCCGAGGAAGGCCATGGAGAAGGGCTTGACCAGCCAGTTGATAAAGAGGGTGACCCCAATGCCCTTCATGTGGCCCTTCACCTGATGCAGGGCGCCAAAGTCGATCTTGAGCAGCATGGGGATGATCATCACCCAGATCAGCAGCCCCACCGGCAGGTTGACCTTGGCCACCTCCATGGCACCGATCGCCTTGAAGAGATCCGGCAACCCCTGCCCAAGCCCAATCCCCACCAGAATGCAGAGGGCGACCCAGGCGGTCAGATAACGTTCAAAAAAGCCGATGGCAGGCACGGCCTTGGCATCACATGTTGCAGACATCACAGCTCCCGATGCGGCGCAATTTCGCATCTTCTATTGGTTCAAAACACGGGTTTATAACAAGTAACGGCGTATTCAAGCCGCCCCGGCAGCAGACCGGGGCGACGACTCAATGGTGCTGGCAGAGGCGGCGCAGGGCATTGGGCCCCACTGGCTCCTCGGCGAGCAGCGGCACCACGGCGTAGCGGCTGGCATGTTGCTGCTCGACCGCTTCGATATGGGGCAACTGGCGCTCGGCCCGCAGTTGCAGCAGCGGTGAGCTGACCGCGGCTTGTTGCAAGCTGTGGTTGATGAGCCAGCCCCAGGGCTCGATGCCGGCCCGGCGCAGATCGGATTGCAGATTGGCCGCCTCCTGCACTGGCGTCGGCTCGGGCAGCGTCACAATCAACACCTTGGTCTGCTTGGGATCCTGCAACTGCATCATGGGGGTGGTGAAGTGCAGCCCCTTGCTTCCCATTTGGCGAGCGATCTCCCTGTGGTAGGCGCCGGTGGCGTCGAGCAGCAGCAGGGTGTGGCCGGTGGGGGCGGTATCCATTACCACGAAGCGCTTGCCCGCCTCGCGAATGATGCGCGAGAAGGCCTGAAACACGGCAATCTCCTCGGTACAGGGGGAGCGCAAGTCCTCCTCCAGCAGTGCCCTCCCCTGCTCGTCCAGCACAGCCCCCTTGGTGGCCAGCACCTGGGCGCGGTAACGCTCGGTCTCGGCGTGGGGATCGATGCGACTCACCTCCAGATGGGGCAAACTCCCTGCCAGCGTCTCGTTCAGGTGCGCGGCGGGATCCGAGGTGGTAAGGTGCACCGGCAAACCGCGGCTCGCCAGCTCCAGCGCCACGGCGGCAGCCAGAGTGGTTTTGCCCACCCCGCCCTTGCCCATCAGCATGATGAGGCCGTGACCATCGGCGGCCAGCTCGTCCACCAGCGAACTCAACTCGGGCTGGGCTTGCTTGACAGTGGACTGTACTGTCGAGGATTGAGCAGCTCTTTCCTCTGCTTGCAGCAACAGCCGCAAACTATCGACCCCTACCAGATTGGTGGCCAGCAGCGGGATCTGATCCTGCGCCAGCCCCTTTATCCCCTGCGGCATATCGGCAAGAGCCTGTTGCTCGCGCTGCCAGAGCGCCATTGCCAGCGGATCTCCGGCAAGGGCGCCTTCGGGGAAGAGGCCATTGATCACCAACTGCTGATTCAACAAGCCAATGGCGGCCAGCTCCTCGTGGGTGCGAGCCACTTCCCGCAGGGTGGAGTGCTGGGCGCGTGCCACCAACACCAAGCGGGTGCGAGCGGCATCAGCCAGGGCGGCGACCGCCTCGGCATACTGGCTGCGCTGTTTCTCCAGCCCCGCCAGCGGGCCCAGGCAGGAGGCATCCCCCTTGCCCTGCTCCAAAAATTCGCTCCAGGCGCCCGGCAGTTGCAGCAGCCGGATGGTGTGGCCGGTTGGGGCCGTATCAAAGACGATATGGTCATACTCGGCCAGCAGCGTTTGGTCGGTCAGCAGCGCAGTGAATTCGTCAAAGGCGGCGATCTCGGTGGTGCAGGCGCCGGAGAGCTGCTCCTCGATGCTGCGCACCACGCTCTCGGGCAACTTGCCGCGCACCGGCCCGACGATCCGCTCCCGATAGGCTTTGGCCGCCGCGGGGGGATCTATCTCCAGCGCCGACAAACCGGGCACAGCGGCGATGGTGGTGACGCGATTGCCGATCTCGGTGGCAAACACCTGCCCCACGTTGGAGGCAGGATCTGTGCTCACCAACAGCACCCGCTTGCCAATATCACAGAGAGCCACCGCACTGGCGCAGGCCAGCGAGGTCTTGCCCACCCCGCCCTTGCCGGTGAAAAAGAGAAACGGCGGTGGATTGGTCAGAAAATGATACATAGCCTCTCCTGAATGGTGCGTCGCGACTCAGCAGCAACCGCTGCCAGAGCAGCAGCCACCCTTGACGATCCCCTTGATAGCCGCTTGCGGCGCAGGTAGCCCGGCATAACGGGCCAGCTCGCTGCGGTTCGGATAACGGCCGGTCAACACCACCTGCCCTTCCACCAGCACCAGTGGCAACCCCTCCTCCCCGGCGTGAGTCAGAAAAGCGTTGACGGCAGGCGTCTCGGCAAACTGCATCGGCTGCTGGGCCAAATTGAAACGCTCGATGGCAACGCCCTGCTCCTTGGCCCAGGCAAGGTCGGCTGCGAAGGTGACCAGTGCCTGATCAACCTCGGTACCGCAGACACCGCTGGAGCAGCAGAGGGCGGGATCAAAAATCTGAATGGAGGACATGGCATTACTCCTTGTTGCAGCAGGGCTGCGCAGGCAGAACATGGGGGGAGCAGGCTGACTCGGCACGCATCACGCCGCACGCCTCGGGATGACCGGCACAGCACTCCTCGGTGAGGTAGGCGATCACATTCAGCATCAGGGGAATATTGGCGCGGTAGCGCAGAAAGCGCCCCTCCTGCTCCACCGACAGCAGACCGGTGTTGAGCATCGCCTTGAGGTGAAACGAGAGGGTATTGGGGGCAATATCGAGCTCGCTGGCCAGTTCACCGGCGACTCGCCCCTCCAGCCCGGCCTTCACCAGCAGCCGCCATACATCGAGCCGGATGCCGGATGCCAGCGATTCAAAGACCTTGGTGGCCATCTCTTTGTTCATCTTCAATCCCCTTGGTGCGACCTTTCATTTCAACTATACAAGAATTATTGAAATGATCAAGATACGTACCGAAGCGAAGATACGAGGTTCTGACATCAAACCGAGCAAAAAGGGGAATCGACGAGTGAACAACCGTTGCGGACGAGCACACAGGGCTCGTCGCAGATAAACAGACGCCCTCCAGAGGGAGGGCGTATCAGACAGTCAGCGCTGTCGGGGCAATCAGACGAACGCGTGCCTTATTTGGTAGCAGGCATTGCGTTAAAGGTGAGCAGGGCCGCCTTGTTGGCATCGCTCAGAGTCAGCTGGTTGCCGTTGATGGAGTAGGTTGCCACCTTCTCCAGCTTTTGCAGGAACTCGGTCTCTTTGTTCATGGCGTCGCCGATGCACATCATGCGAGTGGAGCCCATGGCGCCCAGCGTCAAGACACCGTCACCCTGCTTGGTAATACCGCCAAAATAGCGGTTGCAGCCGCCCTTGCCCGCCACCTTGCCGTCGACCACTTGCAGGGTGAAGGTATCGCCGGTGGCGCCTTGCAGCTGCCAGCTGGATGCTTGCAGTTGAGCCATGCTGGAACCTGTTGCCATTGCGCAGCCTCCCAGTGCCAGCGCGGCCAGCAGAGTCAGTTTCTTGTTCATGGATTCACCTCTTAATGATTAGAGCCATCAATACGGCAGCCTGTTTAACATGGCTGGCGCCCATGCCAAAGGATTTTATTGTGATCACGCTTCACTTTACTACCAGCTGGCATGTGCCATGCTTAGGCTCAGTTCCGGACCCAGGGAGGGGAAACGAATGGTCAAATCACTCATCATCACACTGCTTGCAACCTGCGCCAGCATGGCCGTACAGGCCGCCGACTGGGCAGTGGTTCAGCCGCAATCCAACCCGTCTCTATATGTCAAAAGTTACTCGGGTGTGCTGCTCAATGGCCATAGCCATCACAGCGACAGTTTTGATCTCTGGCTGGTCAATAGCGGCTATCAATATCCGGTGGTGGATGATGTGACCCTCTTTATGGAAGCGGGCCCGGCGGTGGCGGATCAGAATCGCACATCCGGTTTCAATATGAGTTCGGGGGTACGCTACCAGCTCTCTCCGGCATTCAATATCGGCAGCCAGATCAAGCATCTCGATCTCAACAAGGCCAGCACCCTGCTGGAGCTCAACTCCAGCCTGCTGCTGACACCCAGACTCTCTCTTACCGCTAACTACGGCGTCAGCGCCATCACTGCCGATCAGGCGCTGAGCCTGGGGGTCGGTTTCAACTTCTGAATCAGATCAGCGGCGTGGCACTCACCACCACGCCGTTGCGATCCGCATAGACATAATCCCCTTCGTGGACGGTCACACCGGCAAAGCTGACCACGGCCCCCAGCTCTCCCAATCCTCGCTTCTCGGTCTTGACCGGACAGGCCGCCAGCGCCTTGACCCCGAGCGCCAGTGTCGCCAGAGTGCCCACATCCCGCGCCGCGCCGTGGATCAGGATACCCTCCCACCCCTGCTCCACCGCCTTGACCGCCAGTTGATCGCCCAGCAGCGCACGGCGCAGCGAGCCGCCGCCGTCGATCACCATCACCTTGCCGTGACCGGGGCGGGTCACCAGATCCCGCACCAGACTGTTGTCTTCATAACAGGAGAGCGTTACGGCGCGACCATAGAAGATGGCCTTGCCGCCAAAATCCTGAAACACCGGGTCGGCCACTTGCAGCAAGTCACCATGTTGATCGCAGAGGTCGGGCAGGAGATCCAGCATGATTTGATTCCTTTCAGATACATGAAGGTGTTCATTCTTTCATCAGGCAAGGTTTCTGGCAATCCAGAAGGATTCAATATTGCCCAGACAAACTGCTGATTTATCCGTCAATACCGGCACCAGCCAGAGCTGGCCATCCTCCACCCAGTAGAGAGCATTCTGGCCAAAACGGGCAGCCAGCTGACGGGCTTGTGGCAGGGATAGCGCCACCGCCAGCGATGACTCCTGCCAGCATTCGTCCGGGTCTGATCCCCAAAACGGCCCCTCCACGGGCACCTGCAAATCCACTGTCAAATGGCGCCACATCGCCCGTTCCCGCCGCATATTGCGTCGTTCTGTGACCCACTGACTGGCCGGATTCCAGGCTGTGATGATGGCAAAAGCAGACCACTCTGGTGGCTCAAATGGCGCGATAAAGCAGATTTTCTTGTAGTTTTCCCACAAATTCATGTCAATCACATGTTACATTCCATTACATTCTGTAGGGGCGAAAACCCGGTTCAGGCCAAGTATGATGCAGCTGTACCAGGGTTTGACCTATATCAAATCAGAGTTAAAAAGTTGCTATCTGACGGCAAAGAGTGTTGTTATGCTCCTGTTAACTGATAAAATGCGGCCACTTTCGTAATGGACGACCTTTCCAGGCTCTGCTCGACCAGACTTGTCGGGAACCTATAAGTGGCACAGGGATACTTGCCGGTACTGATGCCTAATTCGCGATATTCCGACCTGACTCTCATACCCAGGATGACGTAATAAATTTTCAGGATCAGTCAGGAAATCGGTTTGAAACGCCAAAGAGTGTTAAATTTAAGATAATTAACTGATAAGAATCTGGGAATACTCATGCAAACACCACACATTCTGATCGTCGAAGACGAGTTGGTCACACGCAATACCCTGAAAAGCATTTTTGAAGCCGAAGGCTACATCGTGCTCGAAGCCAACAACGGCGACGAGATGCACCAGGCCCTCACTTCCCACACCATCAATCTGGTGATCATGGACATCAACCTGCCGGGCAAGAACGGCCTGCTGCTGGCCCGTGAGCTGCGTGAGAACGACAACATCGCCCTGATGTTCCTGACCGGTCGTGACAACGAAGTGGACAAGATCCTGGGTCTGGAGATCGGCGCCGATGATTACATCACCAAGCCGTTCAACCCCCGTGAGCTGACCATCCGTGCCCGCAACCTGCTGAGCCGCACCATGAACGTGGCTGCCGGTGGCGAAGAGAAGAAGCTGGTTGAACGTTATCTGTTCAACGGCTGGGCGCTGGATATCAACAGCCGCGCTCTGGTCAGCCCCACTGGCGACATGTTCAAGCTGCCGCGCTCCGAGTTCCGCGCCATGCTGCACTTCTGCGAAAACCCGGGCCAGATCCAGACCCGTGCCGAGCTGCTGAAGAAGATGACCGGCCGTGAGCTCAAGCCCCACGACCGTACCGTCGACGTGACCATCCGTCGCATTCGCAAGCACTTCGAAAGCGTTAACGATACTCCGGAGATCATCGCCACCATCCACGGCGAAGGCTACCGTTTCTGTGGTGAGCTGGAGCAGGAATAAGCTCCCGCTACGCAGTTGATCTGAAAAGGCGCCTCGGGCGCCTTTTCTGACTCTGCGGTTTGCCTTAAAGCTGAGAAACCGTGAGCGTGACGTCGAACGGCGCACAGGATAGATGAAAAACAAAAAGCCCACTCGCAGGAGTGGGCTTTTTGTTTTGAAGCTGGAGCGGGCAGCGGGAATCGAACCCGCATCATCAGCTTGGAAGGCTGAGGTAATAGCCATTATACGATGCCCGCCTGGCATCTGAAATTTGGAGCGGGTGATGGGAATCGAACCCACGTATGCAGCTTGGGAAGCTACCGTTCTACCATTGAACTACACCCGCGTCAGGGCTCCTACTATATGCATTTTGCCGCCGAGCGCAATGCCGCCTTTGCCACTTTTTTCAATAAATCAATCTGTTCGGACAAGGATTGAACAGACGGTTGCTTTTTCAATCAAACATTTTCAACACAGATAATTTACAAGGTTGCCAAGGCCAAACGGCAAGGATAGTCTTGCGCCACTCGACGCGAGGATGGTGGTAATGGATAAAAAAACGCAAAAACGTCTCTATGGCTGGTTGCGCAAGCAATCGAGTCACGGTCGCCGCTGGATCACGATATCCATCGCTTTTGGCCTTGGCCAGGGCATTCTGATGGTGGCGCAAGCCTGGCTGCTGGCGACCCTGTTGCACAGCTTTATCATCGAAGGCTCAACGCCTGAGCAATCCATCACGCTCTTTATTACCCTGCTGCTGGTGACCCTCGGCAAGGCGGCGCTGGCCTATGGCCGCGAGGTGGCCAGTTTCAAGGCGGGCAGCGCGGTCCGCCAGACCATCCGCCAGCTGGTGCTCACTCGTTTAAGCCGCCTTGGCCCCGCCTATATCCAGCGCCGCCCGGCCGGTAGTTGGGCCAGTCTGTTGCTGGAACAGATTGAAAACATGCAGGATTTCTTCTCCCGCTATCTGCCGCAGATGGCCATCGCCGTCTTTATTCCGGTGGTCATTCTTGTGGCCGTGTTCCCGGTCAACTGGGCGGCGGGCCTTATCCTGCTGGGCACTGCACCCCTCATCCCCATCTTTATGATCCTGGTGGGTGTGGGCGCCGCCGATGCCAACCGCCGCAACTTTCAGGCGCTGGCCCGTCTCTCCGGCCACTTCCTCGATCGGCTGAAGGGGCTGCGTACCCTGCAACTCTTTATGCGGACCCAAGCGGAAGGTGACGCCATTCGCGACGCCTCGGAAGACTTTCGCGAGCGCACCATGGAGGTGCTGCGCCTGGCATTTTTGAGCACCGCCGTGCTGGAGTTCTTCGCCGCCATTTCAGTGGCGCTGGTCGCCGTCTACTTCGGCTTCTCTTATATCGACCATCTGAACTTTGGTAGCTATGGGGTAAAGGTCACCCTCTTTACCGGCCTGTTCGTGCTGTTTCTCGCCCCCGAGTTCTATGCCCCTCTACGGGAACTGGGTGCCCACTACCACGCCAAGGCGCAGGCCATTGGCGCCGCCGAACAGCTGCTGGAATTCCTCGAAGCCGAGGTGAGCGAACCGGCCGCAGGCACAGCGCCGTTCCATGCCGACAGCCCGGTCAAGGTAGAAGCCAAAAGGCTTGAAGTGCTCAGCGCCGAAGGCAAGGTGCTGGTCGGCCCCATCGACTTCACTCTGGAGGCCGGTTCGCGCACCGCCCTCATCGGCGTCAGCGGCGCAGGCAAGAGCTCGCTGGTCAACGCCCTGCTCGGCTTTGCCCCCTATCGCGGTGAGCTCAAGGTCAACGGGCAGGAGCTTGCCACCCTCGACATGAGCCAGTGGCGCCTGCAACTGGGCTGGCTCTCGCAAAACCCGCAGCTGTTCCACACTTCCTTGCGTGACAACCTGCTGCTGGCCAAACCAACGGCCAGCGATGCCGAGCTGGAAGATGCCCTGAAACGGGCGCAGGCGTGGGAATTTGCGATGGAGAAGGGGCTCGACTATCCGGTCGGCGATCAGGCAGGCGGCCTCTCGGTCGGTCAGGCCCAGCGCCTCGCCCTGGCGCGAACCCTGCTCAAATCAACCCAGCTGATGGTGCTCGATGAACCGACCGCCAGTCTGGATCGCCACTCCGAACGCGCCATCATGACCACCATTGAGCAGGCGATGGCTGGCCAGACCCTGCTGATGATCACCCACCGCCTCGACCAGCTTACCAAGATGGACAAGATAATGGTGCTGGCCCGCGGCCAGCTGGTGGAGCAAGGCAGCTTCCAGCAACTTAGTTCTGGGCAGGGGCATTTTGCCCGCCTGCTCTCCCAACGTTCCGGAGGTTCTCTCGATGAGTGATCTGTTGCCATTTCTGCGCCTCTATCGCCAACACTGGCTCAGCCTCACCATTGGTTTGCTGCTGGCGCTGGTGACCCTGGCCGCCGGCATGGGACTACTCTCCCTCTCCGGCTGGTTCCTCTCCGCCGCCGCCGTGGCGGGGATGACAGTTGCGACGACCCATGCCTTTAACTACATGACCCCCGCCGGCGGGGTGCGCTTCTTCTCCATCGTCCGTACCGCCGGTCGCTGGGGTGAGCGGGTCGTGAGCCACGACGCCACCTTCAGGGTACTGACCCGACTGCGGGTCTGGTTCTGGCAGAAACTCTCGCCGCTCTCCACCGGTACCCTGGCCGGTTTCCGTCAGGCGGATCTGCTCAACCGACTGGTAGCCGACATCGATGCGATGGACCACGTCTATCTGCGGCTGATCACCCCCATAGGCGCGGCCCTGCTCAGCACCGCCGGACTGGTCTTCTTCCTGTCGTTTTTCGACAGCCGTCTCGCCCTCACCCTGGGTGCCATTCTGCTGTTTGGCATGATCGCCCTGCCGCTGGTGTTCTACTTCCTCGGCCGTCGCCCCGGTCAGGCGCTGATTGCCGAAAAATCGACCCTGCGTACCCGGATGGTGGACTATCTGGATGGTCAGGCCGAGCTGCAGATGTTTGCCGCCGCCCCCAAGGCGCTGGTTGAGCTGCAACAAGCCGAACAGGCGCTGCTCGTCGCGCAGGCCCGGATGGCCAAGGTGAGCGGGCTGGCCAACTTCTCGGTACAACTGCTGAGCGGCTGGACCCTGACCCTGATGCTCTGGCTGGCCGGTCATGGAGTGGCGGGTGCGGCGCCCGACCCCATCACAGCACTGATGGTCTTTGCCACCCTGGCAAGCTTCGAGGCACTGATGCCGCTGGCGGGGGCTTTCCAGCACCTCTCCACCAGCCTTACCTCGGCACGCCGCCTGAACGAGATCCTGCAAGAAGCAAAAGCCCCTGTGTGGGGCGACGAGCAGACCCACGCTACCGCTGGCGCGCTGCAGATCAATGACCTCTATTTTGGCTACCCCGGCAACCCCCAGCCGGTGCTGCGTGGCTGCACCCTGCAGCTGCACGCCGGTGAGAAGCTGGCGCTGCTGGGCCAGACCGGCTGCGGCAAATCGACCCTGATGGGGCTGCTGACCCGGGAGTGGAGCCCGCAGGCAGGCAAAATCCTGCTCGATGGCAAGCCGCTCACCGACTACAGCGAAGGGGCGCTGCGCGCCTCCATCTCGGTAGTAAGCCAGCGGGTGCATCTGTTTGCCGATACCCTGCGGGGCAACCTCAAACTGGCCGCCCCGACCGCCACTGACGAGCAGCTGATTGCGGTGCTGACCCAGGTCGGACTGGCCAATCTGTTGGAAGATGAGGCGGGCCTCGACGCCTGGCTCGGTGACGGCGGCCGCCCCCTCTCCGGTGGCGAGCGTCGCCGTATCGGCATTGCCCGCGCTCTGCTGCACGATGCGCCGCTCTGGCTACTCGATGAGCCGACCGAAGGGCTCGACAGCCAGACCGAGCGGGAGATCATGGATCTGCTGTTCCGGCTCGGGGCTGATCGCACCTTGCTGCTCATCTCCCACCGCCTGCTGGGGATGGAGCAGATGGACCGGATTGCCCTGATGGAAGAGGGACAGATCCGCCTCTGCGCCCCTCATGGCGAGCTGCTGGGGGATGATTACTACCGCAGCCTCTATCAGCGACTGGCTCCGGTTTGATATCAGGCTGATGGGGGTCACACCCTGACAACAGGGCGCAAAACGGGGCTGGTCGCCGCAGGCGGCTGGCCCCTATAATGTCCCCCTCATTATTCAACAAGATGCCGACATGGAGCGCCTGCGCATTTCTACTGTCCTCATCACCGACACAAGATACGAGACGATGAAACGCCTGATCCTGATGATGCCCCTGATTGCCTCCGGCTGTGCCAACTACGCCTTCAACAGCAATCTGGATAAAGAGAACTTCGACGAATACTTCAAACCCGGTAGCGTGCGCATCTATGAACAGGATGAGCTGGCTGACCTCAACTACCTCTACCTCGGCACCATCGAGGGGGAATCCTGCCAGTCCGATGCCAACCAGCCGGTGCCCAACGCCGGTGAAGCGCGCACCCTGGCCCGCCGCCGCGCGGCCGACATGGGCGGCAACGGCGTCACCATCGATAAATGCGCCGAGTTCAGCGACACCCCGGGCTGCCTGAAACAGGTGATCTGCTACGGGCAGGCGCTGAAAGTGGCCGAAGAGAAGTAACCCGCTGTCATGGCCCTCGCTATCGTTCGTCTTGGCAGCCCGCGCCTGCCCGATGAGGGGCTGCGGATCGGCACGGTGCGCCGCCCACCCCGCGGCGTACCCAAGAGCGAATTTGCCAGCCAGCATTGGTACGATGTCTGGTTCCCCAATCTGGCCCCCAGCAGCGAGACCATGAAGCTGGGGCAGGCAGCCGAGACACCCGCCCAATGGGCGGCGTTTGGCAAACAGTACAAGGCCGAGATGGCGCAACCTGCCGCCAGGCACGATCTGGCGCTGCTGGCCGCCCTCTCCCACACCACCAATCTGTCGGTGGGTTGCTACTGCGAGCAGGAGTCCCACTGCCATCGCGCCATTTTGAAAGAGCTGCTGGTAGCCGCGGGGGCCGCCATTCGCTAACTCGGTGAGCGACAGCGATGGGATGGAGGATCGCGTCAGCCTTTATTCGGCAACAATCAGGCATGGATAGAGAGAGGGCATCCCGCGGGATGCCCTCTCTCGTTGTATTCACACCTGCCGCGCCACGCTCGGCAGCAGCGGCTCGATGCTCCCTCTCCTATTGCAGACTGGGCTCCAGCAACTGCTGCCGCAGCGAAGTCTCCTCGGCCTGAGTCATGGCATTCACCGCTACCCCGGCGGCAGGCTCGATGGCCAGCCAGTGGGCAAGGTCGGCGGCGGTCTCTTCCAGCGGCCGGAAGTTCAACCCGTGGACGATGGCCGCCTCGGCGCTTATAGAGCCGTAACTGGCAAACTCCGCCTGCGCGCAAGGCAGCAGGGTGGGATAGCTCTGCCAGGGCTCAATACCGGCTGCCATCAGGGTCGACCAGGGCAACCACTCGGGCTGGATGGGGCGGGCGGGCTGCAACCGGGCGCTCAGCCGCTCCAGCCAGTCGCAGAGGGTAATGCCGGGTTTGAGCAGGTTGAATATGCCCCCCAACTGCTGCTCGGCCGCGCGCAACACAAACTCGGCGCAGTCGCGCACATCGAGATACTGCAAGCGATCCTCGCCACTGCCCGGCAGCAACCAGGGCCCGCCCTGCTGCACCCGCTTAATCCACCAGGCCATGCGACCGGTGGGATCATGGGGGCCGCACAGCACGCCCGGGCGCAGGATGCAAAGCCGCTCGCCCCAGCGGGCACGATACTCCTGCTCGCACAACACCTTGAGCGGGCCATAGTCAGTGGGCATTTCCCCTTCGGGGATAGGGTGCAGCGGCGCCGACTCGTCCATTCCGTGCAGTGAAAAATCGCGATAGACGCTGATGGTGGAGATAAAGATCAGCCGCGCGCAGCGCCCGAGCAAGGCGGCAGAGAGGCTTGCCGCCTGCTCGGGGCGATAGCAGCAGGTGTCGATGACGAGATCCCACTGCAACCCGGCCCCTTGCAGGGCGCTCAGGCTATTGTCCCTGTCACCGGTGAGCTGCCCCAGATCGCGCCAATCCGGATGCTGGTGCAGGCCACGGTTGAACAGAGTCACTTCATGGCCCCAATCCAGCGCGAGCGCGGTGAGGTGGCGCCCCAAAAAACCGGTGCCACCGATAATCAGCAGTTTCATCCCTCTCCCTCCCTTCGGCGCGAGTGCGCACATTTCATCCTGACACGCCAGTTGCCTCCACCCTACGCAACTTGACGGCATGGCACAGCCCCCGACTGGCCGGGATGGGACAGGGATCACGGCAGCGCCGCAGAAAAGGGCGTATCGAGGCCGAGCCTGCGTTTTGGGGCCGCCTGTGCTAAATTGCCGGGGTTTTCAGTCAGGATCCGCCATGAAGTTCGAAATCGACACCCTCGGGATCATCCGCTCTCCCTACAAGGAGAAGTTCGCCATCCCCCGCCAGCCCGGTCTGGTCAAATCGGCCCGCGCCCGCCTCGAGCTGCTCCCCCCTTACGATCAGCCGGATGTGCTGCGCGGCATCGAGCAGTTCTCCCATCTGTGGCTCAGCTTCGTCTTTCACCAGACCATGGCGCAGGGCTGGCACCCGACGGTGCGTCCGCCGCGCCTTGGCGGCAACGAGCGGGTCGGGGTTTTTGCCACTCGCTCCACCTTCCGCCCCAATCCGCTAGGGCTCTCGGTGGTCGAGTTGCACGGGATCGGCCGTGAGCGGGGCAAGCTGTGGCTGGAGCTGGGGGCGGTGGATCTGCTCGATGGCACCCCCATCGTCGATATCAAGCCTTATATTCCCTATGCCGACAGCCTGCCGGATGCCCGTGGTGGCTTTGCCCCCGGCGCGCCCACCCCGCCGCTGGCTGTGAGTTTCAGTGCCGAGGCCGAGCAACAACTACAACCCTGGCTCAAGGCTCACCCCGAGCTACGCCAGCTGGTGAGCGAAGTGCTGGCGCAAGATCCACGCCCCGCCTACAAGAAGGGCAAGCCCGATGAGAAGGAGTACGGGGTGCGGCTGTTTGACTGCAACGTCCGTTTTCGCATCAGCGAGCCGGATTGCGTGGTGCTGGCCATCGAGCCAGCCTGAACCTTGGCGGGCCGACATCACTGATGCTATTTCACGCCTTCTTCACGTCACAAGGGGCTTAATGAGCCTGTAAATTGTGTGGCATTGATCAGACTATTCACCCGGTTGCCAGTGATACCATGCAGACAGCAGAGGGCATCTCCTCTCTGACTGAGGCCAGCAGCAGGCTATCGATGTATGGCAAGCATGGCAGCCAGCCTGTTGCCGCCAAAGGAGCAAGCCTCGCCCCGACACGCTTGAGTGCGGGGATGCCACACGGATGTGACAGCACTTCGAAGGAACAAACCTATGCTGATGAACAGTGAACAACGTTATGGCACCCTGAATATCGGGCTGCACTGGCTGACCCTGTGGGCCATGATCGCCGTCTACGCCCTGATCGAATTTCGCGATATCTTCCCCAAGGGGGACCCTGGCCGGGACCTCATGAAGGAGTGGCACTTTATGCTGGGGCTGCTTATTTTCGCTCTGGTGTTTGTCAGACTGGCCCTGCGCTGGATGAGCCCGACACCCCGCATCGTGCCCGAGCTCTCCCCGGTCATGCACAAGCTGGCAAAACTGGCCCACCTCGCCCTCTACGGTTTTCTTATTCTCACCCCGCTGTTTGGCTGGCTGCTGCTGAGCGCCGCGGGCAAACCCATCCCCTTCTTCGGGCTTGAGCTGCCTGCCCTGCTCTCCCCAAGTCCAGACCTCAAGGGGCTGATCAAGGAGGTGCACGAGACCCTGGGTAATATCGGTTACGCCCTGATCGGCCTGCACACGGTGGCGGCCCTCTATCACCACCATATTCTCAAAGACAACACCCTCACCAATATGCTGCCGCCACGCCGCAGCTAACAAGCAGCAGAACAAAAACAGAAGGGGCACACATTGCCCCTTCTGTTTTTTGAACGCGACAAGACCGGTGTCTATGAAGCGGCCCACTGCTCAGGCCTCTGACAGGTCTCTACAAGCAGAACGCCTTATGATTCAGTCCCGATACAGGAGCTGCACGATAGGATTCGAATTGACTCAAAGCGACATACACTTTCTAATTGACAGTCTGGACCCCTATGACCGTTCACATCATGAAAATTCTGTTGGTCGAAGACGACAAGCTGCTCAATCACCACCTCTCCTCTCTGCTGACCGAAGCCAACAATCAGGTATACAGCACCGATCAGGCCGGAATTGCGTTGCACTATGCCGCCGACTACCCCATTGATGTGGCGATCATCGATCTCGGTCTGCCCGATATGGATGGCTTGCAGTTGATCCGCCAACTGCGCGAACGGCAGATCCCCTTCCCCATCATTGTGCTGACCGCCCGTGGCAACTGGCAGGACAAGGTCGAAGGACTGGAGGCGGGGGCTGATGACTATCTGGTCAAACCGTTCCAGAAAGATGAGTTGCTGGCCCGCCTCAATGCCTTGATGCGCCGCAGCGCCGGCTTTATCTCCCCCAGAGTGAAGGCCGGTGATTACGAGCTGGATCTCTCCCGCAAGGAGCTGACCATCGACGGTGAAGTGGCAGTGCTCACCAGCTTTGAATACCTGATTCTGGAGTACCTGATGCGCAACGCCCGTCAGGTGGTCTCCAAGCAGCAGTTACTCGACCAGCTCTACGGCGATGGAGAGGGGGATCCCAACACCATAGAGGTGATGGTGAGCCGCCTGCGCAAAAAGCTGGATCCGGAAGGGACGATTCAACCCATCTCGACCATCCGTCGTCAGGGCTACATCTTCAACCTCTCCTGTAGCTGATGCAGTTTCATCTGCCACGTCCCATCAGGATGCTCCGCAGCTCTCTGCACATCAAACTGCTGCTCAGTTCGCTGCTGGTCATCGCACTGAGCATGGGGTTCGCCGTCTATGCCCTCTACCTCGGCCACATGGAGGAGCAGAGCCAGAAGGCGAGCGCCGGCATGCAGGAGAACCTGGCCAAGATGTTCTCCTCTACCAAGCCAGTCAACAGCGAAGCCACCGAGATCGGACGCATTTCCCGCCAGGTCAGTAACAGCAATCTCGATACGCTGATCTGTCGTGCCGATGGCGAGCTGATTTGGTCGAGCCTCCATATGCCGGAGGTGATCAAGGCCAAACAGACCATCTGTCGGGACCTGATGAAGTATCTGGGGGGAATGGATCTCGACTACTTCTTCAAGAAGCACACCATCAAGAACGGCGAGAGCTACTTCGTCTACAGCCTGCGTTTTACCCGCAATCCCGGCAGCGGCACCACAGCCTACTACGTGGTGATGATTGACTCGGCCAAACGCTATCACGAAGAGTCCCGCGCCTACCTCTACCAGACGGCCAAACAGGCGTTGCTCGCCTATCTGCTGCTGGCCGGGCTGCTGCTGCTCACCACCTTCTGGAGCCTCCGCTCCCTGCGCACTATCGCCAATCAGCTCGACGACATCCGGGCAGGCAAGCGGGATGCTATCGCCCATGATTTTGAACGGGAGTTGGCCCCGCTGACCGACTCCATCAACCAGTTGCTGGAGAACGAACGCCAGCAGACCCAGCGCTACCAGCATGCCCTCAACGATCTCGCTCACAGCCTGAAAACACGGCTGGCGCTGATCCAGATCACCACCCGAGAAATGAAGCTGGGGCGGGAGATCCACGACAACATCAATGAACAGATCCTCACCATGGATCAGATGATCCAGTACCAACTCAGACGAGCCGTCACCGGTCGCCAGCGCCTCGCCAGCAAGGGCACCGAGCCGGTACCGCTCATCGAGAAGCTGCTGGCCAGTCTGGCCAAGGTCTATCGCCACAAGAAGCTGCAGACCCACTTCCAGTTCGATGATGATGCCCTCTTCCACGGCGAACAGGGCGATCTGATGGAACTGATGGGCAACCTGCTCGACAACGCCTGCAAATTTGCCATCAGCGAAGTGAAGGTGACGGTACGCCGCCATCTCGATCGGTTACGCATCGAGGTAGAAGATGATGGCCCGGGCATCGATCCGGCCAAATCGGAGCAGATCTTTCAGCGTGGCGTGCGCGCTGACAGCTCGCCCGGCCAGGGCATCGGTCTGGCTGTCGTGACCGAGATCGTTCACAGCTACGGCGGCCAGATCCGGGTCGATGAATCTCCCCTCGGCGGTGCCCGCTTTACCCTGGATCTTCCCTGACACCGGATGGGCAAGGCCACGAGCCCTGCCAACCGCTCCATCGCCCTCCCCGGGGTTAAAAAATCCCGCCTGGCACCACCCAATTCAGCAATATGCTATCGAGATGCTTGAGATGTGAGGCATCTCGGTTAAGCTATGGCCGACTCGTTTGTTAACCATTTGATGGATCTTTAATCGCACTATGGAAAACATGTTTGAAAGATTGATGTACGCATCCCGCTGGATCATGGCCCCCATCTATCTTGGGCTCAGCCTCATACTGCTGGCACTGGGGGTGAAATTCTTTCAGGAGATCCTCCATATCCTGCCCAACATACTGGAGATGAAAGAGGTGGATCTGGTGCTGGTCACACTGTCGCTGATCGATATCACCCTGGTGGGGGGACTTATCGTGATGGTGATGTTTTCCGGCTATGAGAACTTCGTCTCGCGCCTCGATGTAGGGGATGAGAGCGACAAACTGGTGTGGCTCGGCAAGCTCGATGCCGGCTCCCTGAAAAACAAGGTCGCCGCCTCCATTGTCGCCATCTCCTCCATTCACCTGCTCAAGGTGTTTATGAATGCCGAAAACCTCCCCAACGACAAGATCAAGTGGTACCTGCTGATCCACATCACCTTTGTCCTCTCGGCCTTCGCCATGGGCTACCTCGACAAGCTGACCCGCAAATAGAAGTCAGCCTGTAATAGACGCTATGCCCGATAACGCAATCCGGATCGGGCATAGCGGTCGCCCCGAGCAGGGGATGGATTGGCAACGGGGATAATCAAGTCACCAACATAGATGGCCGCCCGCCTTGGCCGGTATTGTGGTCGCCTTGAATGCCATGGCGGCATTCTCTACAATGACCCACTTTTTATTCATTTCGGGTTATATCGATGAGCGATACCAGTACCAAACCGGCTCTGCCGGATCACCTCTCCTGCAATCCCCGCAGCCCTCACTATGTGGCAGCCTGCTTCGAGCACCCGATCGGTATTCGCCTGAACGGCAAAGAGCGCACCGATGTCGAGGAGTACTGCATCAGTGAAGGCTGGGTGAAGATCCCCTCCCCCAAGGCGCTGGATCGCCGTGGTCAGCCCATTCTGATCAAGCTCAAGGGCACCGTCGAAGCCTATTACAGCTAATCGCAGCCACCCGCTTCGGGTAAAACAGAAGGGCACCCTCGCGGTGGCCTTCTGTTTTTCGGCATTTGTGCTGGCATCGTCGCCAGCACCAGACCATATTTCTCGCTGGGCAGCCCTTATACCCCCAGCCGATCGCGCAAGGTATACCAGGCGGCACCCGCGGCGGTGAAGGGAATACGGAACAGCCGACCGCCCGGGAAGGGGTAGTGCGGCAGCTTGGCAAAGGCATCGAAACGCTCCGCCTGACCGCTCAGCACCTCGGAGAGCAGCTTGCCCGCCAGATGGGTGCAGGTGACACCGTGGCCGCTGTAACCCTGCATGTAGTAGATGTTGGGGCCGATGCGACCAAACTGTGGCAGCCTCGACAGGGTGAGCAGGAAATTGCCTGTCCAGGTGTACTCCACCTTGACGTCTTTAAGCTGGGGGAAGGTCTTGAGCATCTTGGGGATGATCAGCCGCTCGATATCTGCCGGATCCCGTGCGCCATAGACCACGCCGCCGCCATAGATCAGCCGGTGATCGGCGCTGGTGCGGTAGTAGTCGAGCAGGTAGTTGCAATCCTCCAGGCAGTAATTCTGCGGCAGCAGCTCGCGGGCCCGCTCCTCCCCCAGCACCTCGGTGGCGATCACCTGGGTGCCGCAAGGCATGCTCTTGCCGGCGAGCTCGGGCACCAGATTGCCGAGGTAGGCGTTACCGGCCACCACTATGTAGCGCGCCTTCACCGCTCCTTTGGCGGTCTTGACCAGAGCAGGCTGGCCCGGGGTGATGCTGGTAACGGCAGACAGCTCGAAGATCTGCCCACCCTGCATGCGGATCGCTTCAGCCTCGCCGAGAGCCAGATTGAGGGGGTGAATATGGCCGCCGCTCTTGTCGAGCAGGGCGCCGACGTAGCGATCGCTCGCCACCACTTCGCGCACGCCTCTGGCATCGAGCAGCTCCAGCTTGTCGTTGCCCCACTTCTGCCAGCGCGCCTGCTGCGCCTTGAGCTCGTGGAACTGTTTCTCGGTCTCGGCGGCAAAGACGCCCCCCTCCTGCAGATCGCACTGGATGTTGTAGCGTTTGATCCGCTCTCGGATGATCTGCCCCCCCTCAAACAGCATGGAACCGAGCAGCCTGGCCTGATCCGGCGGGCAGTTCGCTTCTATGGTGTCAATGTCGCGGCTGTAGGAGTTGACTATTTGGCCGCCGTTGCGGCCGCTGGCGCCAAAACCGACCCGGGCTGCCTCCAGTACCACCACCTTGTAGCCCTTCTCCACCAGATGCAGGGCACTGGAGAGGCCGGTATACCCCGCCCCGATGACGCAGACATCGCACTCCAGCTGCTCGGTCAGTGTCGGGTAGGGCGCGTGTTTATTGGCGCTGGCTGCGTAGTAACTGTTTACATGTTCGGTCATGATCCTGTTTCCTTACCGGTTTGGTTGGCAAACCCTATTCCAAGATTAAAAACTGGCCGGGGTATGGGCACTGACGATGCGACAGGTCTCCCCCGACGGATTGCTGAAGCTGTGGGGTTCGCCAGTGTCGATCACATAGCTGTCACCCGCCTCCAGCTGATAACTCTCTCCTGCCACGGTCAGGATCACCGAACCCTCCAGCACAGTGCCCACCTCTTCTCCCTGGTGGGTCACCTGACCACCGGTGTCGGTGCCCGGGGGGTAGGTCTCCAGCATAAAGCCGAGCTGGCGGCGGTTGTTGCCGTTGTGCACCAGCTTCATCGAGACCCCCTGACTGCCCAGCTCGATCAACTGATCACCCTTGATCACCACCTGCGGCGGGCGACTCAGCTCCTCTTCGGCAAAAAAGCGTGACAGTGGCAAGCCATATACGGTGAGCAGCTTTTGCAGCGAGGCGACCGAGGGGCTCACCTTATCCTGCTCGATCATGCAGATAGCACCGTGGGTCAGGCCGCTCAGCTCGGCCGCCCTCCGCTGGGAGAGCCCCAGTTGATGACGCACCGCCGCCAGCCGCTCCCCCATGCTCGCCTGCCGTGCAGCCCCCTGACCGAAGCGGGTACTGCTGCTCTGGGTTGGCGCCCCGCTCATGGCAGGCCTCCGCCATCGATTCCCTTGTCACGTTGGTACATTGGCCACCTCCCTGTTGCCACTGGTTAAAATAGCGGACCAGCCATGGCATCACTGTTTGCTATCTTACACAGCCTGGCGTTCATTATTTTGCACACCACTTATCGTGCGATACCCTGTTCATCTGGTTAAACTGCGCTACACAGCCCAATTTCTAGCATGCAACACACCAACAATTCAAATATATTTAACACTTGAAAAACATTTGCGCTCAATTTATGGTCTCTCTGTGCTTATTATTTTATACGGCAGCAGTACAGGATGAGCCGCATCATCGCCACCTTGCTGCCAGGTTTCATCATCGAGGCTTGCCATGTCCGCTACCAGTTCCAATCAAAGCTTGATCAAATCCCGTGCCTATATAGCTGGTCACTGGTGCGAGGCCGCCAGCGGCCGCACCTTCGAGGTGACCAATCCTGCCAGCGGGGCCGTCATTACCCAGGTGCCCGACATGGATGCCGAGGATACCCGCCGCGCCATCGCGGCCGCCCACGCGGCGCAACCCACCTGGGCTGCGCTGACCGCCAAGGAGCGCAGCAACAAGCTCTACGCCTGGTTTGCCGCCATCACAGCACATAGCGACGAGCTGGCGCGCATCATGACCTGCGAGCAGGGCAAGCCGCTGGCGGAAGCAAAGGGCGAGGTGGCCTATGGCGCCAGCTTTATCCAGTGGTTCGCCGAGGAGGGCAAGCGCGCCTACGGCCGCACCATCCCGGGTTTTAGCGGCGATCGCCGGCTGGCCACCATCAAGCAGCCGGTCGGGGTAGTCGCCGCCATCACTCCGTGGAACTTCCCCATTGCCATGATCACCCGCAAGGCGGGCCCTGCGCTGGCAGCGGGTTGCACCATCGTCATCAAACCCGCCGCAGAAACGCCGCTCTGCGCGCTGGCGCTGGCGGTGTTGGCCGAGCAGGCGGGCATCCCCGCCGGTGTCATCAATATCGTCACCAGCCATCAGGCGAGCGCGGTGGGCAACGAGCTGTGCAGTAATCCGGTGGTGCGCAAGCTCTCCTTCACCGGCTCCACCCGCATCGGCAAGCTGCTGATGCGCCAATGCGCCGACACCATGAAAAAGCTGTCGCTGGAGCTGGGCGGTAACGCCCCCTTTATCGTCTTTGACGACGCCGACCTCGACGCCGCCGTGGCCGGGGCACTCGCCTCCAAATACCGCAACGCCGGGCAAACCTGCGTCTGTGCCAACCGCATTCTGGTGCAGGCCAGTGTCTATGACGCCTTCGCCGAGAAGCTGACCGCTGCCGTCAGAGCCTTCAAGGTGGGAGATGGTATGGCGGAGGGCACCCAGATCGGCCCGCTTATCAACCCGGCTGCCGCCAGCAAGGTGGCCGAGTTGGTGCAGCAATCAGTCGCCGCCGGTGCCGAAGTGCTGCTGGGGGGCGAAGCCCACCCCGCCGGCCCCCTCTTCTACCAACCCACCATTTTGGGCATGGTGGATAAAACCAACCCCATCCTGCAGGAGGAGATCTTCGGCCCGGTCGCCCCGCTGGTGCGCTTCGAGACGGAAGCTGAAGCCATCGCGCTGGCTAACGATACCCCTTATGGGCTCGCCGCCTACTTCTATGGCCGCGATATCGCCCGTGTCTGGCGCGTCGCCGAGCAGCTTGAATACGGCATGGTCGGCATCAACGAGGGGATCATTTCAACTGAGCTGGCTCCCTTCGGCGGCATCAAGGAGTCAGGTCTGGGCCGGGAAGGGGCCGCCGAGGGGCTGGAGGAGTATCTGGAGACCAAATATCTCTGCTTTGGCGCCATTCGCTAGGGCAGTAAAACAGAGACGACAGGCCGCCGATCTGGCCCGATGGGCTGTTCGGCGGTAATGGGCGCCAGATCGCCCACCACATTTTCAGGGAATATCAGGGGCTGCGGCCCCTCAGGGAGGAAAGATGAGTCAGTCAGAATCAAACAAGGCGTGGCAAGCACGCCGTGAAGCGGCCGTGGTCAACGGCGTCGGCACCCTGCTGCCGGTCTTTATCGACCGTGCGCAAAATGCCGAGCTGTGGGATGTGGAGGGCAACCGCTACATCGACTTTGCCTCCGGCATCGCCGTGCTCAACACCGGCCACAACCACCCGAAGGTGGTGGCGGCGGTGCGCGAGCAGCTGGAAAAATTCAGCCACACCTGCTTTCAGGTCACCCCTTACCCGGGCTATATCGAGCTTGCCGAAAAGCTCAACGCCCTGGTGCCCGGCCCGACCCCGAAACGCACCCTGTTTCTCTCCACCGGTGCCGAGGCAGTCGAGAACGCCATCAAGATCGCCCGCGCCCATACCGGTCGCAGCGGCACCATCGCTTTCAAGGGGGGCTTTCACGGCCGCACCATGATGGGGATGGCGCTCACCGGCAAGGTGGTCCCCTACAAGACCGGCTTTGGCCCCTTCCCGGGTGAGGTCTACCACATCCCCTTCCCCGCCGACTATCTGGGGGTAAGTGAAGAGGATGCCCTGTACGCCCTCGATCTCTGCTTCAGCGCCGACATCGAACCCTCCCGCGTTGCCGCCATCATCATCGAGCCGGTACAGGGAGAAGGGGGCTTCTATCCCGCCTCCCCGAGCTTTATGCAGAAGCTGCGCAGCATCTGCGATCAGCACGGCATTCTGCTCATCTGTGACGAGATCCAGAGCGGCTTCTGCCGCACCGGCAAGACCTTCGCCACCGAGTATGCCGGCATCGAGCCGGACATCATGACCCTGGCCAAGAGTCTAGCGGGGGGCTTCCCGCTCTCTGCAGTAGTCGGCAAGGCAGAGATCATGAACGCCGCCAAGCCGGGGGGCCTGGGTGGCACCTATGCCGGTTCCCCCATTGCCTGCGCCGCCGCGCTGGCGGTGTTGCAGGTGATCGAAGAGGAGCAGCTCAACCAGAAGGCCCAGGCGCAAGGTGAGCAGATCAAGGCGGGACTGGAACGCATAGCCGAGCGTTTTGACTGCATAGGTCAAATTCGTGGACCCGGAGCCATGGTGGCCATGGAACTGGTGAAACAACGTGATGCCAGCCGGCCCGATCCCGACCTAACCAAACGTCTGGTGACCGAGGCGGGCAAACGCGGTCTGATCCTGCTCTCATGCGGGGTGCGCGCAAATGTCATCCGTTTTCTCGCCCCCCTGACCGCCCCTGCGGCAGTGATTGACGAAGGGTTGCGACTCCTTGAAAAATCGCTGGAGGCCGTGCTGGACTGACCAGCAGGAAAGCAATCGCTAACCTGTGCAAAAAAATGCAGTTTCGCCCCCCTTTTTTACTTGTCAAGGGGGCCCTGCAAATGCACAATGCGCCGCCACTGCAAGGACCGGTATCACCACATCTCACCGGTCCTTTTTTGTGCAGCGAACAAACCCATAAACGAGGCCGGATCACCCCCGGAAAAGATAGCGAGATTGGCAGCAATCTCCCGACACCACATTCTGTGAGGAACAACATGGGGCATCTCTATGCTTTCCTGCCGGCTCTGACCGGCGCGCGCCACCCCGGCGCCCTTGATTTCCGGGCCTCTCTCCCGGTTTCGTTGATGGAGTGTGCCGCCCTGGCACCGCGTGAGGAACAGGCATGATGAACGCCCAACCGGTTGGTCTGAAAAAGACCCTGAAACTGTGGCAGGTCGTGGTCATGGGTCTTGCCTACCTCACTCCCATGGCGGTATTCGATACCTTCGGCATCGTCACCGAAATTACCGAAGGCCATGTGCCGACCGCCTACCTCTTTGCCCTCATCGGCATGTTGTTCACAGCCCTGAGCTACGGCCATCTGGTACGCAAGTTCCCGTCGGCAGGCTCCGCCTATACCTATGCCCAGAAGGTGTTTCACCCCTATGTCGGCTTTATGGTGGGCTGGACCTCCCTGCTCGACTATATGTTCATGCCGATGATCAACATGCTGCTGGCCAAGATCTATCTGCAGGCTCTCTTCCCCGAGGTGGAGCCCTGGACCTATATTTTTGGTCTGGCGGCGGTGATGACCGCCCTTAACCTGCGCGGTATCAAGCTGGTGGCCAACTTCAACAGCCTGATCGTCATCATGCAGTTCAGTATTATCGCCGTCTTCATCGGCCTGATCGCCTGGGGCGTCCACAACGGTGAAGGGTTGGGGACCGTGGCCAGCAGCCGTCCCTTCTTCTCCGAGCAGATCAACATCTCGCCGTTGTTGATGGGTGCCTCCATCCTCTGTCTGTCGTTCCTCGGCTTTGATGCCATCAGCACCCTGTCGGAAGAGACACCGGACGCGGATCGGGTGATCCCCCGCGCCATCGTGCTGACGGCGCTGATCGGCGGTGTGCTGTTTGTCAGCACGTCCTACTTCCTGCAGCTCTACTTCCCGGACATCTCCCGCTTCAAGCAACCGGATGCAGTCCTGCCGGAGATCGCTCTCTATGTCGGTGGCAAACTGTTCCAGGCGGTGGTACTGGTCTGCACTACGGTGGCGGTGCTGGCCTCGGGACTCGCCTCTCACGCCGGGGTGTCGCGCCTGCTTTATGTAATGGGTCGTGATCGCGCTCTGCCGAGTCGCTTCTTCTCCTATGTGCATCCGAAGTGGCAGACCCCGGCATGCAATGTGCTGCTGGTCGGTCTGCTGGCCCTCTCCGCGGTATCGTTCGATCTCGAGATGGCACTGGCACTGATCAACTTTGGCGCCCTGGTGGCCTTCACCTTCGTCAATCTGGCGGTGATTGCCCACTTCTATGTGAAGCTAGGCCGCAACAAGTGTCTCAAGGATCACCTGATGTACCTGCTGCTGCCGCTCTGTGGCGCCGCCTGCATCGGGGTGTTGTGGCTCAATCTGGAACCCGCCTCCTTCGAGCTGGGGCTGATCTGGGCGGCGCTGGGTGCTATCTACCTGTTCCTGCGCCTCACCGTGTTCCGCATCCCGCTACAACCTGCTGACAAGGTGGAGATCGCCCAGTAATCGCGGCTCAACCATACCGCCATACAAAACAAGGAGCCTGCGGGCTCCTTGTTGTTTTTGCGGCGAGCTGGTTGCCAGAAACGCGGTTTCTGCAGGAAGTGTGACTGATTTCAAATAACTACCCAGCCGGACCGCTCGCCGTGCCATGGCCCGAGCCGCGTCGCCTCCTATCATTAGTCACTAATGTGAATGGATATGCAATAACTCTTTTTCCATTTCACCCCCTCCCATCCCCCGCCAGCCGATAAGATCGCTGGACTCGAGCCCGGGGGAACGCCGGCAAATATGATCAGGATCAATGTTGAGGCGCTATGCACCCTGCAGCCCCAATTTGCCGACTTTTCATACGTTACGACAGGGTTCTCTTCCCCCCCGAAAAGGGGGGAGCAGCTCGGGGACGGCTGCCGGGGGCGAGTGACCACTTACCCGCCCCCTGCGTATGCAAAAAAATGCGTTAATCCGCCCTTTTTTGCTTGTCAAGGGGGCTGACCGAATGCACAATACGCCGCCAATAAAGGACCGATGTTCACTGCGACATCGGTTTTTCTATTTTGAAGTGCAGTACAAACCCACCACAAGAGGCCGGAACATTTCCGGAAGTGATATCCGAGATTGCCAAACAATCTCCCGACGTTGAGAGGATAACAATGGGGCGTTTTAATGCTTTCCTGCCGGTACAGCCCGGTATGCGCCTCCCCGGCGCCCTTGATGTACAGGCTTGCGAATCCATCGTATCCCTGCGCTCGTTGCAAGCACGTGCTGCGGCACTGATTGAGGAGAAAGCGTAATGGCATCGCAAAACGCCAAGCTGCTCAAGACCCTTACCCTGACACAAGTGATTGTGATGGGTCTGGCCTATCTGACCCCCATGGCTGTCTTCGACACCTTCGCCATCGTCGGTGACATCACCGATGGCCGGGTCGCCACCGCCTATCTGCTGGCTCTGGGTGGCATCCTGCTCACCGCTTTCAGCTACGGTCATCTGGTACGCAAGTTCCCCTCTGCGGGCTCTGCCTATACCTATGCCCAGAAGGTGTTCAACCCCTACGTCGGTTTCATGGTCGGCTGGTCATCCCTGCTCGACTACATGTTCATGCCGATGATCAACATTCTGCTGGCCAAGATCTACCTGACCGCCATGTTCCCGGGCGTCGAGCCCTGGGTGTTCATCTTCGGTCTGGTGACCGTGATGACCTTCCTGAACCTGCGCGGCATCAATCTGGTGGCCAACTTCAACGGTCTGATCGTGGTGATCCAGCTGGCCATCATCACCCTCTTTATCGGCCTGATGGCGTGGGGCATCTACCACGGT
Source organism: Aeromonas sp. 603757 (assembly GCF_049171255.1). Taxonomy (NCBI): domain Bacteria; kingdom Pseudomonadati; phylum Pseudomonadota; class Gammaproteobacteria; order Aeromonadales; family Aeromonadaceae; genus Aeromonas; species Aeromonas sp. 603757. The sequence goes on along the minus strand of NZ_JAAKOE010000002.1, from coordinate 43,318 downwards.
GAAGGGGCTGGCACCCTGATGAGCAGCCGTCCGTTCCACTTCGAGTCAGCACAGCTGGTGCCGCTCTTTACCGGTGCCACCATCCTCTGCTTCTCGTTCCTTGGCTTTGACGGTCTGAGCTCCCTCTCCGAAGAGACCCCGAATGCCGGCAAGGTGATCCCCAAAGCGATCGTGCTGACTGCCCTTATCGGCGGCATCATCTTCGTGGTGGTCTCTTACTGCCTGCAGCTCTACTTCCCGAGCCTCTCCCGCTTCCAGCATCCGGATGCGGTACTGCCGGAGATCGCGCTCTACGTTGGCGGCACCTTCTTCCAGTCCGTGGTACTGGTCTGCACCACCGTTGCAGTGCTGGCCTCCGGCATGGCGGCTCACGCCGGTGTCTCGCGCATCCTCTACGTGATGGGACGTGACCGGATGATCCCGGAGCGGGTGTTTGGCTACATCCACCCGAAATACCGCACCCCGGCCATCAACGTGCTGATGGTGGGCGGTCTGGCCCTCTCCGCCGTGTCGTTTGATCTGGATACCGCGCTGGCGCTGGTCAACTTCGGGGCGCTGGTGGCGTTCAGCTTCGTCAACCTGTCGGTGATCGGTCAGTTCTGGGTGCGCGAGAAGCGCAACAAGACCCTCAAGGATCACGTCATCTACCTGTTGATGCCGTTGCTCGGTGCCGCCACCATCGGAGCTCTGTGGATCAACCTGGAGCAGAGCTCGCTGGAGCTGGGCCTGATCTGGGCTGGCCTCGGCGCAACCTATCTGTTCCTGCGTCTGGCGGTGTTCCGCATCCCGTTCCGTCAGTACGAAGAGGCGGCCGACGCCTGATCCTTTGCGGATAACGGATAGACAGAAGGGGAGCCATGGCTCCCCTTCTTGCTGCCGGTCTCTTGCCGGTCACACGGGCTTGGGCCCGCTCGGCTTACTGCTTGTCCAGCACAGCGGTCGCCGCAGCCTTGAGCGGATCGCGAGCGATGGTCTTGGCATCCTGCTCCGCCTTGTGCAGCTGCTGGTTTGCCTTGTGCAGCTGCTGGTTTGCCTTGTCCATCTTCTGCTGCATACCGTTGTCGCTCTCCTTGAGGTCGGCGCGCTTCTCGCCCAGCAGGTCGGTGCGGCCTTTTTGCACCTCGGCTTTCACCTTCTCTTTCTCCTGCTTCACCAGCTTGCTGGTATCACAGTTGCCCTTGACCCCCAGAGTGGCATTCACCGCTTCGTTTTTGAGGGCCTTGTCGAGGTTGCAGTCGGTTTTCAACAGGCTGGCCTGTGCCCCTGACGAGAGCAGCCCCAGCGACAGAGAGAGGATCCATGCACGCATCATCTTGTTTACTCCTGCTTGCCAATAAAGGGGCGCAGTGTAGCGATCACGTCCCGACTGGCAAGGCGGCAGTGCCTTCGTCCCCCTTTTATCACCCCAGAGCCAACCGGCTCGGTCAGCGCCTGTCGCCGCAGTTCGTCGTCATAAAAACATCATCGAAATGTCACGTTGTCATATTTCTGTCATTAACCATTGATTAAATGCGCGGGTCATCAACAACCCAAGACGGAACGACCGTCTCAAGAGGCTTTATGCAACACCATCACTCCTTGTCACAGCCGCCCGCGACCCGCGCCCTGTTCAACTGGATGAGTGTCATCGTACTGGTCTACCTGATCCTGGTTGCCGTGGGCGCCATCTCCCACGGCTTCAAAGATTTCTCCGGCGGCGCCGAGGGCGCAGCCCAGATCTTCGCCTTTGCCAATAACCCCTTTGTCGCCCTGCTGCTGGGTATTCTCGCTACCGCGCTGGTGCAATCCTCCAGTACCGTCACCTCGGTGATCGTTGGTCTGGTGGCTGGCGGCCTGCCCATCAGCATGGCCATCCCCATGGTGATGGGTGCCAACCTCGGCACCACCATCACCAACACCATCGTCTCCATGGGCCATGTGCGGGATCGCGCCGAGTTCCGCCGCGCTTTCGCCGCCGCCACCGTGCACGACTTTTTCAACCTGCTGGCGGTGTTCATCTTCCTGCCGCTGGAACTGATGTTCGGCCTGCTGCAACACAGCGCCGAGTGGCTGGCCAACCTGCTGGTAGGCTCCGCCAACATGTCGATGAAGGGCATGGATTTCATGAAGCCGCTGACCGCACCGGCCCAGCAGCTGATTGACAGCGCCGTTGCCTTCCTGCCGGGCAAGGGTGCCGCCATCGCGACCATCATCATCGGTATCCTGCTGATCCTCGCCTGCGTCACGTATCTCGGCAAAGTGCTGCAACAGGTACTGGTTGGCCGCGCCAAAGAGGTGCTGCACAAGGCGCTGGGCCGTGGCCCACTGACCGGCATTACCTCCGGCGCGCTGGTGACCATCATGGTGCAGTCCTCCTCCACCACCACCAGCCTGATGATCCCGCTGGCCGGCGGCGGCGTGTTCAGCACCCGTCAGCTCTACCCCTTCACCCTGGGGGCCAATATCGGCACCACCATCACCGCCCTGCTGGCTGCCACCGCCATCAGCGAAGCCGGTGCCCAGCTGGCCCTGACCATCGCGCTGGTCCACGTGCTGTTCAACCTCTTTGCCGTGGTCATCATCTATGGCATCCCCTTCCTGCGCGACCTGCCGGTGCGCGCCGCCGAGGGGCTGGCCCGGGTCGGCAGCGAGAACAAACTGCTGGCTCTGGGTTATGTAACAGGTCTCTTCTTCGCCCTGCCCGCCCTGATGATGGTGGCCGCCAAGTAAGCGCCGCCGCCATGACAAGGGGCGAGTCACCGACTCGCCCCTTTTTGCGTCTGCGTCTCCGAGCTTTGCCTGCCCGCTCACATCCTCCCGCCCTGTGGCTCGCCATCAGGAGCGGTGCGCGATAAGATGGCGCCCTCATTGCACTTTTTACATTTCATGGAACAGGAAAAACCGATGAAATTCATACTGATCGCGCTGCTCATCGCCGGTGTGGCCTACTACTTCTACTCCAGCAGCAACAACAAGAAGCTGGCGGCCGACAACGTGCGGATTGGCGCCGAGTTCCTCGCCAGCAACAAGGAGAAGCCGCTGGTGACCACCACCGCCTCCGGCCTGCAGTACGAAGTGCTGACCCCGGGCACCGGCACCGTTCATCCCACTGCCACCAGCAAGGTGAAGGTGCACTACGAGGGCAAGCTGCTGGACGGCACCGTCTTTGACAGCTCGGTCGCCCGTGGCGAGCCCATCGAGTTTGGCCTCAATCAGGTGATCGCTGGCTGGACCGAAGGGGTGCAGCTGATGGTGGAAGGTGAGAAGACCCGTTTCTACATCCCTGCCAACCTCGCCTACGGCGACCGCGCCGCGGGCAAAATCCCGCCGGGATCAGTCCTGATCTTCGACGTGGAACTGTTGGGTATCCAGTAACCGCTCCATCAGCAACAAGGCCAGCATTATGCTGGCCTTGTTGCTATGGAAACCTCACTCCCCCTTGGCGATCCCTTCCCGGCGCGGATCCGCTGCGCCAAACCAGCCACCGCCATTGCGCTCAACCCCTTGCAGGCCGGAGGTCTGCTCGTTCAGTACCACCTCATGTCCCCTCGCCTTCAATCCCTCGACCACCGACATGGGGGTGCGTCCCGCTTCCAGCTCGGTGGGGCCGTTGCGGCTGCCAAAGTTGGGCAGGTTGATGGCTTGTTGCAGGTTCAGGCCCCAATCCTGGGTGCCGAGCAGGGTCTTGCCCACGTAGTTGATAATGGCGGAGCCCCCCGGCGAGCCCAGCGTCATGGTCAGCTCGCCGCTTGGCTTGTCAAACACCAGCAGGGGTGACATGGAGGAGCGGGGCCGCTTGCCCGGCTCCACCCGGTTTGCCACCGGCAGACCGGCGGCATCCACCGAGGTGAAGGAAAAATCGGTGAGCTGGTTGTTGAGCAGGTAGCCGTTGACCATCTGACGCGATCCGAAACCATCCTCGATGGAGCTGGTCATGGAGATGGCCATCCCCGCCTTGTCGACGATCGAGACATGGCTGGTGGAGGGGAGTTCTGGGGTCGCATCCTTGCCGCGCGCCAGCGCCAGTGGCGGCGTACCGGGCTTGGCAATCCCCATGGAGTGCTGACCGACAAGCTTGCCCCGCTCGGCCAGATAGCCCTTGTCAAGCAACCCCTGCACCGGCACGCTGACAAAATCGCTGTCGGCGACGTACTGGTTGCGATCGGCGAAGGCCAGACGCGCCGCTTCGCTGTAGAGGTGGATAGCCTCGCTGGAAACAGCCAGTCCCCCCTCCTTGGTGGTGATCGGCTTGAAGGCCGCCATATCGCGGTTCTCCAGCATGCCGAAGATCTGGCCGAGTGCCAGGGTGCCGGACGAGGGAGTGGGAAAGCCGCAGATCTTGCTCTGGCGATAGTCAAAGCAGAGGCCATCCCGCACTTTGGCCTGATAGCTGGCCAGATCGGTGGCCGCCAGAACCCCGGGATTAGTGGGATGCTGACGCACCTTGGCCACCATGGCATCCGCCAGCGGCCCCTGATAGAAGGCATCCGCCCCCTCTGTGGCCAGAGTGCGCAGCACCTTGGCCAGCGCCGGGTTGGTCAGCCGGGTACCCGCCGTTTTGGGGCTGCCATCCGCCTGATAGAAGTAGGCTCGCGCCTGCGGATCCCGTGCCAGATAGGGATCCTTGGCCAGCAAGGTGGCCAGCCGTGGACTAATCACAAATCCTTGTTCTGCCAGCGTGATGGCAGGCTCGAACAGCGCAGCCCAGGGCAGCTTGCCATAACGCTGATGGGCCAGTGCCAGCGCGCGCAGGGTGCCGGGAACGCCGACCGAGCGGCCCCCCACCACCCCGTCATAAAACGCCAGCGACTTGCCATCTTGCATAAACAGCTGGTCGGTGGCGGCAGCCGGCGCCATCTCGCGGCCATCCACCGCACTCACCTTGCGGCCATCCCACACCAGCAGCAGCGTCCCGCCACCGATCCCGGAAGATTGCGGCTCCACCAGCGTCAGCACCAACTGCACCGCAATGGCGGCATCGACAGCACTGCCACCGGCCTTGATGATCTGGTAGCCCGCATCCACCGCCAGCGGGTTGGCGGCCGCCACCATGAAATCATGGCCCTGCCAGCCCTGTTTGTCGGTCCAGCCACTGGCGGCTTCGGGTGCGATCAGGGTCTGGGCTGGCGGGGTGTAGTGAAAGCCGTTGTCACTGGCACAACCGGCCAGCAGGGCAAGGGCGACAGCCAGCCCCAGAGGTTTGCGCAACATGACACTCTCCTTGTCTGTTTTATGACCATGAAGAGGGACTATGTCACGATTGGCGCTGATAGCTCAAGTTATTGAACCAGATCAATATCTTACTCATCTATCAATAATGGCAATCCGCAATAGATATAAAAAAACCGCCCGAAGGCGGTTTTTACGATGGGATGGCAGAGGCCAAACAGGCGCAAGTCCGGTTAGATGGACTGCTCTTCGCCACCCAGGGCAGCAAACAGCGCCGGGATAAACTGGGACAGCTCGGAGGTCACCAGCGCGAAGTCCGCATCCAGACGGGCGGCCGGATCTTCGCTGGTGACATCGTCGTTCTGCTCGCGCAGCTCTTCGCTGAATTTCAGGCGTTTGATGGAGAGATCATCCCCCAGCACGAAGCTGACGGTCTCGCCCCAGTTGAGGGCCAGCTTGGTCACCAGCTTGTCGTTGGCCAGGTGGTTCTTGATTTCATCCGTCATCAGATCCTGCTGCTTGCAGCGGATGATGCCGCCGTGCTCCATGGCACTGCGCAGCTCGGCTTCGTCTTCCAGAGTGAAGGAGGCTGGCAGATTGCCCTCGTTCAGCCACTCGGTCATGGTGATCTCGGGCGGGTTCTTGAGGGCCACCGGCACCACCGGCAGGGAGCCGATGGATTTGCGCAGCAGCGCCAGCAGATCGTCCGCCTTCTTGGCAGAACCTGCATCCACCACCATCAAATTGTCGGCCGGATTGATCCAGGCGAAGGTCTGGCTGGTACGACTGAAGGCACGGGGCAGCAGGGTGTGGAGGATCTCCTCTTTCAGCGCTTCCTTCTCTTTCTTCTTGAGGGCGCGTCCCTGTTCGAACTCGATCGCTTCTACCTTCTCGGCCAGCATCTCCTTGACCACGGTGCCGGGGAGCATCTTCTCCTCTTTGCGGGCGCAGATGAGGATGTGGCCGGAGGCAGAGTGGGTCAGGGTTGAGCCGAATTTGCCAAGGGGCTTGACCCACCCGAAACGGGAGATGTCCTGACTGCCGCAAGGGGTGAAGGCACAGGCTTCCAGCTGGGTTTCCAGCTGATCCACGGTCAGGTCAAAGGGGCGGGTAAAGCGATAAATCTGCAGGTTTTTAAACCACATGGCGTCCTCGGTCTCTAGATTGTCCGGCGGGCATTGTACTAGAGAGGCGCTTTGTGATCAGCCAATCATTCTCGCTAAATAAAGGGCGATCGACCTCACAGGGTCTCATTTATATCACCTGAACGGCCGTCAAGTTCCCCTAGACTGCGAGTGTACAAGTTGTTACCAAGGATGGATTTATGTTGCGGCCCAGTCGCCCGGAAGATATGGAAGAGATCGTCGAAATCTGGCTGCTGGCCTCCCTGCAGGCCCACGATTTCGTCGATGCCTCCTGCTGGTGGCAGGCCCAGGAGGATCTGCGTACCCGCTATCTCGATCGTGCCGCCATCTGGGTGTTCGAGGAGCGCGGCGATCTGCTCGGCTTTATGGCGCTGGTGGACAACTATCTCGCCGCCCTCTTTGTGCGTCCCGACCGTCAGGGTCGCGGTGTCGGCCACGCCCTGCTGCAGGAGGCCAAGCGTCAGGGGGCGTCGCTCTACGCCCGGGTCTTCGTCGAGAACGATCAGGCGGTACGTTTCTATCGTCGCCACGGTTTCGTCATCAAGGGTGAAGAGTCCGATCCTCTCACCGGTCACCCCCAGTACAAGATGTGCTGCGAACCCGCATGAACTGATGACAGACCGCTGTTTTACTTGAAAAAAGCACGGGGCATCCTCATCTTGTCTCCATCGGGTGCCATAGGCACCGTCCCTGCAACCGGGCTGCTTTCCAATGAAAATCCTCCATACCGCCGACTGGCATCTTGGCCATCAACTCCATGGTCATGACCGCCGTTTTGAACACGATGCCTTCCTCGACTGGCTAAGCGACACCCTCAAGGCGCGCGAGATCGACGCTCTGCTGGTGGCGGGCGATCTGTTTGATACCGCCAATCCCCCCGCCAGCGCCTGGCAACAACTCTACCGTTTTCTGGCGCGGCTGCGCGCCGAGATGCCCCACCTCAACATGGTGCTGATCGGCGGCAACCACGACTCTCCCTCCAAGCTCGATGCCCCCCACGAGCTGCTGCGCGCCTTTGATCTGCATCTGGTGGGCAGCATCAGTCGCGACAGTGAGGGCAAGCTCGAGACCGACCGCCTGCTGGTACCGCTGCAAGACAAGGAGGGCAACATTGCCGCCTGGTGCGCCGCCGTGCCGTTCCTGCGCAGCAGCGACTTGCGGGTGGAGCCGTTGGAAGAAGGGCAGGACCGGCTGATCGAAGGGGTACGCCAAATCTACGCCGAGGTATTGGCCGAAGGGCGCGCCCGCTGCGGGGAGGGTCTGCCGCTCATCGCCATGGGCCATGCCTATCTGGCGGCGGGCCAGCTCTCGGAGCTGTCGGAGCGGCGGGTGCTCGGCGGCAACCAACACGCACTGCCTGCCGAACTCTTTGCCGGTGCCGACTACACGGCGCTCGGCCACCTCCATCTGGCCCAGAGCCCGGCCGAGGGGGTGCACTACAGCGGCTCGCCGCTGCCGCTTTCGCTGGCCGAAGCCAACTACAACCATCAGGTGCTGGAAGTGACCTTTGCAGAGGGGAAACTGACCGGATTGGAGCGGATCCCGGTGCCCCGCGCGGTGGAGATGATCCGCCTGCCCCAGAGCACCCTCGACAACGCGCTGAACGCCATCGCATCGCTCGAGCTGCCTGCTTGTCCACAAGAGGCACAACCCTTCCTCGAAGTGCGGCTGCTGCTGCCCAAGCCAGAAGCGCGCATCCGCGAGCGCATTCTCGCCGCAATCGCAGACAAACCGGTGCGTCTGGCCCGCATCAGCACCCAGTATCAGGGCTCGGGCGAAGGGCTGGCCGATGGTCGCGAGCGGCGCAGGCTCGATGAGCTCTCCCCCACCGAGGTGTTTCGCCTCTGCTATCAGCGCCAGTTCGAGGGGGAACCCGAAGCACAACTGGTCGCCTCGTTTGAAGAGATCCTGGAGCAGGTGAAGGAGTCAAACCAATGAAAATCTTGTCTCTGTCAGGTGAGAATCTGGCCAGTCTGACCGGCCCCTTCACCATCGACTTTACCAGGGGGGCGCTCGGCGCCGCCGGTCTGTTTGCCATCACCGGCAACACTGGCGCGGGCAAGAGCACATTGCTCGACGCCATTTGTCTGGCCCTCTACGACGAGATGCCGCGCTTTATTGCCAATCGCAAGAACGTGGCCGAAGTGGGCCGCATGGATGACGAAGAGAAGCTCAAGGCCAACGACGTGCGTGGCATCCTCAGTCGCGGCCACGCCAGCGGCTTTGCCGAGGTGCAGTTTCGTGGCTGCGATGGCCGCATTTGGCTGGCCCGCTGGGCGGTGCGCCGGGCGCGAAACCGCTCGGAGGGGCGTTTTCAGGCGCAGGAGCGAACCCTGACCGATGTGGAGTCAGGGCAGGTTTTCTCCGGCAGCAAGCGGGAGCTGCAGGATCGCATCGACGAGCTGGTGGGTCTCTCCTGGGAGCAGTTCCGCCGCGCGGTGATCCTGCCGCAGGGGGAATTTGCCGCCTTCCTCAAATCGGATGCCAACGAGCGCTCCGCCCTGCTCGAACGGATGACCGGCACCGAACTCTACTCTGCCATCTCCATCCAGACCTATGAACGGGCGCGGGAAGAACAGCAGAAGCTGGCCACCATAGCCCAGCGCCTCGGCGACGTGGCGCTGATGGATGAAGCGACCCGCGAACAGTGGGTAAGCCAGCAGGTGAGCCTCTCCACCACCCTCAAGCACGAGCAGCAACAGCAGCTGCTGATGCAGGACTTGCGCGACCTCAACAGTCGCATTGCAGCCCAGCTGCAGGGCTGCGCCGAGGGACAGGCGGCGCTCGATGCCGCCCTGCAGGCCCACGGCGCCGCGGCCCCCGAGCGCGAGGAGTTTGCCCGTGCCGAACAGGCCCAGGTGGCCCGCGCCGATCACGACGAGCTGGCCCGCCTCACCCTTGAGGTACAGCAGCAGGAGAAGGTGATCGCCGAGCTGGGGCCTGAGCTGGCCAAACTCGAGGAGCAGACCCAGCAGAGCGCGCTGACCGAACAGCAGTTGCTGGCGGAGAAGATCGCCGCCGAGCGGGAATGGGGTGCCCTGCAACCCGAACTAAAGCGGGCGCAGGAGCTCGATACCCGCATCCGGGAAAAAGTGCAGCAGTTGCAGAAGATCCAGCAGGAGGGGGCACAGGAGCGAGAAGTGCAACTCACGCTGGAGCAGGGCTGGCGCGAGCAGAGCCGACAGGTAGAACTGCTCAAGCAGCAGCACCAGCAGTGGGGCCTTTGGCTCGAAGAGCATAAGGAGCTGGCACCGGTGGCCCGTCAGTGGCAACCCCTGCTCACCGCCATGCAAGATTGGGCCGAGGATGCCGACAAGTTACAACAGCTGCTCACCCTGCGGGATCACAAGCTGCGCGCCCTGCAACAGTTGCAGCGCCAGCTGGAGCAAGGCCAGCAAGAGCGCGACTACTGGCAACATGAACAAGCTCGGCTGCAACAGCAACAGAACGAGCTGCAGGAGCAGCAGTGGGAGAGCCGCCTCGCCAAGGCGCAGGAGCAGTGGCAGCAGCAAACCGAACAGCTGGGTCAGCTGCGCCAGCTGCTGGAGCTGGCCGATTATGGCCGCAACCACGGCGAACAGCATGGCCGCTTGCAGCAGGAGATTGCCCAGCTGGAGCAGGCCCTTGGCAAGCTCGCCACCCTTGGCGAAGAGCTGGCCCCCGCCCGCGAGCGGCTCGCCCTGCAGCGGGATGAAGCGCGCCACGCGCTGGAGCAGTCCCGCGCCATCGCCAGCTTCGAGCAGTATCGCCATATCCTGAGCGATGGCGAACCTTGCCCGCTGTGCGGTTCCGGGGAGCACCCCTACAGCCAGAGCCAGCCACAGGTGGCTGGCATTCTTGGTCAACTGGCGGAACGGACCCGCAGTCTGGAGCTGGAGTGGGAGCGGCTCAACCATCAGTACATTCAGTGCGAGAGCGAGCGTCAGGAGCTGGCCCGCCAGCTGGCGGTGCGTCAGCAACATCTGCCGGAGCTGGAAACCCGCGCCGAGCAGCTGACCCAGCGCTGGCAACAGCTGGGGGGCGATACCCTGCTGGGCCATCCGCTGCCGCTGCGCCAGAGCCCCATTGAGTGGAACGAGCTGATGAGCACCCTGCTTGGCCGTGGTCAGGCGCTGGAGCAAGGGTTGGCCCAGAGCCAGCAGCAGCTGCGTCAGGCCCAGCTTGGCCAACAACAGCTGCAAGGGGTGCGTCAACAACTGAGCCAACTGGCTGCCCAGCACCAGCAGTTTGACCAGCAGTGGCAAGAGGCCGACCGCCAGCGCATCGCGCTGGAAGGAGAAGTGAAGGCAATGGGCGAGCAGGAGGCGACCCTGCGCCAGCGCCTCGAACAGGGGGGCAACCGTCTCGATGAGCAGATGGCTGGCCAACCCTGGCGCCAATGGCTCGGCAGCCAGCAGTGGCACGAGTGGCAGCGAGCCTGCGAAGCCTGGCTGCACGGCCAGAGCGAGTGGGAGCGTCTGGCCAGCGAGATCGCCAGCCTCACCCCCGCCCTGAGTGCGCAGGAGGCACGCCTGCAGACCCAGCGCGAGCTGCTGCACAAACTCGAGCGGGACTACAAGGAGCACGAACAGCAACGGCAGGGGCTGCTCACCAGCCGCGCCGCCTGTCTGAATGGCGAGGAGATCCCGCAGGTCGAGAGCCGCTGGCAGCAACGACTGCAGCAGCTCGCCAGCGAACTGGAGGCGATGCAACAGAGCGCCCGCGCCCTGCGCGAGCGGCAGACCGAGCTCAAGACCCGTCTCACCCATGTGGAGCAGGAAAAGCAGACCAGCAGCCGCCGCAAGCGGGAGGTGCTAGGCCGCTGGGCCGCCCACGCCAGCACCCTTGGCATTGCCGAGTACGACCTTCGCCGCCTGCTCGCCATCAGCCCCGATGAACTCAAGGCTCGCCGCTCTGCCCTGCAAGGGTTGGAAGATGCCCTTGGCGAGGCGCGCACCCGCCTTGCCGAGCGGCAACGGGCGCTGGCACTGGAGGAGAGCAAGCGGGATCGCTATCGCGAGCATCACCCCGAGCTGGCTGCCCTGCCGGATGCAGAGCTGAGCGATCAACTGGCGGCACTCGATGCCCGCTGTCGCGCCCTTGAAGAGCAGCTGTTCGAGTGCAAGAGCAAACTGGCACAGGCCGAAGCCGCAGCCCTCAAGGCGGGCAGCCTGCAACAGGAGCTGGCCGCCCAGCAGGCGGTGGCCGACCACTGGCAGCAGCTGTGCGATCTGATTGGGCAGGCCAACGGCGCCAAGTTCCGCACGTTCGCCCAGAGCCTCACCCTCGAGCGTCTGCTGCTGGAGGCCAACGCCCAGCTCGCCGAGCTATCGCCCCGCTACCGGCTGGAGCGGGTACCCGGCACCGATCTGGCGCTACAAGTGGTGGATCTCGACATGGGGGACGAGGTGCGTTCGGTGGACTCCCTCTCCGGTGGCGAGAGTTTCCTGGTATCGCTGGCGCTGGCGCTGGCCCTCTCCAGCCTCTCGTCACGGCAGACCCAGGTCGAGTCGCTGTTTATTGACGAAGGGTTTGGCACCCTGGATCCGGACAGTCTGGATCTGGCGCTCGCCAGCCTCGACTCCCTCCAAGCCGCCGGTCGCCAGATCGGGGTCATCTCCCACGTCCAGACGCTGGTGGAGCGGATTGGCGTGCAGATCAGGGTCGAAGCTCTCGGCGGCGGCGAGAGCCGGGTAGTGGTTCCCTGAGAGCCTTCGGCTCACCCCCCACACCGTAAATAACAAGACCCCGCCAATTGGCGGGGTCTTGTTGAGAGGCAATCAACCGAAGCGGTAGGCGCCCATATAGAGGCTGCCGCCATCCCAGCTCTCGTGCAGCCGGGTGGGCGCCACACCATCAGCGGCCCCCAACGCCACAAAGAGTGGGCGCAGGTGGTCGTCGTGGGGATGGGACTCCACCGCACCGGGAGCCTGCTGGCGATAGTTGAGCAGCGCCAGCCGATCCTCTTCGACCATCTTCTGCTCCAGCCAGTCGACAAACTGGCTGGCCCACTCCGGCACTGGCGAGCCTTCCGGTGCCAGCGCCCGCAGGTTGTGGGTGATGGCGCCAGAGGCGAGGATGCCAATTCCCTGACTGCGCAGCGCCCCCAATACCTCTCCCAGTTGCCACAACTGGGCCGGGGTGAAGCTCGCGGGAATGGAGATCTGCACCAGCGGGAGCTCGCTGTTTGGGTCGATCAGGGAGAGCGGCGACCAGACCCCGTGATCCAGCTCGCGCCGCACCGGGGTGGCGGTCAGTCCGGCCAGTGCCAGCTGGTCGCTCACCCCTTGTTGCAGCCACTCGGGGCTGCTGGCAGGCCAGCGCATCCGGTAGAGGGGCTCGGGGAAGCCATAGAAGTCGTACATCAAGGCCGGTTTGGGCTCGACGTTGATCTGTAGCTCGCGGCTGAACCAGTGGGCGGAGATGACCACCAGCCCCTTGAGCTCACCCAGACGCAGGGTTCGCAGAAAGCGGGTGGCGGGTTGCTCACGCAGCACCAGATCCGGTGCGCCGTGGGAGATAAACCAGACAGGGGCGAGGGACATAAAGCAGACTCCAACAAAGTATCAGGGGGCGATACCGGAGGGGATATCGCTGTTGGAATCGATTATCCTCCCGCCATGAAAGGTGGACAATCCAGCAAGATAGATAAGAACTATCAACCAATGGTTGATAATTTCACGCTTTCACGACCGGTAAGCAGCAATAGATATCAAGGCTGCGACGCTTCCGGCTGCAGTCGGACTGCGCGAAGCGCCATCCGGGTCGCTGCACTGTGATCCTGCCACTCTCGCCACGCCAATCCCTCGGCGGCCACCTCCCCTTTCACCGGATGGGAGAAAATCGCCAGCAGTCGCGCATTATCAGGCCAGTAGCGGGCTGGCAGTGTCTGAACCAGCAGCAGGGCGGCGCCCAGCAAGAGCAGAGCCCATCCGGTTTCATGGCTGTTTTTCATCTCGGCCTCCTTCACCCGTGCGCCAATGAACTAACATTTTTGCGCAAGCCGGTGACAAGACGGTGACAGCGGACGGGTGGTCATTTTACAACATCTGAACCTCAACCCGGCCAAACAACCACAGATGGCAACATTTGTATCCCTTCAGCCCGAACCTGTGGCCGTATGCTCTAAAATGTGACTCACAGGAAAACGTTATCCCTGAAAAGAAAACGTTATCTGGTCAAAACGTTGTTTCTGGATCATAAAAAGATTCCAAAAACTGGTGTATATTGCTCGGCGGAAATTCCTTAACCATGAAGATTGACATGAAAAAGACCAAAATTGTCTGCACCATCGGTCCGAAGACCGAATCCAAAGAAATGCTGGCCAAAATGCTGGACGCCGGCATGAACGTCATGCGCCTGAACTTCTCCCACGGTGACTACGCCGAGCACGGCAGCCGCATCAGCAACCTGCGCGCTGTAATGGCCGAGACCGGCAAGCACGCAGCTATCCTGCTGGACACCAAGGGTCCGGAAATCCGTACCATGAAGCTGGAAGGCGGCAACGACGTCGCGCTGGTCGCTGGCCAGACTTTCACCTTCACCACCGACCAGACCGTGGTTGGCAACAAAGACAAAGTGGCTGTGACCTATGCAGGTTTCGCCAACGATCTGCGCGTCGGCAACCGCATTCTGGTTGATGACGGCCTGATCGGTCTGGACGTTATCGAAATCACCGAGCGCGAAGTTATCTGTAAAGTGCTGAACAACGGTGACCTGGGCGAGAACAAAGGCGTTAACCTGCCGGGCGTCTCCATCAAGCTGCCGGCCCTGGCCGAGAAAGACAAGCGCGACCTGATCTTCGGTTGCGAGCAAGGCGTTGATTTCGTTGCTGCTTCTTTCATCCGCAAGAAAGAAGACGTTCTGGAAATCCGTGAGCACCTGAAAGCCCACGGTGGCGAGAACATCCAGATCATCTCCAAGATCGAAAACCAGGAAGGTCTGGACAACTTCGACGAGATCCTGGCTGTTTCCGACGGCATCATGGTTGCTCGTGGCGACATGGGTGTAGAGATCCCGGTTGAAGAAGTTATCTTCGCCCAGAAGATGATCATCGCCAAGTGCAACAAAGCCCGCAAAGTGGTTATCACTGCCACCCAGATGCTGGACTCCATGATCAAGAACCCGCGTCCGACCCGCGCCGAAGCTGGTGACGTGGCCAACGCCATCCTGGACGGTACCGACGCAGTCATGCTGTCCGGTGAATCCGCCAAGGGTAAGTACCCGCTGGAAGCCGTGACCATCATGGCCACCATCTGCGAGCGTACCGATGCCGTGATGCCGTCCAACCTGTCTGCTGCAAACGACAGCAACAAGCTGCGCATCACCGAAGCCGTATGTAAAGGCGCCGTAGAGACCTCCGAGAAGCTGGACGCCCCGCTGATCGTGGTTGCTACCGAAGGCGGCAAATCTGCCAAGGCCATTCGCAAGTACTTCCCGAAAGCCTGGATCCTGGCTATCACCACCAACAAGAAAACTGCTGCCCAGCTGGTTCTGACCAAGGGTGTGGTTGCTCACGTGGTTGACAGCATCGCCTCTACCGACGATTTCTATCGCATCGGTAAAGAAGCCGCGCTGGAAATCGGCATGGGTCTGAAAGGTGACGTGGTTGTGATGGTCTCCGGTGCTCTGGTACCGAGCGGCACCACCAACACCGCTTCTGTTCACGTTCTTTAATCAGAGCTGAACGAGTTGAAAACGGCGCCTGCGGGCGCCGTTTTTTTTGTCCCTCCCCCCTGCTTACCTGACAAGCCCGGTGTTAGAATCCACGCGAATTTAATCTATGCGGGAAATCTCCCGAATATCGCGTAATAACCCGGAAGTTATATGCCCTCAATACGTTTTAAAAGAGTCTCGGCCACCCTGTTGCCGCTGCTCTGTCTCCTCGCCAGCCTCTGCGTCCCGCAAGCCATGGCGCAAGATGTCCCCTCTCGCAACGCAGTTCAGCGAGCGCTGGATGGTCTGGGTAAATCAGAGACCCTGACCGTCAGTCAGCAAGCAGATCAGAAGTTGCTGACCGAAACCCTCGGCCTGCTCGACAACATCGACAAGGAGGAGGCGAAGGCCAAGACCCAGGCCCAGCGGATCCGCAACCTGCCCACCGAACTCAGAGAGATCAGCGCCAAGCTCGATGCCCTGACCAAGGGCAAAAGTGCAGAGCAGATCAAGAGCGAATACGCCAGCATGAGTCTGGCAGAACTCGACAGCCGTCAGCCGGAAGTGCTGGCCAACATGCAGGCGGCCCAGGAGGCCCTCGGCGCCATCGGCAGCCAGCTCACCAGCTTGCAGACACTGCCGGAGCGAGCCCAGGCCAGCATGAGCCGTGCCTACCAGCGCAGTCAGGAGATCCGCAGCCGCCTCAACGCAGGTGAAAGCGTCTCCAGCGCCGAGAAGATGAAGCTCGGTGCCGAGCTGGCCCTGCTCGACCTGCAACTGGCCCACCTGCAAAAGGAGCTGGATAACCGTACCAGCATGCAGGATCTGGCGATCAAGCAGCGCGACTACCAGAGCGCCCGTCTCGCCAGCGAAGAGCAGAAACTGCAGCTGTTGCAGGATCAGAGCAGCGCCAAGCGCCTCGGCGACACCGAAAAAACCGCCGAGCAGACCGGTGAACTGGTGGCGACCGAAGACAGCCCGCTGGTGCAAAAAGAGCAGGAGCTCAACCACCAGCTCAGCCAGCAGCTGATCGGTGCCACTACCAGCCTCAACTCGCTGGTCCAGAAAAACCTGCAAGCCAAGAGCTGGCTGGAGCGCGGCATCCAGACCGAGCGCAACCTCAATGAACAGGTGCAGATGCTCAAGGGCAATCTGCTGCTGTCGCGCATCCTCTATCAGCTCTATCAGCAGCTGGAGGCGGCCCCCACCATCGCCGTCAAAAACCTGGAAGAGCAGATCGCCGATCTCCATCTGGCCCAGTTTGAACTGAGCCAGCAGCGTGACCAGCTGTTCCAGAAGAACCTCTATCTGGACAATCTGATCGCCGGCAGCAAGGATCCGGTGAGCGAGGAGGACAAAGAGAGCCTTGCCAAGCTGCTCGACACCCGCATCAATCTGCTCGATCAGCTCAACCGCCAGCTCGACAGCCAGCTCACCAACGCCATCAGCCTGCAGCTGACCCAGCAGCAGCTGGCGCGGGTCTATGCCTCTATCGAATTTACCCTGCAGCAACACATCTTCTGGGTAAGCAGCAACAAGCCCATCGACAGCAAGTGGTTTATCAGCTGGCCCGCCCAGGCCTACAAACAGGCCTCCGACTGGGTATTGAAACCGGACTGGAAACGCTGGCGCGAAGAGCTGCTGGGGATCTCCCTGCTCGCCTTCCCGCTGCTGCTGATCGGCGGCCTGCTGGTCTGGAAACGTCCGGCGCTGGTTGAGCGCGAGAAGAAGATCACCAAGGACCTTGGCCGTTTCCGTCAGGACAGCCAGTGGCACACCCCGCGCGCCCTGCTCTATACCGTGCTGCAACGCCTGCCGGGCAGCATGTTCATTCTCGCTGGCGGTCTGCTGCTCACCTACTGCGGTCTGCTCAGTCCCAAGCTGATGTTCCAAATCACCCTGAACCTCGCCCTCGGCTATCTGGTGTTCAGCGTCTATCTGGCGGTGATGCGCCCGGGTGGCATCGCCGAAACCCACTTCCGGATCCCGAAAGCGGAGCTGCAGGCCAAGCGCAACAGCATGCGCTACATCTGGTTGCCACTGCTGCCGCTCATCATGCTCGCAACCAAGGCGGTGGTTGAACCCTCCACCCTGGGCAACGACGTGATCGGTCAGGCTATGACCCTGACCCTGCTGGGGCTGGCCGCCTATCTGGTGTTCCCCATCTCCCGCGCCCGCATCAAGGGCGAGGCGAGCATGCAGAAGTCGCTGATCGCCATCGCCCTGGCGCTGGCGCCGGTGGCGCTGATCGTGCTGGCGGTGCTCGGTTACTACTACACCGCGCTGAAGCTCACCGGTCGCCTGATCGAATCCTTCTACCTCATCATCATCTGGAGCCTGGTCTACCGCACCGCCCTGCGTGGTCTGGAGCTGGCAGCACGTCGTCTGGCCTACCGCCGTGCGGTGGCCAAGCGTGAGCACAAATCTTCGGAAGATGCGGAAGGGGGCGAATCCATCGAAGAGCAGCCCATGGATCTGGAGGATGTCAGCCAGCAGTCCCTGCGTCTGACCCGTACCGTGCTGATGCTGATCTTCGGCGTCGCCTTCTACTGGCTCTGGTCCGATCTGGTCGCGGTCTTCTCCTACCTCGACAGCATGGTGCTGTGGCACCGCAGCGAAGGCACCGGCGCCAACGCCGTGCTGTTCCCCATCAGCCTGAGTGACGTGCTGATCGGCTTCCTGCTGCTCGGCGGTGCCTGGTCACTGGCGCGCAACCTGCCGGGCTTGCTGGAGGTGCTGGTGCTCTCCAAGCTCAACCTGGCTCAGGGGACCGCCTACGCCATCACCACCATGCTCAACTACGTACTGATCGGCTTTGGCTCCCTCACCGCTCTCTCCATGATGGGCGTGCAGTGGGACAAGCTGCAGTGGGTAGCGGGTGGTCTGTCAGTCGGTATCGGTTTCGGCATGAAGGAGATCCTCTCCAACTTCGTCTCCGGCATCATCATCCTGTTCGAGCGTCCGGTGCGGATCGGTGACACCGTCACCATCGGCTCCTTCTCCGGTACCGTCTCGCGGATCCGCATTCGCGCCACCACCCTGACCGACTTCGACCGCAAAGAGGTGATCATCCCCAACCAGCAGCTGATGACAGAACGGCTCATCAACTGGTCGCTGAGTGACACCGTCACCCGGGTGATCGTGCGGGTGGGCGTGGCGTACGGCTCGGATCTGGAGCTGACCCGCACCCTGCTCAAACAGGCGGCCGACGAAAACAGCCGGGTGCTGAAAGACCCAGCCCCCATCGTCTACTTCCTCACCTTTGGCGCCAGCACTCTGGATCACGAGCTGCGCTTCTTCGTGAGCGAACTGGGTGATCGCAACCCGGCGGTAGACGAGTTGAACCGCAAGATCGACCAGCTGTTCCGCGAGAACGGCATCGAGATCGCCTTCAACCAGATGGATGTCTACATCAAGAACATGCAGGGCGAAGAGCAGAAGGTGGAGTCCAACTCCGCCGCTCTGCCACCTCCCGCGGAAGATGGCAAGCAGCCAGCCTGATAGCGAACTGCACTGATCTGATGACAACAGCCGCTCACCCAGGTGAGCGGCTTTTTTATGTTCCCGTTGCTACGATCGTCCCCTCAGGCAACCACCGGAGAGTGATAAATGAGTTTACCCGCTGCGGTCTCTCACCTAATGTAGGCTGACGAACGGGAGAGCAGGGAGCCGCGTTTTCGCCCATGGATGACCAACAACTAGAGCACATTCTGTTTCGCTCCTTTGATGTGATCCCGCTCCCAATCCTGGTGTCCGAGTCGACAGCCAGCCAGGGTCATATGTCACTCGACCGGATCCCCCTGCGTCGCCATCTCTTCCTCAACAGGGCCTTTCGCGAACAGCTGGGCTATGAGCTGCATGATCTGCCGGACATGGAGAGTTGGTTTCACCTCGCCTATCCCGATGAGAGCTATCGCAACTCGGTAATTCAGGCCTGGCATAACCAGATAGAGCAGAGCCTGCACCATGGGCTGGAGGTCGCCGAAATGCCTGCGCTGATCCGCTGCAAGAGCGGTCAGTCGCGCTGGTTTATCGTCACTGCCCAGCTGGGGGCAGATGCCATCCCGGATAGCCATATCGTCACCTTTCGCGATATCCACGACCTGCAATGCATGGTAGAAGAGGTGAGCCGCCTCTCCTGCACCGATCCCCTCACCGAACTGACCAACCGGCGTGGCGCACAGCAACAGCTGCAGGCTCTCTGGTTGCAGGGCCAGCCCCTCTCGGTAGTACTGGGAGATATCGATCATTTCAAGCAGGTCAATGACCGCTACGGCCACCCTGCGGGCGATGCCGCGCTCTGCGCCGTCGCCCACGCCATGGCGGGCCAGCTGTTGCCGGGGGAGAGTTTGGCCCGTTGGGGCGGGGAGGAGTTCCTGCTGATCCTGCCAGACTGCAGCATTGAACAGGCAGCACGGCGCGCCGAACAACTGCGCCAGCATGTCAGTACCACCCGCTTGCCATGGCAAGGAAAACAGATCGCGCTAACCATCAGTCTGGGGTGTGCCAGCATGAAGGGTCAGGAGAGCATCGACTATCTGCTGATGATGGCAGACCGGGCCCTTTATCAGGCGAAGGAGCAGGGACGTAACCGGGTGGTCATCTCGGCACAATAGCCTGATAGCCAGAAAGGGAAGCTCGCACGCAACCATAAAAAAACCGAAGCACCAGGCTTCGGTTTTTTACTGCGGCAACTGGCATAGGCCAGCCGACCATTACTTCTTGATGCGGATAACCGGAGTCTCGCCCACAGTCACGGCACCAGTCATCTTCACCAGCTCTTTGATCTCGTCCATGTTGGAGATGACCACCGGAGTCAGGGTAGATTTGGCTTTTGCTTCCAGAACGGCCAGATCGAATTCGATGATGGTATCACCGCGCTTGACCTGCTGGCCTTCCTGAGCGATACGCTTGAAGCCTTCGCCTTTCAGTTCAACGGTGTCGATACCGAAGTGAACGAACAGCTCGATACCAGAGTCGGACTCCAGAGAGAACGCATGGTTGGTCTCGAAGATTTTTCCGATGGTGCCGTCGCACGGAGCAACCATCTTGTTGCCAGCCGGCTTGATGGCGATACCGTCACCCACGATCTTCTCGGCGAAGACAACGTCAGGCACATCTTCGATCGGCACGATTTCGCCAGACAGCGGAGCGAAGATTTCGATGCCGCCGGTATCAGCGCTATCGTCGGACACCAGTTTCTTCAGTTTGTCGAACAGACCCATAGTAAAAGCTCCTAGAGATGATTTGTCGCTGTTTGCAGCCGATCTTAGCAGACTGCCTTCTGCTTGATAAAGTTATCTACGCACGCTTCGATTTCAGCAGCGGTGGCAAAGCTCAATGCCTGGTCAGCCATTGCCTTCACATCTTCGAAGCTGGTGTTGCGGATAAGCTTCTTGATACGCGGTACAGAGATGGCGCTCATGGAGAACTCATCCAGACCCATACCCAGCAGCAGCAGGGTGGCGCGCTCGTCACCAGCCAGTTCACCACACATACCGGTCCACTTGCCTTCGGCGTGGGACGCATCGATAACCATCTTGATCAGGGTCAGGACGGAGGGTGACAGCGGGTTGTACATAGCGGAGATCATCTCGTTACCGCGATCGACAGCCAGGGTGTACTGGGTCAGGTCGTTGGTACCGATACTGAAGAAATCCACTTCCTTGGCCAGATGATGAGCCATCACGGCAGCGGCCGGGGTCTCGATCATGATACCCACTTCGATGGATTCATCAAAGGCTTTGCCTTCAGCACGCAGTTCGGCTTTCAGCGTCTCCACGGTAGCTTTCAGGCTACGGAACTCTTCGACAGAGATGATCATCGGGAACATGATGCGCAGTTTGCCGAAGGCAGACGCACGCAGAATGGCCCGCAGCTGAGCGTGCATGATGTCTTCGCGGTCGAAGAAAATACGCACGGCACGCCAGCCCAGGAAGGGGTTCATCTCTTTCGGGAAATTCATGTACGGCAGCTCTTTGTCGCCGCCAATGTCCATGGTACGCACGATGATCGGCTGATCCGGCATCGCTTCGGCCACTTCTTTGTAGGCTTTGAACTGCTCGTCTTCGGTCGGCAGCGCGTCACGGTCCATGAACAGGAACTCGGTACGGTACAGACCCACGCCTTCGGCGCCATTGCGGATGGCACCTTCGGTATCCTTGACGGTACCGATGTTGGCGCACACTTCGACCTGGTGACCATCCAGCGTGATGGCAGGCAGATCTTTCAGCTTGGCCAGCTCATCTTTCTCGGCCTGGAACTGAGCCTGGAACTTCTTGGCTTCGTTCAGCTGTTCAGCGGTCGGATTGATGATGATCTGGTTATTGATCGCATCCAGCACCAGCATGTCACCGTTCTTGACGCGCTCGGTGATGTCGTTGGTGCCTACCACGGCCGGCAGCTCCAGGGAGCGGGCCATGATGGAGGTGTGAGAGGTACGGCCACCGATATCGGTGACGAAACCCAGCACATATTTCAGGTTGATCTGAGCGGTTTCAGACGGGGTCAGGTCTTTGGCGACCAGGATCACCTCTTCGTCGATGGTGCTCAGGTTGACAACGGCGATGCCCAGCACGTTCTTCACCAGACGGGTACCGATGTCACGGAAGTCGGTAGCGCGCTCGCGCAGATAGGGGTCATCCAGCTCGGCCATCATCTTGGCGTACTGCTCGATCACCTCATAGATGGCTTTGTCGGCGGATGCCTTGTTCTCTTTGATGAAGGATTTGATATCCCCTTCCAGCTCCTCATCTTCGAGCAACATGATGTGGCCTTCGAAGATGGCCTCTTTTTCCTCACCGAAGGTGCGACCGGCCATCTCTTTGATGGCTTCCAGCTGGGCAGCTGACTTGGTACGAGCTTCGAGGAAACGGTTGATCTCGCCATCAATCTGATCAGCAGAGATTTTGCCCTGATTGATAACGATTTCATCTTCTTTAAGAAGAAGCGCCTTACCGAATGCGATACCGGGGGACGCAAGAATGCCAGATATCATAATCCTTCCTATTAAAACGACTGTGGGGGAGGAATCTAAAGCTGGATTACTCCAGCTCGTCCATCAGGGCAACCAGCTTCTCAACAGCTTGCTGGGCATCCGGGCCGTCAGCCTGGATGGTTACGTTGGTGCCCTTGGTCAGGCCCAGGGTCTGCAGCTTGAACAGGCTCTTGGCGCTGGCGGACTTGCCACCGGAGACCACAGTGATCTCGCTTTGGAATTCTTTGGCTTCTTTCACGAACTGAGCTGCCGGACGGGTGTGCAGGCCGTTTTCAGCAGTAATAACAACAGACTTCTCGTACATGGTTTCACCCCATATTATTGATATTTTTTGGTGGATTGGTCGTTTTTGAAGCAACCTGACCCACCGTGTCAGTATGGATATGTTGTAAAGTAACGAAAGCAGACCCGCAATGGTTTAATCCAGGTCAAGTTTCTGTGCAGTAATCGGCGCGCTGGTTGGCAATTTTCAGTTATTGGGCTACAAGCCGCATCAGGACTGGCCTGAAATTATTTTATAACGAAAAATAACACTTTGTTACTTTGTGATACCCAGCCAGCAAACACCGCGTGACGCCGCACAGGATATGAGATTTAGAGCGGAATGTCTGCTTTTTTTCTCACTCCGGAACTTGTTATTTTACCCCAAAAAATAAGGATCAAGTGACACTAACAGGGGTTGAGTCTAGCCCATAAAGAAGCGGCGCTCCTGGGAGCGCCGCTGTTTTGAAAGATTCCGATCAGTTACTGCTGCAGTTCCTGCTCGCTGAACACCCCGGCAAACAGGGCGCTGGAGAGGTAACGCTCCGCCGCACTCGGCAGAATGACCACTATGGTTTTGCCCGCAAATTCCGGCAGCTCGGCCAGACGGCTGGCAGCCACCACCGCAGCACCGGAGCTGATACCGGCCAGGATCCCCTCCTCCTCCATCAGGCGGCGGGCCATCTCGATGGCTTCATCGCTGGTCACCTTCTCCACCCGGTCGATGAGGGAGAGGTCCAGGTTGCCCGGGATAAAGCCTGCGCCGATCCCCTGGATCTTGTGGGGGCCCGGTTTGATCTCTTCCCCGGCCAACTTCTGACTGATGACCGGCGACTCGGCCGGTTCGACCGCGACAGAGACCACCGCCTTGCCCTGGGTCTTCTTCAGATAGCGGGAGACACCGGTAATGGTGCCACCGGTACCGACCCCGGCCACGAACACATCCA
The DNA here is from genome assembly GCF_049171255.1 of Aeromonas sp. 603757. NCBI lineage: Bacteria > Pseudomonadati > Pseudomonadota > Gammaproteobacteria > Aeromonadales > Aeromonadaceae > Aeromonas > Aeromonas sp. 603757. The sequence goes on along the minus strand of NZ_JAAKOE010000002.1, from coordinate 20,186 downwards.
CCTCACCGTCAGTGGCATCCCAAATCTCGGGGCCAGTGGTCTTTTCGTGGATCTCCGGGTTGGCCGGGTTTTCAAACTGTTGCAGCAACACATACTTGCCCGGCTCGGATTCGAGGATCTCGTTGGCCTTGGCAATGGCCCCCTTCATGCCGAGCGGCCCTTCGGTCAGCACCAGATTGGCACCGAGCGCCTTGAGCAGCTTGCGGCGCTCCAGGCTCATGGTGGCCGGCATGGTCAGGGTGATGGGATAGCCGCGAGCCGCCGCGACAAAGGCCAGAGCAATGCCCGTGTTGCCGCTGGTGGGCTCGATGATCTCCTTACCCTTGGTCAGGATGCCGCGCTTCTCGGCATCCCAGATCAGGTTGGCACCGATACGGCACTTGACGCTGAAGCTGGGGTTGCGGCTCTCGATCTTGGCCAGCACGCGACCTTTGGTAACAAGGTTGAGACGAACCAGCGGGGTGTGACCGATAGTCTGGCTGTTGTCCTCAAAAATTTTGCTCATGGCGCTATCCCTGTGTTTGTTACGACGATGAAACAAGATTACCCTGTGGTTTCTGAATGAGAAGTGACTATTCGTTATAACCATATGGTATTACAACATATAGAGCTTATTCTCTCTGGCCCCTGACTCCGGGCGCCAATCGTCAAAGGAACCGACGTTATGGGATTTTCAGGAAGCAGCCAGTATCTCGCCTCCGATGCATTGAAGATGGCGGTCAATGCCGCCATCACCCTCGAAAAACCGCTGCTGATCAAAGGGGAGCCGGGCACCGGCAAGACGGTGCTGGCGGAAGCGGTCGCCGACCATCTCGGCACCGACCTCATTGCCTGGCATATCAAGTCCACCACCAAGGCCCAACAGGGACTCTACGAATATGATGCGGTGGCCCGGCTGCGGGACTCCCAGCTCGGCGACCCCAGAGTGGCCGATATCAGCCACTACATTCGTAAAGGCAAACTGTGGCAGGCCTTCAGCTCCGAGCAGCGACCTGTGCTGCTGATCGACGAGATCGACAAGGCCGACATCGAATTCCCCAACGATCTGCTGCTGGAGCTGGATCGGATGGAGTTCGACGTCTACGAAACCGGCGAGCGAGTCAAGGCGCGCCAGCGGCCGGTGGTCATCATCACCTCCAACAACGAAAAAGAGCTGCCGGATGCCTTCCTGCGCCGCTGTTTCTTCCACTACATCCGCTTCCCCGACAAGGCCGAGATGCAGGCCATCGTCAAACTCCACTACCCCGACCTCAAGGAGAGCCTGCTTGGCGAGGCAATGGAGCTCTTCTTCGAGCTGCGCGAGGTAGAGGGGCTGCGCAAGAAGCCCTCCACCTCGGAGCTGCTGGACTGGATCCGCCTGCTGCTGGCCGACGATATCGCCCCCGAGGCAATGCGTGCCCGCGAGCCCGGCAAGCTGGTGCCCGCGCTATATGGCGCCCTGCTCAAGACCGAGCAGGACCTGCATCTCTTCGAGAAGCTCGCCTTTCTGGCCCGGCGCGGCAGCTGACCCATGCTGATCGACTTTTTTACCCACCTGCGCCGCCACAAGCTCTCCTGCAGCGTGCGTGAGCTGCTGGACTTGCACGCCGCACTGGCGGCCCGGCTGGTTGCTGTCGATATGGACGAGTTCTACCAGCTCTCCCGCTGCCTGCTGGTAAAAGACGAGGCCCACTACGATCGCTTCGATCGCGCCTTCGCCGAATACTACGAGGGGCTGGAAGCCATCCCCCTGCTGCCGGAAAACCTGCCCGAGGAGTGGCTGCGCAAGGAGTTCGAACGACTGTTGAGCCCAGAGGAGAAGGCGCGGCTCAAATCCCTCGGCGGACTCGACAAGCTGCTGGAGACCCTCAATCAGCGGTTGAACGAGCAGAAAGAGCGCCACGCCGGCGGCAACAAGTGGGTGGGAACAGGTGGCAGCAGCCCGTTTGGCCACAGCGGTTTTCACCCCGAGGGGGTGCGCATGGGTGGAGAGGGGCAGCACGGCAAGGCGGCCAAGGTGTGGGAGGCCCGTCACTATCGCAACTTCAGCGACGACTCACCGCTTGGCCAGCGCGCCATCCAGTTGGCACTGCGCAAGCTCCGACGCTGGGTGCGCAGAGGCAATCCCGACGAGCTGGATCTCGACGACACCATAAAAAGTTCGGCCCGCCAGGGCTGGCTCGATGTGAAGCTGCGGCCCGAGCGCCACAACGGGGTGAAGCTGCTGGTTTTCTTCGATGTGGGGGGCTCCATGGATGCCCACGTGGCCGAGGTGCAGCGTCTCTTCTCTGCGTTGCGCCACGAGTTCAAGCATCTGGAGTACTTCTATTTTCACAACTGCCTCTACGACTTCGTCTGGAAGGATAACGCCCGCCGCTTTGAGGAGCGGTTCGATACCCTGCGGCTACTGCGCACCTACGGCAGCGACTACCGGGTGATCCTGGTGGGGGATGCCACCATGGGCCCCTACGAGATCACCTGGCCGGGCGGCAGTGTCGAGCAGTGGAACGAGGAGTCGGGTCAGGTGTGGCTCACCCGCTTGCAGCAGCACTTTCCCAAACTGGTGTGGATCAACCCCACCCCGCGGCGGGAGTGGCTCTGGCATCCCTCCATCAAACTGATGAATGACGTGGTTGGCGGACGGATGCATCCGCTGACCCTGGCGGGTCTCGCTGCGGCGATCGACCAGCTGTAACCCTCTCTACCCTATAAACCGACAAGCCGGGAACGCACCCGGCGAGGAGCAAAGATGACCTCTATCGTGATCAGTGGCTCAGGCCTCTATACCCCACCCTTTGCCGTCAGCAATGAAGAGCTGGTGGCCGCCTTCAACCAGTATGTGGATCTCTACAACGAGGAGAACGCCTCCGCTATCGATGCCGGCCAGCTCCCCGCCAAGCAGCACTCCAGCTGCGAATTCATCGAGAAGGCCTCCGGCATCAAGAGCCGTTATCTGGTGAGTCGCGAAGGGGTGCTCAACCCCGACATCATGCAGCCGCTGCTGGCGGAACGGCCCGATGAGATGCCCTCCATCATGGTGGAGATGGCGGTGGCCGCCGCCGAGCAGGCGCTGATCGCCGCCGGCCGCGAGCCCGGCGAGATCGATTTGGTGATCGTGGCCGCCTCCAACATGCCGCGCCCCTATCCGGCACTGGCCATCGAGCTGCAGCACTATCTGGGGGCGAGCGGCATGGCCTTTGACATGAACGTGGCCTGCTCGTCCGCCACCTTCGGCATCAAGACTGCCGCCGACATGCTGGCGGCAGACACCGCCCGAGTGGCGCTGGTGGTTAATCCGGAGATCTGCTCGGGGCACCTCAATTTTCGCGATCGGGATAGTCACTTTATCTTCGGCGATGCCTGCACCGCGGTGCTGCTGGAGCGGGAAGCAGATTGCAAGGTGGCCAATCCGTGGCAACTGGTGGCCAGCAAGCTGGTGACCCAATACTCCAACAACATCCGCAACAACTTCGGCTTTCTGAACCGGCTGAGCCCGCGCACTCGCTACAGCGACGACAAGCTGTTCCGCCAGCAGGGGCGCAAGGTGTTCAAGGAGGTGTTACCGCTGGTGTGCGACCAGATTGCCAACCAGCTCGATGAGCAGGGCTGGCCCGCCGAGAGCCTGAACCGGCTCTGGCTCCATCAGGCCAACCTCACCATGAACCAGTTCATCGGCCGCAAACTGCTCGGCCACGATGCCAGCCAGCAGGAGGCGCCGGTCATTCTTGATAGCTATGGTAATACCAGCTCGGCGGGTTCCATCATCGCGTTTCATCTGTACAATCGCGACCTTCCTGCGGGGGCTCGCGGCGTACTGTGCTCCTTTGGCGCAGGCTACTCCATCGGTAGCCTGCTGCTACAACGACAGTAACAGAGTGCGCGGGGAGAGTGGCCCGCGCCCTGTACTCTGATTGGGGTTTGGCGCTGTTTCGCCGCTAGCCCCTCTCTCGGTTCACCCTTACGAGAGGAGAAAACGGGCATAAATAGTGGCCAGACCATGACTATTGATCCGAAAACACCGGACTACTGTGACAACGCATACCGACAAGCCATTGATGAAAAACTTATTTTTCAGATTGGTTGCAATTTTTGAGTACCATGGTGCAACGGGGCGATATCTGGATCACAAGATGACAGGAAAAGGCTGCAATTTGTCATCCTTTGCCAATGATGGCTTCCAATGAATTCGAGGTTTGCTATCATCCGGAGACATTTCTTATATGTCGCCGGCTACAAAAGAATCCCCTCATGTACACACAGTTCTTCGGCTTATCGGAACCGCCTTTCTCCATCTCGCCCAATCCCAAATACCTCTATATGAGTGAGCGCCACGGCGAAGCCCTTGCTCACCTCAACTACGGATTGCAGGATGGTGGCGGCTTTGTGCTGCTGACCGGCGAAGTGGGCACCGGCAAAACAACCGTCTCCCGCTCCCTGTTGCAGCAGTTGCCAGCAGAGACCGAGATCGCCTACATCCTCAACCCCTCCCTGACCGAACGGGATCTGCTGGCAGCCATCTGCGACGAGTTTCAACTCCCCTACCCCGCCGAGGCCGGGCTCAAGCAACTGTTCGACCTGATCCGCGACCACCTGCTGGCCAACCTGACCGCAGGTAAGCGCAGCGTGGTACTGGTGGATGAGGCCCAACATCTGTTGCCCGGGGTGTTGGAGCAGTTGCGTCTGCTCACCAACCTGGAAACCGACGAGAAAAAACTGCTGCAAATCGTGCTGATCGGCCAACCCGAACTGCAACAGATGCTGCGCCAGCCCCTGTTGCGCCAACTGGCCCAGCGCATCACCGCCCGCTACCACCTGCTGCCCCTCTCCGCCACCGATGTGGATGCCTACGTCCGCTTCCGGCTGCAAGTAGCCGGTTGTGTGCAGCCCATTTTTACCCCCAGAGCGATCCAGACGCTGCATCGGCTCTCCGGCGGCATTCCGCGCCTGATCAACCTCATCTGCGATCGCGCCCTGCTCGCCGCCTTCGCCCGTGGCAGCTACAAGATTGTTCATGGCGACATCAGCCAGGCAGCGTTCGAGGTGAGCGGCGTCCGTGATGAGGGGAGCTGGCTTTCCGGTCTGATGGTGACACTGGCTGGCGCCTTGCTGGTAGCTGCAGGCTGGTGGGGTTGGCAATTTTTCGGCGTATTCCCCGAACGGCCTGTGGTCAAGGTCGAGGTGCCTGTCACCGTTGACGAGACCGCCGAACAACAGGAACAGTTGACCGAGGCGATCAATCAGGCCCTCGACCCCGAGAGCGCCATGCAGAATCTCTATCGGGTCTGGGGCTATGAACCGGAACCGTTCGATGCCACCTGTGACAACGCCCCTCGCGCCGGTCTGCGCTGCCAGGAGGGAGAGGCAAGCCTCGAGGAGCTGCGCGCCCTGCAGCATCCCGCCATGATCACGCTCACTGACCAGACTGGCGGCCTCTACTACGCGACTCTGGTCAATCTGGGGCCAAGCAAGGCCAGCCTGATGATCGGCAACCAAAGCTGGCAAGTGGATCGCCAGTGGCTCAGCGACAACTGGGGTGGCAGCTATACCCTGCTCTGGCGCATGCCGAAAGGGGGCGTCAGCCTGATCGCCAGCAATGCCGGACAGACCCAGATCCAGTGGCTCGACAACGCTCTGAGCCGAGCATTGCAACAACCCGAACGCAAGGTGGGCCGTTTCGATGGCGAGCTCAAGAACAAACTGCAGCAGTTCCAGCGGGATCAAGGACTCACCCCTGACGGCATCGCTGGCAGCAACACCCTGCTGCGGCTCAACGCACTCTCCGGCGAACCTATGCCAAGACTGGAGGAGACCTCCTGATGTCTACCCTGCTCAATGCCCTGCGCCGTGCCCAGCAGCCTTCGCAACAGAGCCATATTCCCGCCATGGGGTTGGCGATAGCCCGCGAGGAGGCGCAACCCGCGCGTCGCGTCGGCTGGTTGCTGGCGCCCCTTGCCCTGCTGCTGGGGGCGGGTGCCAACTATGGCTGGCATCTAATCCACCTGCGTCCCATCGAGGAGAAGGTGGAGGTAAAAGAGGTGATTGCCTCCCCCTTCGTGCGGGTTGAGCCCAAGGCGATGGTGACCCGTCCGCTGCCCCCGCCCCTGCCGGAACCTGTAGTGCAGCAGCCCAGGGTCGCAGCGGCTGCCAGCAATCCGGCAGCCAGTCGACCAACCTTGGCCGAACAGCTGATGCGCGCCCTCAACGAAACACCGCTGCAACAGGAATCAGGTACAGTTTCCCAAAGCGTGCAGCCGGCCCAGTTGATGTCGCTGAATGCCGCTCCGCTTTCGGTTCGCCAGCAAGTGCCCGCATTCAGCTATGGCTCCCATGTGTTCTCATCCAATCCGGCCAAGCGGGCCGTGGTGCTCAATGGCCGCGAATACCGGGAAGGGAGCGAAATAGCCCCCGGGGTCGTGCTCGCCACCATCGACCAGCAGTACATTGTGCTGGATGTCGGAGGCCAGAGCGTAACCCTCAAGGCGTTGCAGGATTGGCAAGGGTGAGTACACACCTTCCCCTGATAATCGCTGGCAAGCAGGATGCACCTCGCCTGAGTGCCACTTTTATGAGCATTCAAAGGTTTACGGTGTGATGAAATATCCATTTTTACGGTTTGGTGCGCCCCGACCCGTTGTGTCACAGCACGCAGCCGTACACAATACGCAGCCGCCCCAGAGCCTGGAATTTGTTGATTAATATGACGCTACGATTCAGGGATGACATCTTGACCCTGCTGCTGGCCCGGTGCCAGCAGCTTCCTTTGACTCGCGTCACCGGAGTGTTCTTTCTGGCGCTGCTGCTGATGCTGGCCCAGCAGAGCGCAGCCCTCACCTGGCGCTTGCTCACTCTGGCAAACCCGCAATCCAGCCAGCCGTGGCAACCCTCCACCGTGGCGGTCAGCGGCCAGAGCAGTCCGCGCCTTGAATTGGGCGAGGTGAGCCGACTGGCGCTGTTTGGCAAGGCGATCCCCAAGGCGCAGGCAAAAACCGCCGTGGCCGCCAATGCGCCGCGCACCCAGCTCAATGCCCAGCTCAACGGGGTGTTGGCCAGCTCGGATCCGGCCAAATCCATCGCCATCATCGCCATGTCCGGCATCCAGAACTCCTACGGGGTTGGCGACATGATTGACGGCACCCAGGCGCGGATCCGGCAGGTCTATCCGGATCGGGTCATCATAGAGCGGGATGGCCGCGACGAGACCCTGATGCTGGATGGCGAGGAGTATGGCAAGCCGCTACCGCAAACAACAAATACCACTCTCCTTGGCTCTCTGCGCAGCGAGCTGATGGCCGATCCGGGCAAGATCACTGATTACCTCAATATTTCACCGGTTCAGATGGATGGCCGCATGGCCGGTTATCGCCTCAACCCGGGCAACAATCCGGAATTTTTCAACCAAAGCGGGCTGCAGGCCAATGATCTGGCCATCAGCATCAACGGACTGGATCTGCGTGACAACATGCAAGCCATGCAGGCGATGCAGCAGCTGGCTGGCGCAACGGAAATGACAGTAACCGTCGAGCGGCAGGGCGAACAGTTCGACATCTATGTGCGCTTGTCAGAATAATGATTTGGAGTCGTACCAATAATGACCACTAAAGGGAAAGGCTGGCGTCTGGCCACTATCGCAGCGGCTCTGATGATGGCGGGCTCAGCCTGGGCCACCGAGTACTCTGCCAGCTTCAAGAACGCCGACATCGAAGAGTTCATCAATACGGTGGGCAAAAACCTCAACAAGACCATCATCATAGAGCCCTCGGTGCGCGGCAAGATCAACGTGCGCAGCTACGACCTGCTCAACGAGGAGCAGTACTACCAGTTCTTCCTGAGTGTGCTCGATGTCTACGGCTTTGCCGTGGTGCCGATGAATAACGGCGTGCTCAAGGTGCTCCGCTCGCGGGATGCCAAAACCTCCGCCATTCCGGTGGTGGATGGCAATAACCCGGGAGTGGGCGACGAGATGGTGACCAGAGTCGTGCCGGTACGCAACGTCTCGGTGCGTGAACTGGCTCCCCTGCTGCGCCAGCTCAACGACAACGCCGGTGGGGGCAACGTGGTGCACTACGAGCCATCAAACGTGCTGCTCATCACCGGCCGCGCCGCCGTGGTCAACCGTCTGGTGGAAGTGGTGAACCGGGTCGACCGCGCAGGCGATCAGGATGTGGACATCATCAAGCTGAGATATGCCTCGGCCGGCGAGATGGTGCGGCTGGTGACCAACCTCAACAAGGATGGCAATCCACAAGGGGGCACCGCCTCCCTGTTGCTGTCGCCCAAGGTGGTGGCCGACGAGCGTACCAACTCGGTGGTGGTGAGCGGTGAGCCGAAAGCGCGCGCCCGCATCATCCAGATGGTTCGCCAGCTCGACCGCGACCTGCAGAGTCAGGGCAACACCCGGGTCTTCTATCTCAAATATGGCAAGGCCAAGGATATGGTCGATGTGCTCAAGGGGGTCAGCTCCAGCATCGAGGCTGACAAGAAGGGGGGCGGAGCAACCACAGGGGGCGCCAGCATCGGCGGTGGCAAGCTGGCCATCTCTGCCGACGAGGCAACCAATGCCCTGGTCATCACCGCCCAGCCGGATGTGATGGCGGAACTGGAGCAGGTGGTGGCCAAGCTCGATATCCGTCGCGCCCAGGTGCTGGTAGAAGCGATCATCGTCGAAATTGCCGACAGTGACGGCCTCAATCTGGGCGTGCAGTGGGCCAACACCAACGCTGGCGGCACCCAATTTACCAACACAACACTGCCCATTGGCGGAGCCATCGCAGCCGGTAAGGATTACCAGGATGGCAATACCGAGACAGCTACCAACTTGCTTGGGAGCTTTAACGGGATGGCCGCCGGTTTCTATCACGGCGATTGGGCCATGTTGGCGACGGCTCTCGCCTCCAATACCAAGAGCGATATTCTCTCAACCCCGAGTATCGTCACCATGGACAACAAGGAGGCCTCCTTCAATGTCGGACAGGAGGTGCCGGTGCAGAGCGGTTCACAAAGCTCCACCACCAGCGATCAGGTGTTCAACACCATAGAGCGCAAGACGGTGGGCACCAAGCTGACGGTTACGCCGCAGATTAACGAAGGGGACTCGGTACTGCTCAACATCGAGCAGGAGGTCTCCAGCGTCGCCAAGGTCGTATCAGACAGTACCAAGGGACTAGGCCCCACCTTCGATACCCGCACGGTGAAAAACGCCGTACTGGTGAAGAGTGGCGAGACAGTGGTACTGGGTGGCCTGATGGATGAGCAGACCAAGGAGGAAGTTTCCAAGGTGCCGTTACTCGGCGATATCCCGGTACTGGGTTACCTGTTCCGCTCCACCAGCACCAACACCAACAAGCGCAACCTGATGGTCTTTATCCGGCCCACCATCTTGCGTGATGCGGAGGTTTATACCGGCGTCTCCAGTAACAAGTACAGCCTGTTCCGCGCCGAACAGCTCAATGCTGCCGCCCAGGAGGGGTATCTCACCTCGCCCGCCCGTCAGGTTTTGCCCGTCTATGGCCAGGATGTGATGATGTCACCCGAAATCCGGCAGGAAGTGGAAAATCAGATGGAGCAGATAAAACGCCGCCAGCAGAACACAGCTGACAGCACCACCCCCTTTGTGCAGAGCCGTCCCTGATGAGTGCCTACCATCTTGATGGCGGCGAGTTGCCGCCCCCGCTGCCGGAGCTGCCCTTCGCCTTTGCCCGCAACTTCGGGGTGATCCTGATTGAGCGGGACGGCGCTCCTGTGCTGCAGTGCCGCCCCGGCGTCACCCCGCAGGCCCTGCTGGAAGTGCGGCGGGTAGCAGGTTGCAGCTTCGCGGTGGAGCAGCTCGACAACGAGGCCTTCGAAGAGCTGCTGATGGCCCACTATCAGCGCGACTCCTCCGAAGCGCGCCAGCTGATGGAAGATCTCGGCAACGAGATGGACTTCTTCGCCCTGGCCGAAGAGCTGCCCCAGAGCGAAGATCTGCTGGACGCCGATGACGACGCCCCCATCATTCGCCTCATCAACGCCATGTTGAGCGAGGCGATCAAAGAGGAGGCCTCCGATATCCATATCGAGACCTTCGAGCGGGCACTGGTCATTCGTTTTCGCATCGATGGGGTGCTGCGGGAGATCCTGCGTCCCCATCGCAAGCTGGCATCACTCCTGGTCTCGCGGATCAAGGTGATGTCGCGGATGGATATCGCCGAGAAGCGGGTGCCGCAGGATGGCCGTATCTCATTGCGCATCGGCGGCCGCGCCGTCGACGTGCGGGTCTCCACCATGCCGTCCAGCTACGGCGAGCGGGTGGTACTCCGTCTGCTCGACAAGAACACCATTCGCCTCGAGCTCAAGCAGCTCGGCATGACGGCACGCAACCGCAGCATCATCAGCGAGCTTATCCGCAAGCCCCACGGCATCATTCTGGTCACCGGCCCGACCGGTTCCGGTAAATCCACCACCCTCTATGCGGCGCTCTCCGAAATCAACTCGCGGGATCGCAACATCCTGACGGTGGAAGACCCCATCGAATATGACCTCGAAGGGGTGGGCCAGACCCAGGTCAACAGCAAGGTGGACATGACCTTCGCCCGCGGTCTGCGCGCCATTCTGCGCCAGGATCCGGACGTAGTGATGGTGGGGGAAATTCGTGACCTCGAGACCGCCCAGATCGCGGTACAGGCCTCCCTCACCGGTCACCTGGTAATGTCGACCCTGCACACCAACACCGCCATCGGCGCCATCACCCGGATGCGGGACATGGGGATCGAGCCCTTCCTGCTCTCCTCGTCGCTCTTGGCGGTGCTGGCCCAGCGGCTGGTGCGTACCCTCTGCCCCGATTGCCGCGCCTCGCGTCCGGCCACCGAGCAGGAGCGACTTGCAATGGGTATCACACTGGAACCTGATCAGCCTATCTGGCATCCGGTGGGCTGCGAACAGTGCAACCACACCGGCTATCGTGGCCGGACCGGCATCCACGAACTGGTGGTGGTGGACGAGGCGGTGCGTGAAGCCATTCACGGCGCCAGCGGCGAGATGGCCATTGAACGGCTGATCCGCGGCCATACCCCCAGCATCCGCCGCGACGGTATCGACAAGGTGCTCAAAGGGCAGACCAGCCTCGAAGAGGTACTGCGCGTGACCCGGGAAGATTGAGATGGCGGCATTCGAATACAAGGCCCTCGACAACAAGGGGCGTAGCAAGAGCGGCGTGATGGAGGGTGACTCGGCCCGTCAGGTGCGCCAGCTGCTGCGCGAGCAGGGGCTCACTCCCCTCGAGGTAAACGAGACCACCGAGAAGGCGAAACGGGAGGCGACCCGCTTCGCCCTGTTTCGGCGTGGCGCCAGCACAGCCGAGCTGGCCCTGATCACTCGCCAGCTGGCCACTCTGGTCGGTGCCGGCCTCACCATCGAAGAGGCCCTCAAGGCGGTGGCCGAGCAGTGCGAAAAAGCTCACTTGCGCTCTCTGGTGGCCACCGTGCGCAGCAAGGTAGTGGAAGGGTATTCGCTGGCCGACTCGCTGGGGGCCTTTCCCCATGTATTTGACCAGCTGTTTCGCTCCATGGTGGCGGCCGGTGAAAAATCGGGCCATCTGGAGAAGGTGCTCAACCGCCTCGCCGACTACACCGAGCAGCGCCAGCACATGCGCACCAAGCTGCTGCAGGCGATGATCTACCCCATCGTGCTCACCTGCGTCGCCATTGGGGTTATCTCGATCCTGCTTACCGCCGTGGTACCCAAGGTAGTGGCCCAGTTTGAACACATGGGCCAGCAGCTGCCGGGCACCACCCGCTTTCTCATCGGCACCAGCGAACTGATGCAGGCCTACGGCCTCTGGTTCCTGCTGCTGATCTTCCTTGGCAGCTTTGTCTGGCGCTGGTGGCTCACCGATGAAAAACGTCGCCGGCGCTGGCATCAGGTGCTGCTCGGCCTGCCGGTGATTGGCCGGGTCAGTCGCGGTCTCAACACCGCCCGCTTCGCCCGCACGTTAAGCATCCTCAACGCCAGCGCGGTGCCGCTGCTGGAGGGGATGAAGATCTCCGGCGAAGTGCTCTCCAACGACTTTGCCAGAATGCGCATTCTCGAGGCCGCCGAACGGGTGCGCGAGGGGACCAGTCTGCGCAAGTCGCTGACCGAGACCAAGATTTTCCCGCCCATGATGCTGCACATGATCGCCTCCGGCGAGCAGAGCGGCGAACTCGACAGCATGCTGGAGCGGGCGGCGGACAACCAGGATCGGGAGTTTGAATCCCAGGTCAATATCGCCCTCGGGGTGTTCGAACCCATGCTGGTGGTCTCCATGGCCGGGGTGGTGCTGTTTATCGTGATGTCGATCCTGCAGCCTATCCTCGAGCTCAACAATATGGTGAATATGTAAGTTTCCGGCGTTCGGTGGCGCCGCTGGCGGCCCGTCGAACCCACCCAGTGATCACTCTCTGATGGGCTATCCCATCTCATTCGTTACGGAGCAACTCATGAACAAACGTCGTCAATCCGGTTTTACCCTGCTGGAAGTCATGGTGGTCATCGTGATCCTCGGCATTCTGGCCAGTCTGGTGGTGCCCAACCTGATGGGCAACAAGGAGAAGGCTGACCAGCAGAAAGCGGTCTCCGATATCGTGGCGCTGGAAAACGCCCTCGACATGTACAAGCTGGACAACAACCGCTACCCGACCACAGAACAGGGGCTGGACGCGCTGGTGACCAAGCCCTCCATCGATCCGGCGCCGCGCAGCTACCGCGATGGCGGCTACATCAAGCGCCTGCCGCAAGATCCCTGGGGCAACCCGTACCAGCTGCTGAGCCCGGGCCAGTTCGGCAAGATCGACATCTTCTCCATGGGTCTGGATGGCGAAGCCGGTACCGATGATGACATCGGCAACTGGAACCTGAAGGATTTTCAATAAGTGATATGCCGCCACCGCACTCCTTGTGAGCTGACTGCATGAAGCGATCTCTCTCCTTTCATCGCCAATCCGGCTTTACTCTGCTGGAAGTGTTGCTGGTCGCCATGCTGATGGGGCTGGTGGCCACCGCCGTCACCCTCAGCATGGGTGGCGCAAAAGGTGACAGGGAGATCGACAAGCAGGCGCGCCGCCTGATGGCAACCCTGCAGCTGGCGCAGGAGTATGCGGTGATGGATGGTCGTCTGGTAGGCATTCGCATCGAGGATAACGGCTGGCAGTTTATGCAGCGCCAAGCCAAGGATCGCAAGTGGCTGGCCCTGACTGGCGACAAGCAGCTGGGGCCGGTACAACTGGCCGAGAACATGACGCTGGCACTGGAGCTGGAAGGCTTTGGCTGGCAGCCCGATCCCGACGAGAAAACCGAACAGAAGCGCGGCGAGAAGGAGCGCACGCCACAGTTACTTATTTTCCCGGGCGGCGAGCTGAGCCCGTTCGTGCTCACCTTCACCCAGCAGGATGACGATGCCCGCTACACCCGCATCGTCAAGGGGGACGAGTTCGGCCGCCTCACCCTGCTCACCGGCGATGAAGATGAAGAGGTGAGCGAATGAAAGCCCGGGGCATGACACTACTTGAAGTCATGGTCGCACTGGCCGCCTTTGCCATCGCGGGTCTCGCGGTAATGAAAACCGCCAGCGAACACCTCTCGGCCCTCAACTATCTGGAGCAGAAGACACTCGCCACCTGGGTGGTAGAGAACCAGCTGGTGCAGCAGAAGCTCGAGAACAAGTGGCCCGGCGACAGCTGGGTGGAAGGGGATGAGCAGATGGCGGGCAGTACCTGGTACTGGCGCTATCGCGGCGTCGCCACCGCCGACAACAACTTCCGGGCGCTCGATATGGAAGTGCGTACCGAGGCCAAAGCCGAGAACCCGGTCGCCATGATGCGGACCTATATCAGCCGATGACCCAGCACGTTGCCCGCACGCCTCGCCCCGTCCGCCATGCCGGTTTCACCCTGCTCGAAATGCTGGTGGCGATCGCTATCTTCGCCACTCTCAGCATGGGCGCCTATCAGGTGCTGCAAGGGGTGCTCACCAGCGACGAGGTGGCCAAGCGCAAGGAGGCCCGCCTCAACGAACTGCAACTCGCCTTCACCCTGCTGGAGCGAGACATCACCCAGATGGTGCCGCGCAGCGGCCGCATCGAGGGGGAGAACAACAAGGTGCTGCTGGCGGCCTCCCGGTTCGGCCAGCAGAGCGATGACTGGGGCATGGCCTTTATGCGCAGCGGCTGGCTCAACCCGGATGGCATGCTGCCCCGCTCCCATCTGCAACGGGTCGGCTGGCGCCTCAAGGATCAGAAGCTGGAGCGCCTGAGCTACCTCTATCCGGATCCGGTGATCGGCACCGAGCCGCGCATCCAGCCAGTGCTGACAGGGGTCACGGCGTTTCGCCTCTACTTCTTCGACAAGGGCAACTGGAAAGAGGAGTGGAGCCAGCGCAGCTTGCTGCCCTACGGGCTGGCAGTGGAGCTGGATCTGGAAGATTACGGCACCATTCGCCGTCAGTTCCTGATTGGCGCCGGTGGCCAGCGCGCCGAAGAGAACAGCCAGAGCAGCAACCCCGACCAGGGGGGCGGCAACAACAGCAATAACGGGAACAACGGCGGCAACGGCAATACCAATGGCGGTAATGGTGACAGCCAGAACGGAGGGGGCGCCAATGCGGGCTAATCTCGCCTCACCCGATCGCCAGCGCGGCATGGCGCTGCTGGTGGTGCTGCTGATCCTCTCGGTAATGGTGATCATCGCCAGCAATATGAGCGGCCGCCTGCAGCTTGAGCTGCGCCGCACCGCCAACATCACCACCAGCAAACAGGCATGGTGGTATGCCCTCTCGGCGGAAGCGCTGGTGAGCAAGGTGCTGACGCAGGATTTCAAGGACAATCCCGAGGTGGTCAACCTCAGCCAGAACTGGGCCCGCAAGAACACTGTGTTTCCGGTGGACGATGGCCAGCTCAAGGGCGAGGTGACCGACCTGCAATCCTGCTTCAACCTCAACAGCCTGAGCGTGGCCGCCAAGGCGGGAAGCGGCGAGGAGCTGGCGCAGCAGCCCTATCCGGTGCAGGTGTTTCGCGAACTGCTCAAGCAGCTGGCGATGGATGATTACGAGGCGGCCCAGCTCACCGATGCCATCCGTGACTGGACTGACAAGGATACGGTGCTGGTCTCCAGCCTTGGCGCAGAGGACGCCTATTACGAGGGGCTCAAGCCACCCTACCTCACCGCCAACCAGTGGATGCTGGGCAAGGATGAGTTGCGGGCGGTGCGCGGGGTGACGGCCAGGGTCTATGCCAAACTGGCTCCCTATGTCTGCACCCTGCCCAACGACAAGTTGAAGATCAATATCAATACCCTTGCCCCCCAGCGCCCCGAGCTGCTGGTCGCCCTCTATCTGGGCACTATCGGGCTGGATGACGCCAAGCGAGTACTGAACGAGCGGCCACAGAAGGGGTGGAAAGAGAGCAAGCTGATGACAGACATGCTCGCTCCGGTCGATGCGGTGAAAGGGCTGAAAGAGGCGCTGGTGGTCAAGAGCGACTTCTTCGAAGCCCGAGTCGTGGCCGAGGTCGGCGACAACCGGGCCTGGCTCGAAACCCTGTTCCAGCGGGGCAAGGACAATAAACTGGTGATGCTGCGCCGCCTCAGTAGCGGCGCCGAATAAACAGCGCACCTGCAGGCCCTCGCCCGCGGGTACGAGAGATGTTGGATGCAGCCTGCGGGCTGCGCACCGGTTGCCAGGGCGCACAACGCCCTTTGCAAACCGGTATCGCAGGAGAGAGATGCGTGAGCGAAAGTCTGGTCATCCGACTGGGGACCAATAAACAACAACCCGTGGCCTGGCTGGTCTGGTCCGGTCAGGAGCAGGAGATCATCGCCTCCGGCACCCTGCCCTCGGCCGATGCCCTGGGCGAGCTGCAGGAGCGGGCCGGTGGCCGCCCCGTGGTCACGCTAGTGCCGGGCAGCGATCTGATCTTCCGGCGCGTCACCCTGCCGGGTCGCTACAACCGCCAGTCGGCAGCGGCCCTCCCCTACCTGCTGGAGGAGCAGATCGCCTCCGACGTGGACGAGCTCCATCTGGTGGTGCTGGCCCACGAAGGGCAACAGGTCGACCTGATGGCGGTGGATCGGCAGAAGATGGGCGAGTGGCTCGGCTGGCTCGATGCCGCAGGCCTAAAGAGCCTGCACCTGCTGCCCGATGTGCTGGCGCTGCCGCAGGCCGCTGATGGCTGGTCTGCGCTGCAGCTCGGCAGCGAGTGGCTGGTACGCCAGGGCCCCTGTCAGGGGATCGTCGCCGACGAACCGCTGCTAGCCATCTTGCTGGCAACCGAAGCGGAGCCGGTCACCATCCACAGCCACACACCGGAGCCCGCCATTGCCGCCGCCAACTGGCAGGCGGCGGAGCCCGAACTCCCCATGCTGCTGCTGGCCAAGGGGGCCCTCACCTGCCGGGCCAACCTGCTGACCGGCCCCTACCGACCACAGACCGAATATGCCCGCTACTGGCTGCAGTGGCGCAAGGTAGCTATCACCGCAGGTCTGTTGCTGCTGGTGGCGCTGGGCCAGCGCGGCGTGCAGCTCTATCAGCTCACCGAGCAGGACAAGGCGCTGAAAGCGGAGATCCGTGCCGTCTATACCCGCATCTTCCCGGGCGAGAACCGCATCGTGAACGTGCGCAGCCAGATGACCCAGCACCTGCAACAGATGGGACAGGCCCCGCAAAACGGCGTGCTGCTGATGCTGACCGAGCTGGCCCCCACCTTTGCCGAAGTCCCCGGCCTCAAGCCGCAGGTGCTGCGCTTTGATGCCAGTCGCCGCGAGCTGAGGCTGCAGGTGACCGCCCCAGGCTTTGCCGAGATCGAGCGGTTCCGTGAGCTGGCCGGCAAGCAATTCGAGGTACAGCAAGGCGAGGTGCGCAGCACCGAAGGCAAGGTAGAGGGCGCACTGGTGCTCAAGGGTAAATCATCATGATGGAAAAATTGCAGAGCTGGTGGCACGGCATTACCGCACGGGAACAGCGGCTGGTGGTCGCAGGCGGCGTTCTGCTGCTGGTCGGTCTCTTCTACTGGAGCCTCTGGCAGCCCATCGCCAACCGCATCGCGGAGCGGGAGCGGCAGGTGCAGAACCAGCAGCAGACTCTCGCCTGGCTCAAGGAGAAGGGTGAAGAGGTGCTGGCCATGCAGGGGGGCTCGGGTCGCCAGATCGATACCAGCGGCACCCTGGAAGGGGTGGTCAACCGCACCGCCTTCAACCACAAGATCAAGATTGCCCGACTGCAACCCCAGGCGCAGGAGCTGCAAGTGTGGATCGACACTGTCCAGTTCGATGACTTGCTGCTCTGGCTCTCCACTCTGGTGGAGCAGCACGGCATTCAGGTTCAAATCATCGAGATCGCCCGCGAGGATCTGGCCCCGGGTCTGGTCAAGGTCAGACGTTTGCAGTTGAGTCGTCCACAATGAAAAAACGCATCCTGATTGCCAGCCTGTTTCTGGCAGCCTATCTGGTATTCCTGCTGGCCACCCTGCCTGCGGCGCTGGTCGCGCGCTATCTGCCGCTGCCTGCCAACATTGCCAACCTGCTGAAACTGGAAGGGGTAAGCGGCACCCTCTGGAACGGCCAGATCGCCCGGCTGCAATATGCCAGCGAATCGGTGAGCCAGCTGCGCTGGGATCTCAACGGCTGGTCGCTGCTGCGCTTCGCCCCCGAAGTGGCCATTCGCTTTGGCGATCGCAACGGCCTCAATGGTCAGGGCGTTTTCGGCTGGAATGGCGCCGCCTTCGGCCGGGATCTGACCCTCAACGCCCCCGCCCCCTGGTTGCTGAGCCGGGTGCCGATGCGCCTGCCGATCCCGCTCACCGTCACCGGTCAGCTGCAGCTCAAAGTGGAGCAGTTTGCCCAGGGCAACCCCTGGTGTGACAACCTCTACGGCAACCTCGACTGGTACAACGCCAGTGCCGATACCCCGGCGGGCAAGCTGGATCTGGCCGACCCCGAGCTGAAGCTCACCTGCCTCGACTCCAGACTGGTGGCCGAACTCAAGCAGGGCTCCGATGCGGTGCAGACCATAGGTCGCCTCGAGCTGCAACCCAATGGCCAATACCTGTTCCAGGGCACCCTGAAACCGGGCCCGGAACTGCCACCGCAGATGCAACAAGGACTCCCCTTCCTCGGTCAGCCCGACAGTCAGGGCCGCTTCCCCCTGCGCTACCAGGGGCGAATCTAATACCCTCCCCCGTCGACCCCGGAGCCACTCCGGGGTCGACGGGGGAGGCTCTGACTCCTGGGTCCCCCCACTGCGTTCACACACCGGCAATCATCAATAAGGGCCTTCCTACTGAAAAAGCAGCAACGCATTCCCGTCACGCCCAATCTCCATCAGCTTGTGTTCGTAGTGAAATGTGAGCAGGAACCAATTCTTGACTATTTATCTCCAGGCCAGGATCTGCTTCACCGCCCAATCCGTGGTCGATGTACCAGACTCGCTTTATTACGATATAATCATCGCTCTTTTCGCCCGGCCAGCACGGTTAGTCCAAGAGTACGCAAGATGGAAATAAAGCTGCACCAGAACGCAACCACAACGCCCCGGACTCGCAAATATATCCAGACCTCCAGCAAATCAGATGCAGCTCTTGCCGAGGAGCTGAACATCTCGATAGATACGGTGAGACGCTGGCGCAATCGTGATGATTGCTATGACAAATCCCACAGACCCCGCACAATCCATCGCAAACTGCAGCCTGAGCAGGAGTGGTTGGTATTGTTTCTTCGCCATCGGCTGCATCTCTCTCTTGATGAACTGCTGGAGGTCACCCGCTTACTGATCCGTGCCGATGTCTCGCGGGCAGGTTTGAGCCGCTGTCTGCAAAAATACCAACAAGATCGGTTGAAAAAGCCTGACCCTGCATCTGGATTGGGTCACGTGTGGCTGGATGCGCTATATCTCCCAACTGTCATCGCAGCCAGTCAGCCTTTGCTGCTGGTGCTCACGGAGCAATTGACCGGCCATATCTCATTTGCCCTCTGTGCCCCGGAAGAGAAAGAGCAGATCCTTAATGGCTTCACCAACTATTTGCAAAATGAGTTGCCCTACCCGATCGAGAGCATTGAGGTCACCAGTCCACTCCCCGAAGTAGAGGCGTTGGCCAACAGGCTATGCACGTCGGTGACCTCTGCCTCTTTACCGATATCCAGTGGGTTGCTCGACTCAACCGCATTCTCTCAACCACTGACTGCCATTCTGGCTGGTGAGCGTTTTGACAAACGTCTCAGTCTGGGAGCCGTATTACTTGAGTTTGAAGATCTGCTTAACCACAGGATATTGCGCAATCGCTTGAAAAGCCTGACACCTGGCACCTACATCCGTCAACTACAGCAAAAAGAGTAAAAGTGGCCGCTCAGTGTAATACCTCCTGACAGATCTCTGTAGTGTTACTGTAGTGGTCAACTAAATCCGGACACTTGGTTAGGCCGTTCTTCGGCTTTTGCTGGCGGTATCCCATTATTGTGGTGATGTGGACGCCGCCAGTTGTAGTAATCCATCAGGTAATAACTGATATCCCGCTTTGCCTCCCGCACGCTCATGTATCCCATAGCCGGGAGCCACTCTGACTTCAGGCTTCTGAACAATCGCTCCATCGGGGCGTTATCCCAGCAGTTACCACGACGACTCATGCTTTGGGTCATGCGATAGCGCCACAGTCGTTGCCGAAATGCCCGGCTGCCATATTGGCTGCCCTGGTCGGAGTGAAATAGCACACCGGATGGGCAACCCCGCTGCTGATAGGCCATCTCCAGTGCTTTGATTGCCAATTCTGCATCAGGCTTCTCAGATATCGCCCACCCCACAACCCGCCGGGTATGCAGGTCAAGCACCGCTGCCAGGTAATGCCAACGACCACCTGCCCAGACGTAGGTGATATCGCCACCCCACACCTGATTGGGTTGCTGGACATCAAATTCGCGGGCCAGCAGATTGGGAATGTCCGGTCGTTCAGACCGAGCGACCTGATAGCGATGAGTGCCCGGTTGCTTGGATACCAGACCGGCTTCCTTCATCAGGTTACGTACTTTGAATCGACCAATCTGATACCCCAACTCCCGCATCATCGACATCAAGGCACGGCTGCCCGCTGAGTTTCGGCTCGCTTTGAACAAACGGCGCAACTCAGAGCGCTGCTGCATACGCTCACGGTTAATCGTCTGCTTGCGAGCCAGATAGTCGTAAAAACAGGATGTTGGAACATCGAAAGCGCAGCAGAC